>CAZFHM010000190.1:0-4376 GCA_964518825.1 uncultured Pirellulales bacterium
CTAAGATAGATTTACAGGGTGAGCCTGTTTTCACCAGGGCCGATATCGAGAAAGAAAACCCCCAGCGATATGAGATGGAGCAGCTTGACGGGATTCTCTGGTACGAAAAAGAAACAAGAATGGTGCTGGGGTACAGGGATATTCGTGACACTGATTTTTGGGTTCGCGGCCACATTCCCGAAAGGCCGTTGATGCCGGGCGTGATTATGATTGAAGCTGCCGCTCAACTGCTAAGTTTTTATGTCAAGCATGTGTTCGGCGTCGAGGGATTTATCGGGTTTACCAGTATCGAATCTGCCAGGTTCCGTGCACCGGCCGCTCCCGGCGACCGCCTGCTTTTGCTGGGACATATCACATCCATTAAAAGCCGAAAGTTCTCCGCTGATATCCAGGGTGTCGTCGGTGACAGAATGATATTCGAGACGAGCGTTTCCGGCATGAAAGTCTGAACAATCGAACCAGTGCGGGAAACCATTTCAATATGCGTTAAGCTCTATAACCAGGGCAGGAATTTCACTGAAACCATATCTGCATAATTCAAATTTTTATGTAAGATGGAGGTATGGAATTTTAGTTTTTTGCTTCTGAGATAACTTATCCCGATGTATATGACAATGATTCTCATGGTTATAGATGCTCAGGATAGTTGTGCAGTTCGGAAACTCGCATCTCCTGCCGGTTGCCGATGTTTTTAGAATTTTTGTCATTGTTACTCCCTATTAGGTAATGAAATAATAAACGCTGCAAAGACTGCTTGTCTTCATCTCGGAATGACTAAAGACCGCCTAATCCTTCATTATACCCTCTTACCGGGCGTTGTCAAACAATATCTTGTTTCAGGGCCTGCTGCCTTGCAGCAAAACGCAATTTGTCATACAAAGTCGGCCGTTACGTGATGGTTAGGATTGTGTTGGATTTGTGTAAAAACGAACTTTATTATTCCTTCGTAATGCCACATTCGTAAGGGTGTGGAAAATTACTTATATGTATCGGCGAAATTGACGAGTTGAATAGACTATCAGTTTTGCAAATCGCGTTTCATTCGCTCGAATTCTTCTTTATTTATTTCTCCTCCGGCGTAGCGTTTTTTTAGAACATCCAGAGTGGTTTCTTGTGTTCTTTTTTCGCTTCCGCTGCCTTTCGGAAGCTGGATAGCTAAAAAGACCAGCAGACCGATTACAATTATCAGTATTAACCACATAATAACACCTCCGTAACCGTAATTCATCATATGCCATCCGCCGTTCATATGCCCGTAACCATCATCCTGGGCAAAAACCGCTGAAGGCATTAACGAGATTATTAAAATAAGCATTTTACTTTTCATTTTTGTTTTCTCCTTTTTAAATGTTATCGATTACCTGTTTGAGCTTCGATTCCACGTCTGCCGCGATGCCGCTCAACTCAGGATTATCAATCATTTTCATAGCAATCGAAGGTTTTATTGCCGATACGACTGTCTTGCCATCCTTTTCATATACGATGACATTGCACGGCAGCATCAGGCCGATGTTTTCTTCCGCTTCGATTGCTTTATGTGCGCTGGCGGGATTGCAAGCGCCCAGTATCACGTAATTTCTGAAATCGATACCGAGTTTTTTTCTGAATTTTTCTTTAACGTCGATAGTTGTGAGGATTCCAAAACCGGCTTCTTCGAGGTTTTCCGTTACCATTTTCACGGCCTGTTCGAAACCGGTATCCAATTCTTTAGTAAAACCATAATTTATCATTTCGCTTTTCTCCCATAATAAAAACGTTAATACTTTTCTGAATTAATATTTAAGATGCAGAAGTTTCTGATTCGTTTTTTTCTACGTGCAGGAATTTTGCGTTAATCGCGACAATAACCGTTGAAAGAGCCATCAACGCCGCTCCTACGGCCGGACTCAAAATGATTCCATAACTATAAAGCACGCCCGCCGCTAATGGTATCGCGATGACGTTGTAGCCGGTAGCCCATATTAAATTCTGCACCATTTTTCTGTAAGTCGCCCGTGCAAGTGTGATAACTGCGGTTACATCTCGCGGGTCCGAACGAACAAGCACGATATCGGCCGACTCGATAGCGACGTCCGTTCCGGCTCCGATGGCAATTCCGACGTCGGCCTGCGTGAGTGCCGGGGCGTCATTGACGCCGTCGCCTGTCATAGCAACGACAAGGCCGCGGCTTTGGACTTCTTTTACTTTGTCCGCTTTTTTATCGGGAAGAACCTCAGCGAAATAATCATCCAGTTCAAGCTCCTGTGCGACCCATTTAGCGACAGCTTCGGAATCGCCGGTAATCATCATTACCTGCACGCCCATTTTTTTAAGATTGGAAAGTGCTTCCTTCGATTCGTCTCGGATAATATCCGCCAGCGCGACAGCGCCCTGTATCTTTTCATCTATGAGAATGTAAACGACGGTTTTGCCCTGGTCGGCTGTCTTTTGAATGGCATTGTTATCAACGGAAAGATTATTTTCTTTTAGATAGCCGGGACTAACGACTTTGACGGAGAGTCCGCCGACGCTGGCCTGTGCGCCTTTGCCCGGAATGGCTTTGAAATCCTTTGGTGTTTCAAATTCGATATTTTTATCCTTAGCGGCTTGTACAACGCCCTGCGCAATCGGGTGCTCGGACTGACTTTCGAGCGAAGCGGCGAGTTTGAGCAGTTCATCTTCGCTTTTGTCGCCGATTGAAATAACATCCGTAACTCCGAATCGGCCCTGTGTTAAGGTTCCGGTTTTATCGAACAAGACCGCGTTAACATCCTTTGCCCGCTCGAATGCTGAACGGTCACGAATCAGAAGACCGTTGGCTGCTGAAATTGCAGTTGAAACCGCGACTACCAGCGGGACAGCCAGCCCCAGCGCGTGGGGACAGGTGATGACCATAACGGTTACCATTCTTTCGAGCGCGAATTCGAACGCCTTTCCGAAGCTAATCCAGAAAATCAAAGTCCCGCCGCCGGCCGTGAGCGCAATAATTGTGAGCCAGAATGCTGCGCGACTTGCGATGTCCTGCGTTCGTGAGCGGGATTCCTGCGCTTTGCGAACCATTTCTATTACCTGCGACAGATATGTCTGGTCGCCGGTTTTTTGAACCTCCATTGTGAACGCAGCTTCGCCGTTGACCGAGCCGCCGATTACCTGGTCGCCTTGTTCTTTTTCAACGGGTTTGCTTTCGCCGGTCAGCATCGCCTGGTTGACGCTGGTTGTTCCCTCCGTGATTTGTCCGTCGATGGGAATTTTTTCGCCCGGCTTGACGACTACCCTGTCACCGGGTTTTAATTCACTTACTGCTATATCTTCAGTGCCGCCGCTTTGCGTTACCTTGTGGGCCTCTGAGGGCATTAGCTGAACAAGGCTTTCGAGTGCACGTGACGCCCCCATCACCGATTTCATTTCTATCCAGTGGCCCAGCAGCATTACATCGATCAGCGTGGCGAGTTCCCAGAAGAACACCTTGCCGGTCAGGCCGAACACCACCGCCGAGCTGTATACGTACGCGACCGTAATTGCCAGAGCGATAAGCGTCATCATCCCGGGATTTTTTTTCTTCAGCTCATTGTAAAAGCCTTTGATAAAAGGCCAGCCGCCGTAGAAGAAGATTATTGTGGCAAGGACCCATTGGATATAACTGTCTCCCGGAAAACGAAGTGTTTCACGCAGCCCCAAAAACCCTTGTATCATAGGTGCCAATGCCAGGACCGGTACAGTCAAAACGAGTGAAATCCAAAATCGACGTTTAAAATCCTGAACCATATGAGCGTGATGACTGGTGTGGTCGTGGCCGTGCACTTTATGTTCATGTTCTTGGTGATTCATAATAATCCTTAGAACTTTTTTAATTGTTTTTTAACTTAACCGGTTTCCTGGTGAATATCCGTATTAGTTGCACAAAAAAAATCGTCACTAATAGTGATATTAAAAATACAATTATTATTTTCAGGTTTCCGGCCACAAAGTCGGCTAGGAAATATTCCGCCAGAATAAGGCAGCCGATGAAAATTAATAAAGGCAGAACAAATGCAAGTATAACCTTGCCCAGAACGGAATGGCCTTTTGCCTGGCCAAGCTGTTGGTAAATATCTATGCAGCATCGACCCCGGCCGTGCCTGTATCCACACTTCTCGCAGTGTTTTGACGTACCAGCCATCCCGACTGATTGTAAGTGAATTGTGCCGGGGTTTCAAGTTAGTGTTTTAGTTAAAACCAACTAAGTAAATCGCTAAGCTTTAGAGGTTTAAGTAGCTTTCGCAGCTAAAGGTGTTTGAGTTCCCAGGTTGTTTTGAATGCTGTAAATAAAAAGAGCGTTACGGGAAATTCGTAACGCTCCAATTAAAAATAGCCCCAAGGGGATTCGAACCCCTGTTGCCGGGTTGAAAACCCGGTGT
>CAZFHM010000191.1:0-4374 GCA_964518825.1 uncultured Pirellulales bacterium
CTTCTGCAGTAATTATCAAAATTAAAAAGAAAAATCTTGAAACTCGCAATAAAAAAGTGGCATGTCCGCGAAAAACACACAGGCATCGTAGATGCCGCATCAAATCCCTTAGTGTTTTGGTGGTTAACTCCTCTGCAATTAAATTTTGAAAAAACCATTGCCATACCCCCGACGAACCTGTAAACTCTCGTTTTTAATGAGCTATAAATTCGGTGCTAAAAGTAAGTGTTATGAACGCGACGCCCTGCGACTGGAGGGCGTTTTTTTTAGGTATTGGCGAAATATAGTCATTTTTGCCGCGGAGAACGCAAAGAACGCAGAGCCTATATAATGTAACGGTGGAAATAAGAAGGTTTTTTCTGACTATTTTTTTCTCTGTGAGCTCAGCGGACTCTGCGGTTAATGGAAGTTAGTAAATTATGCCTAAGCGTAAGGATATAAAGAAGATACTGATAATAGGTTCCGGGCCGATTGTCATCGGCCAGGCCTGTGAGTTCGACTATTCCGGAGCGCAGGCCTGCAAGGTGCTCAAAAAAGAAGGCTTCAAGGTCATTCTGGTCAACAGCAACCCGGCTACGATAATGACCGACCCGGAACTGGCCCACCGCACGTACATCGAGCCGATTACACCCGAAATAGTCGAGATGATAATCAAAAAGGAACGGCCGGACAGCCTTTTGCCGACCCTGGGCGGGCAGACCGGCCTTAATACCGCGGTGGCCCTGGCTGAGAGCGGCGTCTTAAAAAAGTACGGCGTCAAAATGATTGGCGCAAATCTTAAGTGCATCAAAAAGGCCGAGGAGCGCGACAAATTCAAAAAAACTATGGAGCAGTGCGGACTGGAGGTGCCGAAGAGCGGCTACGCCCATTCGTGGGACGAGGCCGAAAAGATTATCGAGCTCGTAGGATTCCCGGCCATTATCCGTCCGTCTTATACACTCGGCGGGACCGGCGGCAACGTCGCGTACAATATGGCTGAGTACGAGAAATATGTAAATTGGGGTCTGGACCTCAGCCCGAAGAATCAGGTACTTGTTGAGGAGTCGGTTATAGGCTGGAAGGAATACGAGCTGGAGGTAATGCGCGATGTAAGGGATAATGTGGTCATAGTATGTCCGATTGAGAACCTCGATGCGATGGGGATTCATACGGGCGACAGTATAACTGTGGCGCCGGCCCAGACGCTGACCGATAAGGAATACCAGATAATGCGGGACGCGTCGCTGAAGATTATGCGGGCCATCGGCGTGGAGACGGGCGGGTCGAACATCCAGTTTGCGGTCAATCCGAATAACGGCAAATTATACGTAATCGAAATGAACCCCCGTGTTTCCCGCAGCAGTGCGCTGGCCAGCAAGGCTACAGGTTTTCCGATTGCGAAGATTGCGTCGCTGCTGGCGGTGGGTTATACGCTGGATGAGATAACCAATGATATTACGAAGAAGACGCCGGCGTGCTTCGAGCCGACGATTGATTACTGCGTGGTGAAGTGGCCCCGGTTTACGTTCGAGAAGTTCCGGCAGACAAAAGCGGAGCTGACGGTGCAGATGAAGTCGGTCGGCGAGGCGATGGCTATCGGCAGGACGTTCAAGGAGGCGATGCAAAAGGCGATTCGGTCGCTGGAAGTCGACCGGTATTCGCTCGACGCGAAACATATCGACGCGGGGCTGACTACGGGTGAGATTAAAGAGAAGCTCAAGAGGAACCGCTGGGACCGGATATGGTACGTGGCGGAGGCGCTGCGACGGAAGGTACCGGTCGAGGAATTGTTCGAGCTGACGAAAATCGACCCGTGGTTCCTTAATAACATCAAGGACATTATCAAGGTCGAAAAGAAAATCGCGTCGACCAGGCTCAGCAGGATGAGCGCGGGTTTTCTGCGTAAGGTCAAGGAATACGGTTTCAGCGACAAATATATCGCGGCTAAAATCGGCAGTGATGAACTTGCGGTGCGGAAGAAACGGCTGGCGGCGGGTATAAAAGTTGTTTACAAGACGGTCGATACGTGCGGTGCGGAGTTCGAGGCGCATACGCCTTATCTTTATTCGACGTATGAAGAAGAATGCGAAGCGCAGCCGACGAATCGCAGGAAGGTGATTATTTTAGGCGGCGGGCCTAACCGGATTGGGCAGGGGATTGAGTTCGATTACTGCTGTGTGCACGCGGCGTTCGCGCTTCGGGAAATCGGGGTCGAGTCGATAATGGTCAACTGCAACCCGGAGACGGTCAGTACGGACTACGATACAAGCGACCGGCTGTACTTCGAGCCGTTGACGTTCGAGGACGTGATGAATATCGTCGAGACGGAAAAGCCCGACGGAGTGATTGTTCAGTTCGGCGGGCAGACACCTTTGAAACTGGCGGTGTCGCTGGAAAAGGCGGGCGTGAAAATCATCGGGACGAGCCCGGACAGTATCGACCTTGCTGAGGACCGCAAACGATTTAACCGGCTGGTCGAGAAGCTCCGATTGCGCCAGCCTTACAGCGGCACGGCGATGAACTATGAGCAGACTTTGAAAATCGCCAAGCGCTTAGGTTATCCGCTGTTGATTCGGCCGAGTTTTGTACTCGGCGGGCGGGCGATGGAGGTTGTGCACGACGAGACGTCGCTGAAGGCGTGCGTGGCTAACGCGATTGAGGCATCGGGCGAGCATCCGATTCTTATAGACAAATTTCTCGATGACGCGACGGAGCTGGACGTCGATGCGATAAGCGACGGTAATCGCGTGGTAATCGGCGGGATAATGGAGCATATCGAGGAGGCGGGTGTGCATTCGGGTGACAGTGCGTGCGTGCTGCCGCCGGTCTCGCTGAAAAAGAAGGTCATAGAGCAGATTAAGAAGCAGACGAAGCAGCTTGCCAAAGAATTGAAGGTTAAGGGACTTCTTAATATTCAATTCGCCGTTAAGGACGACGAGATTTACATACTCGAAGTTAACCCGCGAGCGTCGCGAACGATACCGTTTGTCAGCAAGGCGATAGGTGTACCGCTGGCGAAATTAGCGGCGAAGGTAATGACGGGTATGACATTAGATGAGCTGGGCTTTACAAAAGAGGTCGAGCGTAGTTACTTTTCTGTTAAAGAGGCGGTGTTTCCATTTCTGAAATTTCCGGGTATTGATACGCTGCTCGGGCCGGAGATGCTGAGTACCGGGGAGGTGATGGGAATCAGCAGTGATTTCGGGATTGCATTTGCCAAGAGCCAGATAGCGGCGGGCAATACGCTGCCGACGGAGGGTAAGATTTTTATCAGCGTTAAGGACGCGGATAAGCCAAGGAGCGTACAGGTGGCGCGTGACCTGGCGGCGATGGGATTTAAGATTGCCGCGACCAAGGGGACGTGCATAAATCTTATAAATAATAATGTTCCTGCGGAGTTTGTGCTGAAGGTGATTGAAGGGCGGCCTAACGTTGTGGATTTGATAATCAACAGAGAGCTTGACTTGATTATCAATACCACTGTGGGTAAGCAGACAATCACCGATTCGTTCTCTATACGGCGGACGGCGCTCGACAGGCAGGTGCCTTATGTGACGACGATGCGCGGGGCGATGGCAGTGGTCAAGGCGATAGACGCGCTGCGGAAACAGAAGGTAGATGTTAAGGCGGTGCAGTTGTATTATAAGTAAGTAAAAAGTTAAAAGTAAAAATGTAAAGGTGTGGAGTCGCTGTGCGACGAGTTTTTAATATAAAACCCCCAGGATAAACCTGGGGGCTAACCAAGTCGCCGTACCCGTCTTCGTCGAGACTACGGCGGGCAGACCGGCGACTGCTAAACGAATTGGATTCCTGGTTACGCAGGAATGACAAAGGATTTAAATATGAACGCGGTATTGTTATTAGAAGACGGGACGGTGTTCAAGGGCAGGAGCTTCGGGGCAAAGAGCACCCGGTGCGGTGAGGTCATGTTCAATACGGCGATGACCGGCTACCAGGAGATACTGACCGACCCGTCGTATCATGAGCAGATTATTACGATGACGTATCCTCTGATAGGCAACTACGGGACGAATTCGCTGGACGTGGAGTCTCGCAGGATTTTTGCCAGCGGGTTCGTGGTCAGGGAATATTGCGAGTACCCGAGCAACTGGCGGAATAAACATACTCTCGGCGAATACCTCAAGAAGAATAACGTGGTCGGACTCGAAGGGATTGATACGCGCAAACTCGTCAAGCATATCCGCCAGATGGGCGCACTGCGCGGGATTATCAGCTCGGCTGAGCAGCGGATAAATGTATTGAAAGAGAAACTCGCCAAATATCCCGGGTTGGTTGACAGGGACATTGTAAAGAGCGTCGCCGTGAAGAAGCCTTATAAGTGGGACAAGGGGGTGGTGGACGTAATCAAGGATGAGGAGCTCAAGCCGGCGACCA
>CAZFHM010000192.1:0-4368 GCA_964518825.1 uncultured Pirellulales bacterium
CCAATGTGTATAGAATAGTAACAATTTCATAAGTTATTCAGAGCTCTCAATTAACTAATTGCATACCTTTTTTGAAAAAACAAACCCAATTTTTCCCGTTTTTCAGCCAAAAACCACGATTTTGCCCAAAAACGAACCCAAAACAAACCCAATTCAAACCCAAACAAAGCCAAACTTATACCGTCTGGGCAATTTGGGGAAACGAGATTCCGAGACGACATCGGGAAGGTTACGAACTATGAGCGATGATTTTTTCTTTACCTGCCATATAGGACCGAAGGACCTGCGGAATCGTCACCGAGCCATCCGCATTTTGATACAGTTCGAGAATGGGAATCAGTATTCGAGGACTGGCAATAACGGTGTTATTAAGGGTATGGCAAAATGAATTCTTCTTTGTTTTGGCGTCTTTGTATCGCAGGTTCATTCGCCTGGCCTGGAACTCATAGAATTTACTCGCACTGTGCGTCTCGCAGTAATTTTCGCGCGAAGGCATCCACGCCTCGATATCGTATTTCCTGGCCTGTCCCCTGCCCAAATCACCGGTGCAAACTACCACCACACGATAAGGCAGCTCAAGTGCCTTCATCACGCCTTCGGCGTTGGCGAGAATTTCTTCGTGGAATTTATTACTCTGCTCAATACTGTTCTCACAAACAACTACCTGCTCGACCTTATCGAACTGATGAATTCTGTACAGCCCGTATGTATCCTTGCCTGCGGCGCCTGCCTCTCGTCTGAAACAGCTCGACATAGCGACGAATTTCTTCGGCAGCTCTTCGGCTTTGAGTATCTCACCCATATAATATGCGGTAAGCGGCACTTCCGCTGTGCCCGCGAGACTAAGCGAATCCTTTTCCATCTGGTACGTCTGGTCTTCCGAGCCGGGATAATATCCCGTACCGCGCATCGCTTCGGCCTTCATCAACAGCGGCACCGACATCGGCTCATATCCCCGCCCGACCATAAAGTCCATCGCAAACCGCAGCATCGCCCAGTGCAGCAGCGCCCCGTCACCTTTGAGAAAATAGCTGCGCGTCCCTGCGAGCTTAACCCCCCGCTCGATATCGATTATCCCAAGCGCCAGTCCCAATTGCACGTGGTCTTTCGGCTCGAAATCAAACGCACGCACCTGCCCCTCCCGTCGAAGTTCGACGTTCTCTGTATCGTCTTTTCCAACCGGCACATCGTCATCGGCAGGCTGAGCAACCTGCATCATCAACTCATCGAACTGAGGCTGATGCTTATTGACTGCATCTTGATATACAGCTTCTCTTTGTTTTAATTTGGCAAGTTCGTCTAAGGCTTCTTGTTTTTCGGAATCGCTAAGTTTGGGAATAGATTTGCCAATTCGATTCTTCTTAGTATTTATATCCTGCAAAAAAGCCTTGTCCTTTCGTAAGGCATCATCCAAATCCAAAAGGCGGTCTATAACATCTGGCATCTTTTTATCAATCGCCGCCTTTTTAAACTTCTCCGGATTTTCTCGTATGACCTTTATATCAATCATTCTCTGTGACCTCTGTGGCTATTCTTCAAATCTTCTGATAATTACTACGTCGTTCTGCCCGCCGAATCCGAACGATTCGTTCACTGCGATATCGACCTTACATCTTCTCGGCTTATTCGGCACATAATCCAAATCCAGCGCCGGGTCAGGGTCGTTCAGATTCATCGTAGGCGGCACTATATTATCACGAATCGCAAGGACACACGTAATCAATTCCGCCGCACCGGTCGCCCCTATCAAATGCCCCATCATGCTCTTGACCGAGCTTGCCGGAATACTCTTGGCCTTGTCCTTGAAGACCGCTTTTATCGCCTTGGTCTCAATCGCGTCATTTTCCGACGTGCTGGTCCCGTGCGTGCTTATGTAGTCCACTTGCGAATAGCTTAACCCAGAGTCCTTCAACGCGGCCTCCAGTGATTGAATAGCGCCCCTGGCATCTTCGTGCATATCCGTCACCCTGAAGGCGTCGCTGCTGCTGCCGTAGCCGATAACTTCAGCAAGGATTTTTGCGCCGCGTTTCTTCGCGTGCTCGAGAGATTCCAGAATCAGCACAGCCCCGCCTTCGCCAATTACAAATCCGTCCCTGCTGGCAGTAAAAGGCCGCGACGCGGTTTCGATACTGTCATTCCTTGTCGATAGAGCGGTCAGCCGACAAAAACCCGTTATTCCCAGCGGATGTATCATAGAGTGCGCCCCGCCAGCAATCATCACATCGGCTGCGCCTTTTCGAATCATCATCATCGCCTCACCCGCCGCCTGTGTACTCGCCGCACAGGCCGTCAGACAGCTCCGCGTAGGCCCGCGCGCACCGGTCAGCATCGCAACATGAGCGGCCGGCATATTCGGCTCCTGCTCCAGCTCCCGCATCGCCGTCATTTTACCGAACGCAACCTGGGCCCACTTATCCCAGTTCATCTGATTGCTGTTAACGTCCCAAGCCTTGACAACCGCATCGAAAAAAGCGTCATTATCAACTGAGCCTTCACCGGCTCCGAGATATATCCCCATTCTTCTCCGGTCTATACCGTCGCCGGGCCGCTCGGTCTCAATGTCAATCTTCGCTTGCTTACAGGCCTCGACTGTTGCGCCAATTACAAACCCGCTGCCGCGATTGCTGTGCTTGTGAAGCTCCGGATTTTTGGTATATTTACTCAGGTCATAATCTTTGACTTCCGCGCAGAACTGCGACGGAAAAGTAGAAGCGTCGAATATCGTGGTCTTATTAAAACCGTTTTTACCGGCCAGCATCCCCTGCCAGACCGTCTCTACATCATTGCCCATCGGACAGACCAGCCCAAGCCCGGTTATCACTACTCTTCTTTTATTGTTATTGCTCATATTTCTTTAACACGATAGCTGCGACTTGGCCGCCGTATGTATAACTGCAGCAAAGCGCATACTTGATTTCTTTTTCAATTTGTTCTTTTACTATATTTAGATTACATCCCTTTGCCGGCGAATCACAATTCTTAGCGGCTGGTATTTTGCCGTCGCGCATCGCACACACAGCAGCTATAACATCAATCGCGCCCGATGCTGCGCCGGTATTACTCACCATACTCTTGGTGGGAAACACAGGAATATTTTTAATACCGCTGCCCAGTACCGCTTCAAGAGCCTTACTCTCGGCTATATCATCTCGTGGAATCCCCGTACCGTGCGGTATGACCAAATCCAATTGTTCCGGCCCGATGCCGGCATCGCTAAGTGCTTTCTCCATAGCGACTTGTAACCCTTTGCCGTCGGCCTCCAAGCGTTCGTACTCAGCGTTAATATTATTACTTTCACCCGTTCCGACGATTTCTGCATACACTTTTGCGCCTCGTGCCTCTGCTCTTTCCAGATTTTCGAGCACGACCATACCAGCGCCCTCGCCGAACACCGAACCTTTTGCCTGCGCATCGAAAGGCCGAGAAGCCTTGTCCGGCTCATCGTTGTATCCGCTTGTAGCTCTTTTTAGAAGCATCTGTCGAATCATCACAATAGGATTGACCTTCGCCTCCGCGGCGCCGGTAAGAGCTGCGTCACTATCTCCACGCGCGATTATGTCACGCGCTTCGCTAATCGCCAGCAGGCCGCTCGACTCGGCGCAGGTAATCGTATTGCTCGGACCCTGTATATCATGAATGATTCCGATATGACAGGCTAACATATTCGGCAGATATTTCAAAAGCCACAACGGCGTAACAAGCTCCAAGCCGTCTTTGCCCCATTTGCGAATGTCGAACTTCCCGTCGGTGGCACTGGCGGCAATCGCCGGCCCAAGTTCGACCAAATCACAGCTTATCAATCCCGCGCCGAGGATAATCGCCGTCCGTTCGGAATCCATATTGACTTGTCCGGTTTCGTTGGCCTTTGTAACGAACCCGGCATCTGCAAGGGCTTCTTTCGCCGCGGCAATCGAAAGCTCGATATCCCTGCTCATCAGCTTGGTGTTTTTGCGAAGAGTCTTTGGTATGTAATCGCGTATCTTAAAATCTTTGACTTCACCCGCAACCCGGCAGGTAAATCCCGATGGCTCGAACGCCCCAATCCTGCCGATGCCGCACCTGCCCGCACACAAGCCCTGCCAAAGCTCACTGCTGCTGTTGCCCAGCGGGCTGACCGCGCCTATGCCAGTAATAACAACCCGCGCCGAACCCACTACTTACTCTCCGAAATTGTCACCCCCTGCAGCAGTGACTTGAAGGTATCCGTAAAGACAAAATTATCTTCCGGAAACTCTTTGCCCGCCAAGTTCTTATCGATATGACTGAACATCAGGCTGATTTCAGCCACCAGACTATCATCGCAGGTAATTTTACCGCGAGTGCTCGCCGCCTCGTCAGTAATCGACTCAATCTCGGCCTCCAGTCTGA
>CAZFHM010000193.1:0-4269 GCA_964518825.1 uncultured Pirellulales bacterium
TTTCAAAATGCGCGAGGGAATCCACATTTTGAGCTAAAAACGAGGGTTTGTACTTTTGCTCACAAGCTCTCAGAACTGGGAATTTTGAAGAATTTTCCCCCCTGCGAATACTACTGTTGTTGTTTAATTTTTTTGAGTAGGTCTTTTCTGGCCTGTACTCGTAGCTCGGCGTTTGCGTATCGGCGTTTTTCGTCGGGCGTTTCGGGAAATATAGGCGGTACCGGGGTTGGGCGCTTGTCGCTATCCAACGCAACAAAAGTCAAATGTGCGGAGGTAGCTATTATCTGTTTGCCGGTGTAAGGGTCTTCGCGGATTACACGGACGCCGACTTCCATAGAGGTTCGGCCTGCGTAGTTGACACAGGCTTTGAGTATTACGTGGTCGCCGACGTTAATCGGCTGACGGAACGAGATTGAATCGATACTGGCGGTGACGACTTCTTTGCCGCAGTGTCTCTGTGCGGCCATTGAGGCAATCATATCGACCCAGGCCACGATTACACCGCCGAATGCGGTGCCGTATGGATTAGCCTGGTCGGGCATTAAGAGGTATCTGCTTTCGACGGCACTGTCGGAAGGTTTTTTGGCCTGCATGGGTTTTGGCCCTTTCAATAGAAACGCACAGCAGTGAACAGGATAGTCTCTGTGCGGCGGCTGTCAAGTAAAGTTAGCCGGTCAATTAAGCTCCGCCTGCTGCGCCGAAAACCATACCGAGGTTCCTTTTAATAAGCCCGAGCATGTAGATCGCCACAGCCAGGTAAAATAATTTTGGCATCCATGATACAAAGACATCGAAGCCGTGGTTAGCCCGGTCTTCATACATCTTTGCGAGATGCAGGGTCGTTTTATCGAGTGTGCCGGATTCTTCGCCCGTCTCCCATAGTGAGAACAGCTCGACGGGCAGGAGCTGACGTGAAAAACCGGTGTACATAGGTCGGCCTGCGTATGCGCTTTTGGCGGCGCCTGCGACGAGTATTGAGACAAAGCCGTTGCCGGTAAGTTTTACAGCCAGCTCGGCGGCGTTGGTGATTGGTATGCCCGCGCTGTACAACATATAAAACGAGCGGCAGAAGCGCGATAAGGCGAGATGGTACAGCGGCCTTCGCAGCAGAGGGATAATCAGCAGGAGGGAATCGAACGGCAGACGGATTGGGCCTCGTTTGGGTATGAACATTATAAGCAAGCGAATTATGACAAAGACGCCCCATATCCACGCGAATTTTGTGAAGCAAATATCGAGATACCGCATAAACGTTATGGCTCCGAGGAACAGCGGAGTCAGCTCGGCGACAAATATGGCCAGGTGCAATACAAAAATGGGAAAGACCATACCGCCGGTGAGCTTTCGGCGAAGCTTGACCCTCAGCTCGTACCAGTCAGCGAGCATTTTGAAGGTGGCTGGCATATTGCCGGATTCCTCGGCGGCGTTGACGAGCGTGATATCGAACGGGGCGAAGATGCGGCGCTTTTGGGCCATTGCCTCGTTGAGCTGGTTGCCGGATGAGACCTGGTCTTCCAGAAATTTGAATGCCCTTCGCAGGCGTCCCTTCTGGCCTGCGGCGACAATCTGCAGCGAGCGTGTAATAGGTAAGCCTGCGTCGAACAGCGTGGCCATCTGAAAATAGGCTTTTTCAATATGTTTTACCATAGGCTATCGAACGACGATTTCGTTGATAAACCGTGTGAACTTTCTTAGTATACGCGGTGATGGAGCTTTCAGGCAAGAGTGCAATTGTGACTGGGTCGACGGGCTCGTTAGGCGGTGAGCTGGCAAAGGCGCTGGCTAAGACCGGTTGTGACTGTATTTGTCACTATCATAAAAACAAGGAAAAGGCTGAAAAGCTCGTCGGCGAAATCAAGGCAATGTCACGGCAGGCGGATTCGACAGGCTCACCGCGGGCGTTTGCAATTGAAGCGGACCTGACCGAGCCGGGGCAGATAGAGGCCCTTTTCGACGAGGCCCTGAACCATTTCGCTCCAGTGCAAATACTCATCAACTCAGCCTCTGTATTCGAGCGAACGCCTCTGCACGAGATAAGCGTCGGCCAGGCCCGTCGCGTCTTTGACCTTAACCTTACGGCTTGTATCCTTACGGCCAGGGCTTTTGCACAAAAAATTTCAAAGTCAGTCAAAGGTAAAGACGCACCGGCGGGGAAAATAATCAATATTTGTGACGTGGCGGCGACGAGGCCGTGGGCCGAGTATAGTTTGTACTGCGCGTCGAAGGCCGGTCTGATTGGTGCGACCAAGGCACTGGCGAAGGAGCTGGCGCCGGAGATTACGGTAAATGCGCTGTCGCAGGGAATGGTGCAGCCGGTGCAAATGACTGCGGAAGAGGAAAAACGGCAGTTATCCTTCATTCCAATGCGGCGATTTGCCGAAACAAGAGAGGTAGCCGCGGCGATGATTTTTCTGCTTCAGAACGATTACGTGACGGGTCAGGTGCTGAATGTGTGCGGCGGCAGAGGCATATAAAAAAATAAAAGCAAAGGTTCGAAGATGAAATTTACATGGGCGACGCGAATAACGCTGCTTCGGATACTGCTGATAGTTCCGTTCGTGATGCTCATGCTGAATATCAACGACACCCAGTACCCCCAAAGCCAGCGTCACCTGTTCAGGTACACGGCGACAGCTATCTTTCTTATTATGGCTATAAGCGACGCCGTTGACGGTTACCTGGCCCGGCGTAAAAAACAGGCGACGAAGCTGGGGGCATTTCTCGACCCGCTTGCGGACAAACTCCTGATGACGTGCGCGTGCCTGCTATTAGCATCGAAGCGGGCGATGGTGCCGGATTTCAGGATGCCCATAGAAGTCGTCGTAATAATAATCGCCAAGGATATGTTCCTGCTGATAGGCTTTTTCGTAGTTTTTGTGTTTACGCAGAAAGTCCACGTCCTGCCGGTTCGGATAGGCAAGGCGGCGACGGCGCTGCAGCTTGTAATGGTCGGGACTGTGCTGCTGGCGCCGGAAATGTCGTCATTCATTCCTTATTATATATGGGTGCTGCGGGTATTGTGGTGGTCGGCGGCTGGTACGGCGATACTGGCGACGGCTATTTACATTCGAGCGGGGAGCGGCTATATTGAGGAGGCCGAAAAGGCGAACGGAGCCAGATAAAATGGTTAATTGGTTAAATGGTTAATTGGTTAATTGGTTAACTGATTAATTGGAAAAGGTACGACTCGCTAATTACCCAAGAATAATAATTGAAGTTGTGGTTTTTATTTGCGCAACTAAATATGGAATTCAGCGAAATACCACAGGTGCTCGATGAGCTTCGCAACGGCAGGATGATTGTCCTTGTCGATGACGAAGACAGGGAGAATGAAGGAGACCTGGTATGCGCGGCGGAAAAGGTCACGCCTGAGATTATCAATTTTATGGTGACGTACGGGCGGGGATTGATATGCCTGCCGATGACGGCGGAGAGGTGTGATAAACTGGGGCTGTATCAGCAGTCGCTGGATAACACCGCCCTGCTCGGGACGGCGTTTACGGTGAGCGTCGATGCAGCGCGAGGGGGCAGTACTGGAATAAGCGCAGCTGACCGGGCGCATACGATTCAGGTAGCGATTGCGGATGGGACGAAGGCGGCGGACTTGGCTCGGCCTGGCCATGTGTTTCCGCTGAGGGCGAGCAACGGCGGAGTATTGGTGCGGGCGGGACAAACCGAAGGGACAGTCGATTTGATGCGGCTTGCGGGATTGAAACCGGCGGGGGTTATCTGCGAGATTATGAATGAAGACGGGACGATGGCGCGAGTGCCGGAGCTTCTGAAGTTCTGCGAGAAACATAAACTAAAAATTACGACCATCGCAAAGCTAGTCGAATATCGGCTTCAGCGAGAAAGCCAAATCAAGCGAATCGAATCGGTGCATTTGCCTACCGATTACGGTGATTTTACGCTGATTGGATATCAGAGTATAAGCAGTGCCGAGCCGCACTTAGCATTGTGCAAAGGCGGGATTGGTGAACTCGATAAGAACGGTTCGGTAATCGAGCATGATGAGCCGGTGTTAGTGCGGGTGCACAGTGAATGTATGACGGGGGATTTATTTCATTCGCAAAGATGCGAGTGCGGGTATCAGTTAATTAACTCGATGGAGATGATTGAGAAGCAAGGCAAAGGGGCGCTGGTGTACCTGCGGCAGGAAGGACGCGGGATTGGGCTGGCCAGTAAGCTGCGGGCGTATAAGCTGCAGGAACAGGGACTCGATACCGTCGATGCCAATATCAAACTCGGTTTCAGGGCGGACAGGCGAGA
>CAZFHM010000194.1:0-4219 GCA_964518825.1 uncultured Pirellulales bacterium
AGCAGTAAGCAGGGGGTGTCCTCGGTGGCTTAATAAATCTGCTTGCCGCGGCGTAGCGCAGCGAAGACGGGTGTTACTTGTCACGGCGTAGCGCAGCGGAGACGGAATCTGTGGTTAAAATTTTGGGAGAGAATAAAAATGTTCATCGACTATGTAACCTTAATGCTCATCAATATGGCTGCGGGTCTGGTAGTGTTGGCCTTTTTCGTCGCCTTCGCGGTCCACAAAGACGACCGCCGCGCCTGGTCGCCCGCCTTCGCTGTGGCAGGCCTGATAGCGACTACCTGCGGTTTGGTAATGACCTTCACCTGGCCGTTGCCGTATCCTTATAATATCGCGTTCGGTGAATTATCGGTAATGTTCGGCCTGTTATATCTCGCCGCCGCACTTTCGGTCGCCAGAGGCTGGAATTTAATGCCTACCGGCATCTACGCAGTTTTTGCCGGCGCCGTTGCGATACTTGTCGGCATTCGTTTTATCGTCCTCGGCCTGTCGAATAGTCCCGTCCTCAGTGGTATCGGCTTTATACTCACCGGCTCGATTGGCGTACTTATGCCGCTGCTGTTATGTATGAAGAGGGTGAAAGTGATTAGATTGCTCGGCGCTTTGTTACCGCTGGGCGCAGCATTTATCTGGGCCTGGACGGGGTACACCGCATACTGGCTGCACCTCACACCAAAATAATCTTGCTTAACGTGCCTGAATCTTTTGTATCGGCACCCTGGAGGAGCGTTAATAAGAAGTCCGGGCAGCGTGTTTATTCTTATTACGCTACCCGGACTGCGTAGTGGCCTAATGGGATGTCAGAGTCGTTTATCGGGGCCCGCCTCTTTGGCCCATGAACTGCCTGATTGATTCTGTAAACTCTTCGAGCGTCACAAACCCGTCACCGTTCGTATCGGCCTTTTCGAAACGCTCCGCGGGCGTCGGCCATTTCGTCGCGGTGAACTCTTCGATTGTCAGCTTACCGTCGCCGTTAGTATCTTTCATCTCGAAAATCTTTTCAGGGTCCGGCGGTCCCATTCGTCCTCTTAGCCCCCTGGGTCCCCAATGACCTTGCGGTCCCAAGTTTCCGCTTTGGCCTTGGGCGTTCATCGGGCATCCGGGTTTTCCTTCAGCCTCCCAGCCTTTGCCTTCACCCCTGCCCCACATTCCGGGTCCGCCCATTTTACCTCGCCGACCCTTGTGTTCTTCTTTAAACTGCTGCATTTTCTCGAGCTGTTCCGGGGTAAGGATTTTCTTTACTTCCGCAAGATTTGCTGCCCGCAACACCGCCGCGTCACCCAATGCCGTACCTAATTCAGCGGCAGCGGCGCGGATAGCCTGCTCATCGGCGCCGGACTGGACAGCCTCTCCAAGTGCCTTTCTCTTTTCCTGTATCGCTTCTTGCGCAACCTTCATTTTTTCCTGCTGGCTCGTCCTCAGTTCCTGCAGTTGTGCAGCCTGCTCGTCGGTCAACCCCAGTTTTTCCTTCATCCATGTACCCGGTGCCGGCCTTTCGCCTTTCTTGCACGGCGAGTTGGGGTCTGCCTTTGCCATAGCCAGTGAACCCAAAAGCAGAACCGCTGCAACCACACCGCACAATACGATTCTTGATTTGTTAGCACTCATTGCTCGTCCTTTCTCGAAAAATTGCCGTTAAATCTCATTTTTTGACTTGCCAATCGCATATTAAAACGGCCGTACAGACCGTATTATTGCAGATAGGGGATATTTTGGTGAAAAAATCACAGCCGGCCTGTTCCGCACGGCCGCCGGCCGATGTAATAAAAGGGTCGCGGCTGCCGCCGCGACCCATAGGGGTTTGTACTATAGCTGCAGGCCGGTCGTGTCGCCGCCTTTTTCTTTGAGCTTGTTGTAGTAAACCTGGAAGCGAGCCTTGAGACTGCTAATCGATGTATTCAGGGTGCTGAGGTCCGTTTGCAGTCCCTTTGCCTCTTTGCCCGTCGCTTCGAGCGGCGGAATGTCTTTGAGCTTGGTCATGACCTTTTCGATGTCACCTTGTTTGGCCTTGATGGCGTCGTAATATTCCGTCGCCCTGGCTTTTAGCTGCTCGACGTTCATTTTTTCAGCTTCAGCCTTAACCTTGGCTATGGGCTTGTTCTCATCGGCCTTTTTGCCGCAGCCGATAAGTGACACAGCCAGCAGGGCGACCATGCAGCACAGAGCGATTGTTTTTAACTGTTTCATTTTGCGACCTCCCGTTCTAATTCTATTTCCCATTTCGTATACTTAAGGACACTATATCGATATATAAGGTCACTTTGCAAGAGAAAAAGCAGCCGACCTGGAGACAGATTGTATTTGAGGGTTTGGGCGGTTTTTTGTAGAATTCGGCTCATCGGGACACCGGTGATGCGGATTTGCCGACAGCGTTAATTTCTGAGGGGTTGCTATGGATTGTCCGAAATGCGGCAGGCGGATGGATTGGTATATAGACGGGCTGATTCGCCCCGGCTTTAACAGCCGCTACTGCATCGGCTGCAATTCCCGGCTGGAATTAGTTAATCCGTCGACGCCTTACACGGCAAGCGGACTGATATTCGTATTGGCATTGTTCGGGCTTGTTATTGGGCAGGTGCCGTATCTGTGGTTATGGCTGATTCTCTTGGCGGTGTTCTTCTGGTTAGTCAATCCGCTTTTCGTAAAGCTGCTCGGCAGATGGGCTGTGTACGACTACACCCAGGCCGAGCTGTCAAGAGCCAATTTACTTAACGCGGTCAATACAGTAAGCACACTAATAACCGCCGTGTGGGTCGGGTATCTGATAATGATACTTGTCCTGCCTTACTGGAAGATAATAGGACTATTGGCCGAAATGGATGACAAGGCGTTCGAGGCTGCACAGCAGTATGCCCAGGTATTCAAGCCGGCCCGAATAATTGCGATGGTTGTGGGAGTTATCTCCGCGGGGGCGTCGGGAACGACGTCGTTTATGCGATATAGCCTTAGAAAAGAGTCGCTGAATAGAAAACTAAAACAACAGGGCGAGATGGAAAGCGAAGGAGTCTAAAGATGTACATGGCCGTGCTCATTATCGCTCTGCCGGTCCTTGCGGCGATATTGGCGCTTGTTTTTGTATTATCGCGCCGCAGCGGCCGTATAAGCGCCAATAAAAAGAAAATCGATATGAAAATGAACGAGCTTGCGGAGGAACTGAAGAAGAGGAAGGGACAGAATACAGGAGACAGAATACAGAATTCAGAATAATTAAACCACGAATGAACACTAATTAACACTAAAGAATTTAGACACGGATTAACACGGATAAATGGAAGTAGTTAAGGAGGATTTAAATTGGGCTTGTTTAGCAAGAAGAAAGAATTGGATATTCCGCCTGCGGCACAATTAGACTCAGAAGCTGTTGAGATCGCCAGAATATGGGTCACCGGCGGCAGACAGGAAGTGTGCCTGAGAACCGGAATTTGGGATGACCCTGCGGCATGGGGAATTCTATTAGTAGATTTAGCGAAGCATGTCGCAAACGCTTATGAACAGGGCGAGGGACTACAGGCCGATGAAGTCCTCGGACGAATTCGGGCAGGATTTGACTGTGAGTGGGAAAGCCCGACCGACAGGGCGTCGGGTGAAATTATAAATTAACACGGACAAGGAGTTTATATGAAGCAGGTGCAGATAGTTCCATTAGCGGATGATAAGCCGAGCCTGAAGACGCTGCTCAGCGACACCGAAAGGAGATTGCGCGGAGGCAGGACTACGTTCAAACGCAAAAAGGCGGGCAAGTGGGTGCACGTCAAGTACTCCGGCTGGATTAGCTGGGACCTGACCAAAGGCGGTGTTATAGAAGCCAAAGTGCATTCCAAAGAGGGCAGCGAGTGGCAGCTCCTGCAGGCCTTCATAGGTTACGTGGACCGCCACATCGGCCAGTACGTCAAGAACATAAATATCATTTACAAATAAAGATAGTAACGGACAGATGATTTTTGTGAGGGAGAGTTCTGGATTGAATGTCCAACGCACAATGTCCAATTTCCTTTTGTAGAACAGAGATGGGTTGCGGATGCGGCGCTGATATGATATAAGGTCCGAAGAATTGAACAACGATTGTAGTATCAGCGAAATCAGCGTCAAAGAAAACAGTGTTAATCAGTGTCAGATAATGGAAATAGCAGAAGTCAGACAGGCGATAACAGAGATAGCGGCCCGGATTGAACAAATCCGGGACTGGCTTTGACTTGCCGAATAAACAAACCGAACT
>CAZFHM010000195.1:0-4132 GCA_964518825.1 uncultured Pirellulales bacterium
GCCTCTTCGCGGGTAGACAAGAACCCCGAAGCCGCCATTGACATCGACGCTGCTACTCCAGTGATGAAGCCTGTCATCGCTATCACCTTGCCGTTTGGCAGAGCCAGGGTCAACCCCGCCAGCGCGCCGGTTAGCTCCATCAACGCGTCATTGAGTCCTAACACTATTGACCCTGCGTATTCAATACGTTCTTCCCTGATTAGGCCGAGTATGTCGGTTTCATGCCTCTGCTCATCTAGGAATAAATCTGCTAATTCGGGTAGTTCCTCCTTGAGTCTGCCATAGATATTTTCGCTCATTTCCTCACCTCGTTCCATCAGTCTCAGTCCAAAGGAAATTCCCAGAACACGGCAGATAAGCTGATATCGCAATACCCTCAGCTTTTGCGGCTTGACGTCTGTTTGCGTGAGGCGCTTCAAGACTTCGTAATGACCGAGCTCTTCCTCGGCGATACGCTGGAGGACCTCCCGATTTCTTGCGTCCCGGGTATGCTTGGCAAGCCACGCATACGTATAATGTTCGCTGATTTCATTGCGCTGCGCCGACAGTAATTGCCTTTGAGCCGCCTTACGTTCCATAGCAGTACCTCTTTCCGGAATGTAAACTATCCACACTAAAACGTACTTTACAGAAAATATAATGTCAACATAATAACGAAGGCGTTTCCTCAGGCGTGAGTCTGTTTAGAATTTCTTTTTCAATCAGTGTAAATCTGTGTTAATCTGTGTCTTAAAATGAGAATCGATATTCTTACAATCTTTCCGGAGATGTTCGAATCGCCCCTCGGCCATTCGATAATAAAACGTGCCCGTGACGTAGGTCTGGTCGATATCGCCCTGACCGACATCCGTGACTTCGCGCCGCCTCCGCACTACAAGGTCGATGACAAACCTTATGGCGGCGGCCCCGGGATGGTTATGCTCTGTCAGCCGATGTTCGACTGCTTCGAATATGTCCAAAAACTCAATCCCGAAAAGGGCAGGGCGATACTGTTGACCCCGCAGGGCCGGCCATTCACACAGCAAAAGGCTGTCGAGCTTTCCAGAGAAAAAAGGCTGATTCTTATCGCAGGCCGATACGAAGGCTTCGACGAGCGAATCCGCATCGGCCTTGATGCTGAGCAGATTTCCATCGGCGATTATGTCCTGTCCGGCGGCGAGCTGCCCGCAATGGTCATAATCGACGCCGTCGTCCGCCTGCTGCCCGGCGCCCTCGGCGACGAAGGCTCCGCCGATGACGATTCTTTCAGCAATCCCGCCGCACCGGGACTCGAATACCCCCAATATACCCGCCCGGAGGACTTTCACGGAATGAAGGTCCCTGATGTGCTTCTGAGCGGAAACCACGGCGAAATCGAGAAATGGCGGCGTGCCCAGGCCCTCGAACGTACGAAAAAGAACCGGCCGGACCTCCTCAAAAACCCGTGATTTTACCCCTTGTATTACATCGCCCGTTCCGCTATACTACCGGGCTTTAGAATTAGCCCGTATACTTAACAGGAGCGATAGACGTGAAAACCCAGCTATTAGATGCGGTCGAAAGCAAGAGTCTCAAGGACAAAATCCCGCATTTCGAAATCGGCGACACAGTTGACGTACACTGCAGAATTGTCGAAGGCAGCAAGGAGCGTGTGCAGGTCTTCTCCGGCACCGTCATTGCCCGCAGGGGCCGTGGTATAAACGAGATGTTCACCGTTCGCCGAATCGTCAACAACGAAGGCGTCGAGCGCATCTTCCCGCTGAATTGTCCCAATGTCCTCGACGTCAGGCCGCTCCGCAGCGGCAAAGCAAAACGTGCAAAACTGTACTACCTGAGAAAGCGCACCGGCAAATCCGTACGACTTGCACAGAAGCACAGCACATACACCGTCACCAAATAAAATTTTGGATTACCACGGTTTAACCAATGTTCGCTTTCACCAGACGCAGGTTGCTTTCCGACAGAACTGCACTGGCCAAATGGGGTGAAAAACGCGCGCACAAATTCCTCAAAAAACTGGGGCTTGCAACACTTGCCCGGAATTATCTCTGCAAAACCGGCGAACTTGATTTGGTTATGACTGAGCCGGAGGGCACTATCGTTTTTGTCGAGGTCAAGACTCGCTCGAGTCGTGATATTGCCGAGCCGGAGGATTCGATTACCGCCTCGAAAAAACACAGATTGTCTAGTGCCGCACAATATTTTCTCAAAACACAGAAAATCGAGAACCGTCCGTGCCGCTTCGATGTTATCGCCATTACACTTGACTCCCAAGGCCGAAAAACTGTAAAACACTACAAAAACGCCTTTACTTCTTAATTGCTCCGCTCAGCTTTTCTTTTTTCCCGCCGAGCGATTAGCCAACAGTCCTGCTGCTGCCAAACACAGCGCGCCGGGTATTAACCATAGCACTCTGTGACGGCTGAGAAACCACGGGACCCAATGCCCTTTTGGAAGGTTAGAACCGTGGACCAGAATCGTGGCACGCAATTCATCAAGCGATTCTGAACCACTTCGGACGTCGGCAACCAGTTGATATGACTGACCGGACTTTAGTTTGAAAGTTTTCTCGCCTCTGATGTAGCAAGTTTTATCTGCGGCACTTATAAAAGGGATCCTCTCGTTACCGAGGACGTCCGAACCTATTATCTGACCGGCGGTTATAACGTGAGATTCGACACTGAATGGTGCCGCACTAATCAATTCCCTGAGCTTTTCAGGCGTTTTCGCATTCAATTGGAGTTTAACTGAATAATTGCAGGTCCAATTAGGCCTAAAGGGTATTTTAATCTGCTCTGCCTGGCGCAGATAGATGTTCTCCTTAACCGGCATCCAGTTAGTTCTGCGATAGGCCCACGTAAAGACAGACGCATATGTATATAGCCCAACCGCTGCACACAATACAATTACCCCAAGGGTAACAAGGATTTTTGCTCTCACTTTCATATTGCACCTTCCCTTGACTCCCGATTTTTGTGGCGTCTTGCCTGAGCTTATCATATCAATCCCAAACCGCAAGTCAAACACAGTTATTGTCAGTAATCTGAGAGGCCTTTGGTTTTTGTCCTGTGTTCTTGCTTTTTGATTTCTTATCTGTACCCTATACGCTAAACCCTGTACCTTGTCATTTACGAGACGTAATATGCAAAACACGAGCGACGGTCTTATTGATACTCATGCCCACCTTGCATTTGAACCGCTTCTAAGCGACATCGACGGCGTCCTGAAGCGAAGCATCGACGCAGGAGTCACCGGCTGGATTACCGTCGGTACAAATATCGAAGAGAACAGAACCTCTATCGAGCTCACCGAAAAGTACGACAATATCTACGCCGCCGTAGCTATTCACCCGCACGACGCAAAAGATGTTACCGAAACCGGTTTAGCGGAACTGGAAAAACTTGCAGGCCACAAAAAAGTAGTTGCTCTCGGTGAGACCGGCCTGGATTTTCACTATAACTTTTCAGAGCAATCAACTCAGAAAGAAGTTTTCAAAAAGCACCTTGTACTCGCCGCCAAACTGAACCTGCCTGTAATCATCCACAGCAGGGAAGCATTCGATGAAACGATGAAAATCTTAGAGCAGCAGGGCGGCGGAATTGAAAAAATAGTCTTTCACTGTTTTACCGGCTCAGCCGGCCAGGCCAAAACCGTCCTCGACAAAGGCTTCTACATTTCTTTTACCGGCGTAGTGACTTTCAAAAATGCAAACGATATTCGCGAAGCTGCGAAGATAGTACCGCTGGATAGATTAATGCTGGAGACCGACTGCCCTTATATGACACCTGAACCGATGCGCAAGCAAAAAGTAAACGAGCCGGCCTTAATGATTCACACTGCCAAATTCCTGGCCGCCCTCAAAGGCGTGACATTCGAAGAACTGGCCGCTGCCGCAACCACAACCGCACGGAAATTTTTTAATATCCCCACTTAATTAGTCAACCAGTTCTCGATAAATACCTGCAAATCATCAACATCTACGTTGCCTTCACCAGTAAAATCCGCACCACCGCAAAGACCACAGCCCGTTTTAGACCATTGCCTTGCAAACCTTGCAAAATCTTAAAAGTTTATATTCCCGTCGGTGTTTATAGCACCAATCGCATACAATTTTACCCTGAAACGAATGACCCATTTGTTTGCGCCGGTAGCC
>CAZFHM010000196.1:0-4107 GCA_964518825.1 uncultured Pirellulales bacterium
AATATCGGACCCTGCTATATCTCGGTCCAACAAATGATAGAAATCAGCCCGGTAGTCAAGATTACTTATATAATCGGAATGCTGGCAGGCAGGCTGGAGATTCTGCCCGTATTGCTTTTGTTCTCGCGCAGGAGCTGGAGATAAAAAAAACAGTCCCTTAAATTTTGGAGGTCCCAAAGATGTATATAGTAGTGGCAGGCGGCGGAATGGTCGGCGGCGGTTTAATCAAAACGCTGCTCGAAAACAAGCATGATGTCGTGCTCATCGAACAAAACAAAGAGCTGTGCGAAAAGATGTACGCCGAAACCGGAGTGGTTGCTGTCTGCGGTAGTGCCAGCCAGATAGAAATACTCAAGGACGCGAAAATCCAAAAGGCTGACGTCTTCGTCGCGGCAACTGCCAGCGACCCTCACAACCTCGCTGCCGCAATCATGGCCAAGAGTTTCAACGTGCCCAGGGTCATCGTCCGCATGCGCGACACTGCTTATGAAAACGCTTATAAAGTGGCTGGCGTTAATACCATCCTCGCCGTAACGGATTTGATGGTCAACCAGATGATTATCGAAATCGAGCAGCCCGAGGTACAGAAGATTGCCACAATCGGCAGCGGCAAAGCCGATATATTCAGGGTAATTGTGCCGCAGGACGGAAAGGTCGCCGGTAAAACCGTCAGGGATATAACCACTAACAAGAGATTCCCCTCGGCATGTACGTTCCTGGCAGTATATAATAAACAAAATGATGAGTTTACTATTCCGCGAGGCGACCGCATAATTAACCAGGGCGACGAACTGTTCCTCGTATCGGCCGCTGAGAATATTAAAGAGGCCGCCGATTTTCTCACCGGATAAATGCAAGGAACTACCTCTTCCATTCTGCCGGTTCTTAATGTACAAATCCACTCATGGAAGACTGGACGATTAAGAAGCTGCTCGACTGGATTACCGACTTCTTCACACAAAAAGCCGTTGACAGCCCCCGGCTCAGCGCCGAATTACTTCTCTCGCACGTGCTTGGCCTAAAACGAATCGAGCTCTACACCAATTTTGACAAGCTTGTAGCCAAGTCACAATTAGACCGGCTCCACCAGCTCGTCAAACGGGCCGGCGAAAACGAACCCGTGGCGTATCTGACGGGAAAATG
This sequence comes from uncultured Pirellulales bacterium, assembly GCA_964518825.1. Classification (GTDB taxonomy): domain Bacteria; phylum Planctomycetota; class Phycisphaerae; order Sedimentisphaerales; family Anaerobacaceae; genus JBBABK01. The sequence goes on from CAZFHM010000196.1 coordinate 1,144, forward strand.
CGAGTTTTATTCGCTCGAATTGGCGGTTACACGCGATTGTCTTATCCCCCGGCCGGAAACCGAACTGCTTGTTGAACGTGCAATCGAGTTTCTAAGAGAGCGTCCCGGCAAACAGCTCGTTTGCGATTTGTGTACAGGTTCCGGCTGTATCGCCGTTGCCGTCGCAAAGAACGTCGCCGACGTCGATGTGCTCGCAACCGATATATCGGACGCCGCCTTACAGGTGGCCATGCAGAACGCTCAAAAACACGCAGTTGCTGAGCGGATAAGATTTCTCCACGGCGACCTCTTCGAGCCACTCATACCGGAGCTGGACAAATGCAGGTTCGACCTTATAGTCTGCAACCCTCCCTATGTAACCAGCAGCGAATATGAAACACTCGAACGAAATGTAAAGGACTATGAACCGGCCGCGGCACTGATGGGCGGAGCGGACGGCCTTGACGTATATCGAAGAATCTGCGAGCAGGCCGAACCGTTCTTAAAACCAAACACCGCCTTAATGTTCGAGACCGGTTATGCCCAGGGACAAAAAGTAAAGGAACTGCTTGAGCAGACACATCTGTTCAATGATATCTTGGTTGAAAAAGACTTACAGAATAACGATAGAATCGTTATCGCACGCAGGGAATGTGTCACTAACCAATCAAAGCTGATGCACTAAGTCCGCATCAAAAAGTGCCGAACTGTTCGGAAACGTCCCCGCAACAGATACCATAGTAATTTACTTCTTAAATTTTTTTGGAAAACCCTGCTCGGCACAGGGAATTGCAAGTGACTTATTTCATAATACTTACCGCGCCGACAAGAAAAATGTCACTATATACGCGAAAAAACAAAGAAAATGCTTGATTTTTACACGGCCAGACGGCAAAATGTAAGTATGTGAGAGTGTAGGCCTGCAGGAGCTTATAGGAGAAGCTCGATGCGGGCGAAACTAAAAGAAGTGAGTTTGAGTTCAGCGATGAATGAGGAGAAGGTGATGAGGAGTTTTACATCTGCGGCTGCATTTCTCGGATGTCTTTTGATTTTTCTTTTAGCTTCAACTGCTTCTGCACATTTTGGTGAATGGGGCAGTTTGGAAGACCCTTGTGAGTTCACTTTGATTGGCCCTGGAACCGAAGAAGACTTCCTGCACATAGACGATGAACCATACGCAGGCTGGGCCAAAATCTGGTTTTTGAACCTGTGCGGCGATGACTGGACCGATTTCCATCTGCAACTTCTGGGTAAAGATTCCGCCAACGTAGACTTCTTAGCGGACATTGGGCACGAACCTGAGATATGTGTATACACTGTGGGCGAAGGGCTGCAGCAAATCACGGGTTTGAATCCTGTAGTTTCTGAGGATGGAGGACAATTGGACCTGTATTTCTATGGCAGTCCTATCGAGCAGCTTAGTGTGGGTTATATTAGTTTTTACACAAATAACACAAGCCGTTGCGATTGGTTTACCGTAAAAGCTTATCCTACGACGGTTCCCGAGCCGGCAACTATGGCCCTGCTCGGACTGGGTGGTGTATTACTGCTGAGGAAACGCAGATAAATACTATTGGAACGAGGGTGATATAAAGGGCCTAGGCAGATTTGCCTGGGCCTTTTTATTTCTACCTGATAACACAAAACCTCAAAAGCTCATCAGGATACGCAGGTCATAATCTTCCAGCTTATCCCGGCCGTGGAGCTCGGAAAGCTCGACGAGAAAAGCTATAGCTGCAATTTTCCCACCGAGCTTTTCGATAAGCTCGCATGCCGCAGCCATTGTGCCGCCGGTTGCAAGCAGGTCATCGACCATCAGGACCCTTGAGCCCTTCTCAAACGCATCCTTATGAACCTGCAACGTGTCCCGGCCGTACTCCAAATCGTAAGTTGCCGACTCGGTCGCACCGGGCAGTTTGCCCTTCTTTCTTATCGGTATAAAACCGGCTCCCAATTCTGCGGCGACCGTTGAACCGAATATGAATCCACGAGCCTCAACCGCCGCGACATAATCAATCCCGGCATCTTCAAAGCCGCTGCACAATTGCCTGATGGCGGCTGCAAAAGCCTTTGAATTTGCCAGCAACGGTGTGATATCCCTGAAAAGAATCCCCTTTTTCGGCCAATCAGGTATTTGGCGAATGTATTTAGCGAGGTCAAATTGCTGTGCTTCCATGCGAACTTTCCCAAGGCAACAAACAACGGCACTTAATAAACAGAACGATGCCCTAAATGATAAAAAGGAAAAAAAGAAATGCAAGACCCAACCGGCTGGCTCGAAAATCGTTATTCATTCATGTATTCATACAGCCGTGTCAGTGCGTGACGTTGTATCTGCCGTATTCTTTCCCTGGTCAGCCCCAGCTTTTGACCGATTTCTTTTAGGCTCATGGGCTCTCTGCCGTCCAGGCCGTAGTGCATTCTCAGCACGCTTGCCTCTCTTTCATCAATGTTGTCAAGCAGCCTCAAGGCCTTTCCCTGCTCTTCACGAGCGACCATATTATCTTCCGGCTGGGCCGCATTTTTATCATGCAGCGCCGCTTCAAGCAGCAGGTCGTCCTCAAGGTTGTCGTCTCCGGCGGTGTCCTTGACTGAACTAATCATATTGACAACCTGCCCTATTATCCTGGCCTTCTTTAACGGCAGATTCATGATTTCGGCCATTTCTTCCGCCCGAGGTCTCCGTCCCAGACTCACCTCAAGCTCCATCGAGGTATGCCGCCACTGGTTAATAAGAGCAACCATATAGGTCGGTACATGCATCGGCTGGACGTTATTCAACAGGGCAAGCTTAATACTTTGCTTTATCCACCAGGCTGCGTACGTGCTGAATCGAGTGCCGCGCGTAGGGTCAAAGTAATCCACGGCCCTTATCAATCCAAGATTACCTTCTTCGATGAGGTCGCCTAGGCTCATCCTCCTGCCGACAAATTTCTTTGCGATGTTAACCACCAGCCGCAGATTGCTGCGGACAAACTGTTCGCG
>CAZFHM010000197.1:0-4066 GCA_964518825.1 uncultured Pirellulales bacterium
AATAGTCTGGGGGGTAGCTGAAACCGAAGATTCAGAAGCCATGCGAATAAACTACCTGGAAGCGGCTGTTTATGAAACCGTTATTCCAGACAACTCGCCTGCGGCGCCAACGGGTCTGGAGGCAACAGCAGGCAACGGCCTGGTCAGTCTCGACTGGAACGATAATAACGAAGTGGATTTGGCAGGCTATAACCTGTACCGTTCCGAAACCAGCGGCTACAGTCAGATTAATGTCTTGCTTGTGGTCGATTCGAATTACATTGATAACGATGTCAATAATTTTACGCCTTATTACTACGTTGTCACAGCGGTTGATGCCAACGACAATGAGTCAGGCTATTCGAACGAAGGTTCGGCTACGCCGGATTACCAGAGTTGTGCTGATGTTCATGACGGCGGTGACGGTTTCGTGTCAGACCTTGACGAGAATTGTTACGTGAACTACTGGGACCTTAAATATATAGCCGATTACTGGCTCGAAATGAACTGCGGCGGGTCCGGTGACTGCGGAAGTGCAGACTTTGAGCCGGACGGTGACGTCGATTTTGCCGACTTTAGTGACTTCGCCGTGGACTGGCTGCTGTGTAATAACCCCGCGGACTCGAACTGTATAAAGAACTGGTAAAAGCAAAAACCAGCGAAAATATGACTGTTAGGCCTTAAAAAACGGCCAAAAAAGCTTGATTATCCGTGGCGATTGTGATATTATGTTCTATGTATAATATAAACTCAAATAGCAACTCAAGCCTCTGTTTACATACTTACTTAAAAATTCCGTAATCAACACAGGTACTTTTTTTAGGGTGATGATGATGAGAAATCGAACACACAGTCGAGACTGTTGGGGTCTAAACATTAAATTGACCATTTTGGCGGGGGTGATGTTAGGCCTGTTTTTCTCAGCAGTGCCGGTCAAAGCCGACTGGGAAAGCGACGCAAATACCAGAATCGAGCAGAATCGAAAGAGGGATGTGCAGATTACCGTAGTCGACCTGGAGGGCTATCCGGTCTCTAACGTTGATGTGCAAATAGACCAGACCAGGCATCAATTTGGCTTCGGCACAGCTCTCGCTTATGGAAAGATAACTAACACTGACCATCAGGATTTTGTCGTTGACCACTTCGAGTGGGCGGTGTGTGAAAACGAGATGAAATGGTCATCCAACGAGTCACAAAATGATAACTGGACCTTTTCGCAGGCTGACTATATAGCCGATTTCTGTGCGGACAATGACATTAAATTACGAGGCCACAATCTTGTTTGGGAGACCGGCGGTCAGACACCGAGCTGGGTATCGGGTCTTGACTGTTCAACGTATCCACCAACAAGTGAAATGATGGATGAAATTGATGATCGTATTAACACCACAGTCGGTCGTTACGCAGGCCAAATCGTCAGTTGGGACGTCGATAATGAAATGCTGTCCGGCAACATGTTCGATTGTCTGGGCGAGACTGGACGAGCCCATTTCTTTCAGCAGGGCAATTCCGTAGACCCCAACTGCGGGTTCTATATGAACGAATACTCCGGCAATTCGTTCACCGGCTACGATGGAGACCCTTATGCAGCCCGCGCCCTTGGTCTTATTGCCCTTGGGGCGCCGGTCGAAGGCCTCGGCATTCAGGCCCATGTTGCGTCACCCTTCGACCCCGAGAGGTATTACAATAACGTCCTCCAGGAACTGGCCGTGGTGGGTGTGCCCATCATAGCTACCGAATTTGATACCGATGCGAGCACCGAAGCTCAAGCGGCCGACGACCTCGAGAACCTCTACCGGATATGTTTTAGCCATCCTCTAGTAGAAGGCATAATTATGTGGGGTTACGATCAAAATGTCTGGCGCGGGAATGGGATTGTAAATGACGACACCTGGGTCCTTAATCAAGCAGGCGTCCGATACGAAGCCCTGCTGGACGAATGGACAACAAATACATCAGATACCACGGATATAAACGGAGAGGCGGATTTCAGGGGATTTCACGGGACATACGAGATAACGCTTACTCCCCCCGATTCCCCCGCTGAGGTATATACAATAGAGCTGGAGCCGGGAAGCGGGACCGCGGAATTTGAGCTCCAGGTGAATGTCGGCCCGCCGGATGAGACGCCGCCGAGTCCGGACCCGATGGAATGGGCTGTCGATGGGGAGCCGGAGGCCCTCGGTCCCACCAACATAACAATGACGGCAGCAACCGCCACCGACAATAACCCGCCCGTGGAATACTACTTCGAGTGCACAAATTACAGTGCCGCCAGCAGCAACTGGCAGACAGGCACAACCTATGAAGCTCAGGGGCTGGCTCCTTCGACATTATATACGTTCAAAGTCAAGGCTCGCGACAGCTCTGCTGCCCAGAATGAAACCGCGTTCTCCGGTACTGCTTCGGCAACTACCGACCCGCCGGATTTGATTGCTCCTGAACCTGACCCGATGACCTGGGCAACAGGCGGACAGCCCGCGGCGACAGGGCCAAGCTCGATTATAATGACGGCGACAACCGCCGCGGACGATAGTCCGCCGGTGCAGTATTACTTCGAATGCACCAATTACAGTGCCGCCAGCAGTGACTGGCAGACAAGCCCGACTTACGAAGCCGAGGGCCTTAATCCTTCGACCCAATACACGTTCAAGGTCATGGCACGCGACAGCTCGCCCGCTCAGAATGAAACCGACTTCTCGGGCACCGCTTCGGCTACTACCGAAGCTCCGCCGACCGATATTGAAATCCTCGGCTCGTGGACAACCGGCACATCTCACGCAAAAGAAAGCGGCTACAGTCGTGCTTTGATTTTCATCGCACACTGCGAGCACTCTACTACTGTAAGCCTCGGTTCTGTAACTTATGGCGGACAGGCAATGACTAAAGTCATCGAGAGAAACACCGGCGGCACCGGGTACCAGGCCTACGTTGCGGCATATATTCTCGATGAAGCTGGCGTCAACGCTGCCACCAGCGGCACATTTTCTCCAGACTGGAGCACCACGCCGGAAAACGTCTCATACGGCAGCGTATTTCTCGCCAATGTTAACCAGACAACTTCCATCGGAGCCTCTGCAAGTAATAGCGCAACGAGCGGCGCTACAATAATGACTTCTGCACTGGCTACCGGCGATGGCGACTTCGTTATTGACGCTGTTATTTGCGGTAATGTAGGCGATTATGCGATGAACAACGGTTTTACTAAGCCTTTCGAACAGGATATGTCTTCATCCACCAGTGCGGATGGATATAAATTCGCAACGGGCGTCGATGAAACGCCAAGCGCAACTTTTACCGGCACTATGAACCGCCAGGCGATTATCGGTTTTGTTATCAACGCGATGGAAAGCACAATACCTGACTACCCGCCTGCTGCACCGACGGGACTTGTCGCCACGGCAGGCAATGAATCTATCTCGCTCGACTGGAACGATAACAGCGAACCCGATGTAATCGGTTACAATGTTTATCGTAATGATTTTTCCGGCAGCGGCTATGTATTTATTGACAACACCTCGGTCGGCGAATCGAATTATGTTGACAACAATTTAAATAATTTCGAACAATACTCCTACGAAGTTACTGCCGTTGACGCAAATAACGAATCCGAATATTCCAGCCCGGCATCTGCGATACCGCATTATCAGACCTGCGCGGACGTTCAGGCGGCCGAGGCCGGCCTTGTCTCGGATTTGACCGGCAACTGTTATGTAAACCTCGAAGACCTTGAGGTCCTGGCCGGTTATTGGCTCAACACTAACTGCGGTGCACTTGGTAACTGCGGTGGCGCAGACTTTGAGCCGGACGGTGATGTAGATTTTGAAGATTACAGTGATTTTGCCGTGGACTGGCTGGAATGTGATAATCCTCAGGACGCCAATTGTCCACAAAGCTGGTGGCCTACAGAATAACGACAGGCTGAAGGGTTTTGTGGTATAATAAGTGCTAAGGAACACGGGGTGTATGATAAATTGATAAAATCTCAATATTGTGCTAAAACAAGTTAAGGACTCAAACGATGGCTATCAAACGTTTTTTCTTGTGCTTGTTTTTCATCGCAACTGTTGTCTGGTCACACTGTTAC
>CAZFHM010000198.1:0-909 GCA_964518825.1 uncultured Pirellulales bacterium
TGTGTAAGTTATTTAATCGCCTGACACAACGCAATTGTTATCATATACCGCATCAATTTCAGTGAGTACTATTCGCTGGTATTCATATACGCCCATATCTACTCTGCCTCCGGTGACCCGCGGTTTGCCGTCGAGGTCCGTTTCGTTAGGCTCGGCTATATAGTTCGGGTCGCCGGTGTTTATACAGGCTGATGCCGGCAGAAGATGGTAATCGCCGTCGACCAGAAGTCATCGTTGGCATCGAGCGGCGTACTGTTCGGGTCCCAATAACCGGGTTCAACGAAGCAGGGGTCGACGTCGATATTGCCGGGACCCCAGTTAATGGCGGTTCCAGAATAATCTATCGCCTCGCTGCCGCTTTCGATATTAGAGTAGCTAATGTCCAATACCGAGTGGTAGTCAGCACTAATCTCGCTGCCGGACGCCGCAATATTGCCCAAGAAAACAGAATTTATAATTTTAGAATGGCTCCTGAAATAATATACTGCCCCTCCGCCGCTTTCTGCCAAGTTTCCAGTAAAATTACAGTTGGTAATAACCACCGGCCTACTGCTGTTACTATAAATATCTGTTATTGCGCCGCCGCTAAAAGCTGAGTTTCCGGTGAACTGGCAGTTTGTGAATTCGGAACCAAGTCCGCCAGTGCTGTTTAAAACAGCTCCGCCCGCACCGCTATTCCAAGTGGTATATCGCGCCTTGTTACCGGTAAAGACGCAGTTGGTTATCTTTGAGTAAGATGCGCACCATATTGCGCCGCCTACGGCGGCCAAGTTTTCCCTGAAGACACAGTTGGAAATTTCCGGAACACCGGTTTGAATAGTGTTAATAAACACCGCACCGCCGCCGCCATATACTCTACTAACGGGACAATAAGCTGAGTTCTTCAGGAATATGCAATCTGTTATTTTG
>CAZFHM010000198.1:919-4055 GCA_964518825.1 uncultured Pirellulales bacterium
CGGGATAATAGCAGTAAACTGCTCCTCCCTGTAAGGCGGAATTTTCGCTGAATGAGCAGTTATTTAATACCAGGTTGCCATCCTCAATGAAAAGCCCGCCGCCGTAGGAGAGCCTGTAATTATCCGGGGTTTTGTCCGCTTCGTTCCGGGTAAAGGTGCAATTTTCAACCGTCAGGTTGCTTTCATAGGAGTATATTGCGCCGCCCATGCCGGCGTAATCGGAGTCAGCATAAGCACAGTTTCGAATGAAGGTGCAGTTAACAATCTTCGGGCTGCTTTCGCAGCAGAACACTGCGCCGCCCATACCGCCTTTACTGCTTGCCAGGGCTTCGCTGCCGGGGTCTGCGTAAGCGGAGTTCTGAGCAAGGATGCAGTTTTTAATTGTCGGGCTGCTCTGGTAGCAGTATATTCCACCGCCCTGGTGAGAATTGCCATCGGTTATAAACAGGCCGTCGAGTACGGTATTGGCATCTTCACCGGAATTGAAGGTGAAGCAGCTTTTGTTTTTGCTGCCGTTGATGACCGTGCTCTTAACAATGTTGGGGTCGTTGGGGTCGATTGAGCGCAGGGTTATGGCTTTGCCTGAGAGGTTAAGGTTGATGTAATATGTGCCCGGGTGCAGGATGAGGACGTCGCCGTCTGTGACGAGCCTGAGGGCCTGTTTGACGTTGCGGAAGTGGCCCGGCTCGTCCATACTGACGTGGAAGGTTGCGGCGGGAGCGGCCGCGACAAAGAGCAGGCACATAAAGCAAGTAAGATGATTGCGGATAATTGTGTTTTTCATTTTTTGGCCTTTCGTTTATTAATCTATGAAATAAAGAAGCAGGGCAGGCCCTCCGCACCTGCGCCTGCTAAGGATGGAATCGGTTTGCGAGTTTTCTGCTTCGCTGGATTTGGAGGAGGAGCCGATTTCATTATGTACCCCAATTTTTTATCTGTCGTTTCGGGCTTATTTTGGTACTCTATATCTACAGTCCACGAGAGTGAAATTTCGTTACCTGAGAAAACATATACTTGCGGGGAATTTATTGAAAAACCGTTATTAAGAAGCAGAAACGAGCATTCAGATTTCATTTTTCGACGTTTTTGAAGCAAACGAAGGCGAGATTTTTTAAGAGAAGAAGAACAAAAAACAAGGAAAGTGAGTAACGAATCGACGGCGAGGCGGACTATATAAAGGTAACAAGGAAACGGAGCACTTTTGAAAGACGAAGAATTATATGAACTTGTACGCCGTGCACAGGGCGGCGAAAGGGAGGCTGTCGCCGGGCTTTCTGAGCTGGCGGCAGAAAGGCTGTTGCCGTACATCTATCGGCTTACACTGAATTATGACGCGGCAGAGGATGTCTTACAGGAAACACTTTTGCATCTCGTGAAGTCACTGAAGGATTTGAACGAGCCGGAAAGTTTCTGGTGCTGGATCTTCCGGACGGCACAGGGGAAAGTCCAGCATTATTTTCGAGACCGCAGCAGGGAAAAGGCCGTTACGATGAATACCTTTAAAGAAGGCTGGGAACGTTGTCAGGATTCGAGCCTGACCGGTTATAACTATGTTATCCGCAAAGAGCTGGCGGAGATTGTTATCCAGGTGGTAAGCAGACTCAGTATTAACCACAGGACGGTTCTGGCTCTTCGCTGCTATGAAGATATGCCTTATTCCGAAATTGCGGAGGTGATGGATTGCAAGGAGATGGCAGCGCGTGTTTTATTTTACCGTGCCAAGAGCATGCTGAGAAAAGGCCTTGTTCGCCGGGGATTCGATAAGAAGTATGTTCTGCTGGCGTTAGGTTTGTTCGGTGCGATTACCGCCAAGAGTGAAGCTGCATCGGCAACTTCCTGCGTATCCGCCTCTTTGCTTAATGTGGGTGCCATGGCGATAATCATCAGTACATTAAGCTCCAGAGCGGGTGTGATAATGACATCGATTGTTGCTCTTTTCGGATTCCTTTTAACAACACAATCCTTCTATTACGTTTTGGGTCTTGCGTTTTTGGCAATCTACATAATGTTCTGGGTCTGGTTTGCAAATCTTTACAGAAGCTGAGAAAAAAGGCGCAAAATCGAGGACGGCTGCGTCAGCCGAGGGTTTGAACCGGAATTAGTGCCTGGTTATCCGTTTTCGCAAATGCTACGACGGATAAAATTCCTTTCGTTCAAGCCTTCGGCATTAGACACAGCCGTCCCTATACAAACTTCCCTACGGGGGTTAGGGGGGTGCACAAATTAGCTATTTGTATCTCTTATAGCTGCATACCCCGCAGTTGCAATCCAATTATAATTGCCGGTACGTCTTTTTTTCTTTACAGCCTCCTTTCGCTATTGAGACTCCCCATGTCCCGGGAAAACAGTTTCGCTTTGCTCACCTTTGCCTGTAATGTCAAATTGCTCTTTGTTCACTTTCAGATTTCGAGTTTTCTTCTTCGCATCCTTACTAACGCTCCACCGAGTACGAGCAGCATCAGCGTTGCGGGTTCGGGTACCTCGCCTTCGCCGGGCACGGGAAAATCGTCAATTTCCCCTTCGTCGGGCACGGGAAAATCGTCGGGCAATATTTCGTCCGGCCTGCGTCGGTGCGGCCAGTTGTATCTTTTCCCGCCTGCTCCGCTGCCTCCACCGCTGCTTATATCAGCGGCTGAAGCCCTCAGGCCGCCTCCGGGTCTGCCGCCGATAAGGTCAGCGGCTTCGATGGAATCGAACTGAGCACGTTCGAAGACAGCGATAACGATTTTTGGCGAATCCATATACGTCTCAGTAACAGGTGAAGTCGGTTCATCTACATCCCCAAGCCAGGTAACAAACTGATAGCCAGGCTGAGGCACGGCTCTTAAAGTTATCTGCGAGTTGCCGTCCAGCCGATGGACCCCGGTACCAGGCTCGACCGAGCCTCCGTCGACAGGAGTTTGCTGCAGCAATAGTGCCATTTGTGCCGCCCGACTATAGCTTGGCGCCAGGCACATCGCTGCAAGCATAAGCAAAAGCACAGAAATTCTATTAACAGATTGTACGTTGTCCGTATTCACCTATCCCCGCCCCCGTTTGCGGAAATTAGTTCTTGAAAAAAGTTATTAGATTGTCACGAATCAGATTTTGCGTCTGCGTCTTAGCAGGTAGGCACCACCTGCACCGAGCATCGCGA
>CAZFHM010000199.1:0-4049 GCA_964518825.1 uncultured Pirellulales bacterium
GCGTCCCGAAAAAAACTAAAAAAACCCTTGAATTCAAACACAGCCGCTCTGCGGTGAAATAATCAGCGGAATCAGCGTCTAAAAATAAAATCTGTGTTAATCTGTGCCCGCCGCCACGACTCGCGTCGTGAGACGCGGGGGCAGGTTAATCCCCCTGTACCGTGTCTGGTACAGGGTCTGTGGCTATAAAAAATAGGCCGTGGGTTTTCCACCCACGGCCAACGCGGTCATTAGGACCATTGCGGAGTCAGAAATATTTTTGGTCTTACTCCTCGACTCCCGATTTGCTAATCACGAATTCTCTTTGTGTTCGTTAATTTTCTCTTTGATGAATTCGCCTGCCTCGCAGCCTTTCTCTTTGATGAATTCTACACAGCGGTGCAGCTGGACGTTGAAATTTTGGGCGAACTCGTCGCTTTTCAGTACAGACTGGGCGAAGCTGTGTTCCGATTGATTTAAGGCTTCGCTGTCCGGCACCGGCGCCAGTGTATAGATAGCGGTGGCAAATCCGGCGAAATAGACGATTAGAAGAAGTATGAAATTGCTTCGAAATCCCCTCATTTTCCGCAACCGCCCCCATGAAAATAGACCGTTCTTGTTAGAGCGCCCATACCAGGCGCCTCTACCGTAAATATAACAAGAAAACCCCCCTCTGCAAATCTACTTTGAGATTTTATCTAACGCCGTTCTCAGCTCGCCGCAGACTATATCTGCGTCCTCGCGACTGAGGTTATTATAGAACGGCAGCGCGATTGTGCGCTCGCTTGTTCGCTCGGTTATCGGAAAATCGCCTTTTTTGTACCCGAACTGCCTGACCATGAAAGGCTGAAGATGTACCGGTGTAAAATAGTCGCTTACCTGAATGCCAGCCTGCCGCATCAATTCGAGAATCCTGTCGCGGTCGGCCATTGAGAATTCATCGCCCAGCCGAACTACGAACACGAACCAGTTCACATCGCAGCCGCTTTCCTCGGCAGGCACAACCAGCCTTTCCTCATCTTCGAGCAGCTCACGGTACAGCCTGGCTGCCTTTTTACGTTTATCCTTCATTTCTTCAATCCGCGAAAGCTGCACTATCCCAAGTGCGCAGTTTATATCGCTCAGCCGATAATTATACCCGAGCATCTCATGGCCCAGCCACCCGCTGTCCTTACCCCTGCCCTGGTTCCGCAGTGCACAGCAATGCTCTGCCAGCTTATCATCATTTGTCAGAATCATCCCCCCCTCACCGGTGGTTATCTGTTTGTTAGGATAGAAGGCAAATGTGGACATCAGGCCGAAGGTTCCGCACTTTTTGCCGTTCAGGGCTGAGCCAAGGGCTTCGCAGCTATCTTCGAGGACCGGCAGGTTGTGCTCAGCGGCTGTTTGACAGATGCTGTCGAAGCCGGCGGGGCTGCCGAAGACCTCGACCGGCATTATGGCCCTGGTCTTCGAGGTTATCTTCGAAGCGATTTTCTCGTAGTCAATGTTCATACTGACCGGGTCAATGTCCACGAAGACCGGCCTGGCGCCGACCATCATGACCGTGTTGGATGTGGCTATGAAGGTGAACGGCGTCGTTATAACCTCGTCGCCCGGGCCAATGCCCATGGCCTGGAGGCATAAAAACAGTGCACTGGTGCCGCTGTTGACGGCCACGGCCCGGCGCATACCGATGTAATCGGCGAAGACCTGCTCGAACTCGGTCAGCTTGGGGCCAAGTGAAAGATTCGGAGTCCTCAGGACGTCGACGACGGCCTGTATTTCACGTTCGGTAATATCCGGCCGAGATAAATGTACCCGCATAGTTGCCTCCAATGATAGTTCGTTGGTATTGCTAAGGGATTGTAGCGTTTTCGGCCGTTAAATCAAATTGATTTTTAACCGTGGATCGCGCCTTCGTTATCCTGCTTCGTCAAGACTTCCACCTTCGCCTACGCTTCGGCGGGACAAGCCGCCGCAGCAAGCAACCCCAAATTTGATTCCCGCCTAAACCGAACTGCTTATGGGACGTATTAATAAGCAGTAGTGCATTAGTGTAAAAATTCGCCCAGGGCAAGGCTATTTGGTTAATAAGCACAGCGGATAGGCCGAATATAGCGGCATAAGCTGCGTACATTACGCACTATGGGGAGTATGAAGAATGGCTAAGGGTAAAAATGTACTTACAACAGGTGACGTGGCAAAGATATGTCACGTGGCACCGCGGACTGTCAGCAAGTGGTTTGACAGCGGGCAGCTCAAAGGGTACCGGATACCCGGCAGCAGGGACCGGAGAATCCCTGTCAGCGAGCTGGTCCGGTTTATGAAGCTGCATAACATGCCGACAGATGCCTTGCCGATAGGCAAGACTCGGGTTCTTATCGTTGATGCGGATTCCGAGGCTGCGGTTGCTCTTGCGCAGGTGCTGAGCAGTAAAGCGGATTATGAGGTGGAGACGGTGGCTACTACGTTCGAGACGGGCCTGGTGGCACAGAAGTTCTCGCCTCATGTTATGTTAATCAGCCTGCTGAGCGGAGAAATCGACGCAGGGGAGATATGCAGGAGCGTTCGGTTGGATGAGGATTTGCAGGCGGTAAGGCTAATCGCACTGGCTAACCACCTTAGCGAGGCGGAACAGTCGGCGTTGCTGCACAAGGGGTTCGACGGGTATGTCAGTAAAGACACGCCGGTGGAGGAAGTAGTTCGCAGGATAGAACAGGCGACTGCTATTATCTACTGAGGGGACCTCGTTGTTTAATTACATTTGGCTGAGCAGGTGTATTTCTGCGCAGGTGATGGGGCTGTGGCGGTGTGTGGTCGGGAGACAGCGTGTGTTACGGTCCGATATTAATCATCACCGATTGAAAAAACAATTTTAAACAGGTTCAGCAAAAGCTGCAAATCCTTCATAAAACCTCAGATTTGACGAAGAAAGGCCTGTGTTTTAGTTATCGGTATCAAAAAGTTATCCTCTGCTTTATGGAGGATTATTGTTGATAATGTACAGGGTCTTATTTGCCGAAAAATCAGAGGTTTTTTAATATTCAAGGGTGCGCGGCAAAGATGCAGAAATTGTTCGTAAAATCGAATGAATTGAGCTGTTGAATCTTTGCCGTGATTGAATGATTTAAGGTCAATGTAGTTAGTATGATATTGGGAGAGAAGAAAAAATGAAAACGCGTATCAATTTACCCCTGGTTCGTATTCGAAATCGTAATGTGTTTTTAATCCTCTTTATTTGCCTTGCGTTGACAGGCTTAGCCTGGGCAGGTGCATACAGTGAGGCCGTGTTAGCGGACAGTCCTCTGTCTTATTTTCAGTTCGAGGATGCCGCCAGTGCCGATGGTAATAGCTGCGCTGATACGATGGGCTTAACGACCGCCGTATATAGAAACAGAGGCGCCGAGAAGGCTGACATATCGCTGGTAGCGAGCAGGCCCGGCTTGGGTCAGGCGGCCGAGTTCCACGGCACTGCAGACAGTAACGGTAATTTCGTCGAAATTCAGGATAACATTTATTCCGGCGATAAGCTCACCAACTCGAATATGACCGTCGAGTTTTGGGTGAGCACAATTTACCCTTCGACCGGCTATGCCACATGGGTGAATTATCATGGTGAGAGTGACTTTGGTCCCATAATCGGAAATACCGGAGATGAGTACCAGCCGAGCAATGCCCTTAACGGCCAGGCTTGGTATGGATGGCCGCCGATGGATCTTAATGACGGCGAATGGCATCACTATGTTCAGACCTTTGTTTATGATGGCGATGCAAATACCACCGCGACGATATACCTCGACGGTGATGTTTGGACCTCCCATGTGTATACAGGTGAAATCAGCCCGAATACTAACAATGACTGGAAACCCATTCTTTTGGCTGCTGGAGGTGATCCGTACTGGGTCTCCAACGGTTATGTAGGCCTTATGGATGAAGTGGCTATTTATGATTATGCTCTCAGTGAAGTACAAATTGAAACCCACTATAACGCCGAAGCGAATGAAGTAGATACTGAAATTTTATCGTATGCAACGGAAGTTGATGCTGATAATCCTGTTGTTTGGATAAGATTTGACAGTGAAGATGAT
>CAZFHM010000200.1:0-3989 GCA_964518825.1 uncultured Pirellulales bacterium
ACATGGTGGCTATAAAATATCTATAGAAAATAGCGGTTTTTCAGAGGCCCCGATTCGTTCTATTACAATGTAACCTAAAGCACAGCAATTTTCGCACCGTTTATTCCAATAGCCCAAGAAACCGGTCCCTGCACATACATCACATAAACGAACATCTTGACCGTTGCTACGTAACTCAACAACCTTCTCACATACTTTCTGCCTTTTGTTTTCAACGGCTTTAGGCAGTTCAAACGCCCACTTGCTTTCTATCCTCGACTTTTTGCTTCTCAATATCTCGCTGAATAGAAAAGCACTTAATCCCGCGATTACCGAAAACAACACCAATGCCGGAGGAAAAGAAACTGAAAACTCAGGACTTGACAACATATGCGGCAACGTCGGCATTACAATTACACCCGCAAATCCAAGAGCACGAAGCACCCAGGACCAGTTTTCGAGCTTTACACAATCTTGTTTCACACGCTCTCTATTCCGTACTTGTATTGTGACAAACATAGCTTTCTTACATTTCGGACATACTTCTAAATGACCTAATATCGAAACAGGGAATTCAGATGCAGTTCCGCACTTATCACAAATGCATTCTACAAGTTCATCACGCCCTCCACCTTTCGGCTCCTCGACTTCTTTATGAATCTCTTTGGAACTGTCCCGATCAGGCTCTAATCCCAAAACAGATAAAATCTCATCTTCATTATTATCCTTTTTCTGTTCTGTTTTGTCCTCCATAAATGGTCCCTTCATAAAATATATCTATACCCTTTAAATCCTTCACTGTGGTTTACATGTGTCCCTTCTGCCTCCTTTTTAACATGACCCTCGATAGTCATAGAAAAAAACGCCCGCCTTGACGTCTCGACCGTTAACAATTATATTTTGTCCGCCTTATCAGGTCAATTTAATTACTATTGATACAGATTCGTGTTCTGCACAAAACATGGATTTATTCAGGAAAGACTGATATTTTAGTATGACAAACGCCGTTATATTTGACCTCGACGATACGCTCTACGACGAAATCGACTACTGCAAAAGTGGTTTCGCCGCCGTAGCCGACTTTTTGCACAACGCCAACTCGTCTATCTCCAAAGAATCTTTCTTCAATGAATTGTGGAACCAGTTCAGGCAGGGCAACCGCACCCACACCTTCAACACGGCCTTTGAGTCACTCGGCCTGCCCTTTGACAACAACCTGATAAGACTACTGGTCAATGTCTATCGCGACCACCGCCCGAACATCACCCTGCCGGCCGAAAGCAGGACCGTTCTCAAAGAGCTCAAGGCTTCATATAAATTAGCCCTGCTCACCGACGGTTTCCTGCCGGCCCAAAAGTTCAAAGTCGAAGCTCTCGGCATCGCGCCATACTTCTCATCTATTATCTATACCGAAGAACTGGGCAGGGACTGCTGGAAACCTTCGCCGGCCGGCTTTGAAAAAATACTTCAGCAACTTGATGTCCCCGCCGGCCAGGCCGTTTACGTCGCCGACAACGCCGCAAAGGATTTCATCGCACCCAACAATCTCGGTATAGCCGCAATCCAGATAATCCGGCCCTGCCGCATCCACACCGACCAGCCCTCAGGACCCGAAGGAACCCCTCAAAACACCATAACTGCACTGCCACAATTGCCACCCATCCTGGCCAATTTGTAGCCTCGCCATGCCATTCTTCTGTTGCCGTCCACTGATTAAGCCGATAAGAACAGTAGGCAAAACTGTTATTATGACCGTTTTTTCATTGACTTTTGAACATTTTGGCCCGATAATTTAGGACCTATAGGAACGATGGGTGGTTTTTACTGATTTCTTCTGATTCTAAGGAGTCTCGAAAATGGCCATGGCCAAACGCTCAGTCAGCAACCCCTGGGTCTCTGCGGCATTTGTAATCATTGTCTTTTTCATCATCGCAGCCGTCGCAGCCGTCATTATGTACCTCAATCTCGAAAAGCAAATCAAGCTCGTAGATGAGCTCCAGCAGCAACAGACCGAACTGATAAACTCCCGACAGTGGGCTTCCAGAGGCGCCCTGATTGGCGATAAGTCAACGAAGGAAACCTACGTTGGCCTGCTGCTCAATTATCTCGACGATATGGTTTACACCATCCTCGGCGCCCCAAGAGAAGACACCAGCGCCGAGGTCAAGGTCCAGTCTGTCAATAAGAGAATCTCCGACTTTCTGGCAACGGTAAACAGTACATATCCCGATATCGGCGCCATCGATGTAAATACTGTCGGACTGCTCGGCACCATGGGCAGGCTAAAGAATAAGCTCGACAGTGCAAGCACAACCGTCGCATCACTCGAAGAACAGCTCAAAGAGGCCCAGGAAATCCGCGACAAAACCATTGAGGTAAGCGACCAGAAAGTCAAAGAGCTGACCGCCCAAAGGGACGGCCTCGCGCAGCACGCCCAGCAGGTGCAAAACAGCTACGACCAGCTCAAGGCCCTTATGGAAAAGAGCACCGACCAGCAGGTCCAGGTGCTGCTTAAGGACCTGGAAACCGAAAGAGACAGGGCCGGCAAACTCAACCAGCTGTTACTAAAGACCGAGGCCGAGCGGGATGTCGCTTCGCAAATGCTCAGGGACGCAAGGGACAAGCTCGCACAAATCACAGGACAGCCCGACCAGGCACCGGAAATCCGCGTAGCCGACGCCGAGGTCCTGCTTGTCGATGAATACAGCAAAATCGTCCATATCGACATCGGCAGCGAACAACACGTTTATCCCGGCCTGACGTTCGGCGTCTACGAACGAAATGTCCCCATACCTTCCGACGGTATCGGCAAGGCCGAGATTCAGGTCTTTAACGTCGCAAAGAACATGTCAACCGCTCGAATCACAAAATCAGACCCGCTCAACCCGATTCTCAAAGGCGACATCGTCGCCAATCTCATCTGGAGTAAAGACAAGCCCAACATCTTTGTCGTCGCAGGTGACTTCGACCTCGACGGTAACGGCACAAAAGACTTCGAAGCCGACAACAAGATAATGGCTCTGATTGAGAACTGGGGCGGCAAAGTCGAAGACACCGTCTCGGTCAATACCACGTTCATCGTACTCGGAACACCGCCGGCCGTCATGGAAAGACCAACGTACGACCAGCTTGCGATTGACCCGCTCGCCATGGACAAATACGAAGCGTCGATGAAAAGGCTTGAAAATTATAAGGATGTGCTCAAACAGGCCCAGGCCCTCAATATCCCCATCCTGAACTACGACCGGTTCCTGTACCTTATCGGCTACAAGAGCCAGTCCACCCGACCCGGCGCATTTGCAGACTGACTTCTGATGCGGTCCGCCCTGTACCGTATGGTTCAGGGCTCTACGCCGATTGAGGCAACGTAAATATCGCCTGTGCATTTCTCCGACTGCGGATTTTCCGCAAAGCCCTTCTTGGCCGCGACAAATGTCACCGTACTGTTCGCTTCTATCGCTGCACCGAGACTTTCACCTGTATCACAATCCAGTCCTGATGGAATATCAACCGCAATGATTGGTTTGCCCAGTGCATTTATTGCTTCTATGAGTTTTTTGTAATCGCCCCGCACCTGGCCCTGCAAACCGGTGCCGAAAATCGCATCTACTAATACTTGACTTCCTTCGGCAAATGATGAAACCTGTTCCTCCAAATCGGCTGAGGTTAAATCGAGCTGCTCGACAGATTGGCCGAGACCGGTCAGCAAATTTAGGTTAATCTTCGCATCACCTTTGATTTTGTCAGCCTGGCCGCAAATTGCTACCCGAATGTCGATTTTGTCATTCAACAGATGCCGTGCGATTACAAATCCGTCTCCGCCGTTATTGCCCGTACCGCAGAAAATGCACACCTTCGCCCCGTCACCGTCCGTCCGCCGTTCACACTTGTCATTCCCGCGAAAGCGGGAATCCAGTTTTTCCTTAATCAGCTCGGCACAGCTTCGCCCCGCATTTTCCATCAGCACGACACCCGCTATGCCCATCTCATTTATCGCCCACGCATCGAAT
>CAZFHM010000201.1:0-3979 GCA_964518825.1 uncultured Pirellulales bacterium
TCGGGTACTTCCATCTACGCCCTCACGGACGTAGTATTACGAAGGAAGAATAAATTCAAACCACGTGTAGCGGCATCTTTTTGCTTTGCAGAGGTGGTGCTTGTCACTTATAATCCGTCGCATGAAAAAGATAACGATAATAATTCTGGCCGGTTGCCTCTTATTAACCGGCTGTAAAAGCGAGCAGCAACAGCAGGGACAGTTTGAGCGCGTTTCGGAACAAATTGAGCAGGTAAAGGCGGAAGCTCAAAGGCAGGAACAGCAGCAAGCAGAGCAGAAAGGTGCCGAAGAGCTTACCGGTAATATCAAAGTCACGGTCAGAATGTTGACAGTTGATGAGCGAGACTTTGAAGCGCTGGACACCCTGTGGGGTTATACGACCGGCAGTTTAACGGTGAAAAGACGGGCCGATATTTTTCCAGAGTCGGGACTCAAGGTGCATATGGCGGCAGGCGACCTCAGTGCACAACTGGCGGCGGTCAAAAAGAATGCCCGGCACAGTGAAGAGACCGAGATGTTCCTGGTGCTGGCTAATGGTGAAACGGGTTATATAAATCTGGGGACGGAAATAGCAGTGCCGCGGTTTTACTATTTAACGCGGTGGTATGAAGCTGCGGATTATCAGTTCCGGCGTGCGGGGCGTGGGTTTAAGGTTAGAGCCATACGGGTGCCGGGGAGGGACCTGGTAAATCTGCAATTAACGCCGGTTTTGTCGCAGTTCCTGAACGACGGCGGCGATAAGGAATTTACCGAGATGAGTGCCAGCTTAACTGTAAAGCCGGGACAGTCTATATTAGTTGGGGGTTCGAGAACTTCACGTGAGAATTTTTCTTCGGCTCTTCTCGGCCTGCGGCAGGAAAAAGTTCTCAAGGATACAGTGATACTTGTTAATGCGTCACTGTTGTAAGAGTTTCTAAAAGACGGCGCAGGTTTAGCTGATTATTATGTCATCGAGCGAACGTTTGGGTACATGGTGTACCTGCTCATCGTCGCGCCAGTACCTGATATCACCATCGGCTCTAACTGATTCAATAACAACCTGCTCTGCCGGCTTGCCGAGGGCTATGACAAGAAGAATCTCGAAGAAGCCGGGAATATTGAGTGCCTCCGCAAGTTCTTTTTTCTTTATAGTCCCTACCATGCATCCGCCGAGACCGTTTTCGGTTGCACCAAGCAGAATACTCTGTGCCGCGACGCCGAAGTCGTAATTGAAGGTTTTGCTGACGCTGGTGTCACCGAGGATAATAATATAAGCCGATGGTTTTTCACCTTCAGCCGGTCCGGGCCAGTCTTTAAGATAGCCTGCCCAGCCGAGATGCGGGAATATCAGGGCGTTCTTCTGTTTGTCGTTCGAGATGATGTATTTCAACGGCTGCAGGTTGGAGGCGGAAGCACTGAACCTTGCCAAATCGATGAGCCGGCGGAGAACGTCAGTTGTTATCTCAAAATCCTCGTGGAATCTGCGATAGCTTCGATTTTTTCGTATCAGTTCCTCTATCATCTTACTCTCCCATGTGCCTGATTAAACCATATTGTCTCGGGACGACCATGTCAGCTTTTTTAGGCTCGGCATTTTCGGCTGGCTTATAGTCAACATCCATTATCTCGATAAAGTCTGCCGTGTAGTCTTTGAGCACTCCGGAATGTTCAACGACAACATCTCCTTTGACCATTTCCAGCACAACCCTGTGGCCGATGTATCGCTCCGGCAGCGGCTCATAACTTGTTTCCTCGTGGCCGTCGAAGTTGTGAAGCGAATAATCAGAATTGTCCGGACGGGACCCTCGACATCCTCAGCTCTGCAAGCACTCGTTCGAGAGATTTTATGCGCACGTTGGCCCTGTTCAGTGCGTCGGTGTGGTCTTTAAGACGAGTGACGGCCTGCCGGGCCTGTGTCTTGAGTCTGACGTTCTGGTTGGCAAAAGCCTGAAGCTTTGACGCTGCCTGGCTTTTGAGCCGGGTCACGTTTTCTGTGATTTCTTTTGTTCGCATTTCGATTTCGACATCGGCTCCTGCCTTGGCCATTCTGCACTGCTCGAGCAGGCGCTGATTAAGCTGCTCAGCCCGTGACTTTTCACGGGCGCTGGTAGTTATCTTGTCGCCTACTCGCGCCAATTGTTCCTTCATATTCGCTATCTGCTCGTCCTTTTCCCGAAGAGCCTGGTCGGTTCGGTTGTTCAAACCGGCAATAGCCTGTTCATATTGTTGTTTAAGTCGGGCTGTGGTTTGCTCATAAGCCTGTGATTTTTGCTTAAATTCAGCGGCGGCATGGGAAAGACGCTTTTGAAATTCGTGTCTTAGCTGCGTATTTTGCTGTTCGAACTGTTTTACCTTATCAATCAATGCCGAATGTTCCTGTCGAGTCTGTGTTACAGCGGCCTCGATTTTCTGTGAAGATTCGGCTTTGAGTTTGGTTATTATCTGTTCGTATCGAGCCGCATCGTGCTGTGCATTCCGAGTGACTTCGGTGATTTGCTTTTTACAGTCTTCTGTACGTTCGGCCAACTGGCGTCGTAATTGGTTAACGTTGCGTGCCAATTCGTTATTTTTATTCTGAGCTTCTGCCTTGATTTTTTCGACCTTGGCGGCGAACAGTATGGATTGCCTGTTCAGTTCGATTTCGGATTCGGTTTTGGCCCGGACACATTGTTCGAGGAACCTTCCGTCGAGCTGCTCGGCCCGTGCCTTTGCCCGCTGGTTCATCGTTAGCTGCGAGATTGCCTCGGAAAACTGGCGCGACTTCAGGTCAAGTTCCGCCTCGAGCTGTCGCAGCCTGGATTGCAATAGGCGACAGTTGTTACAACTGCCGGGGGCCTGTGACGCGGAAGGACTGTTGAGAGGCTTTGGGTTTTGAGGTAAATCACTGCGGGACTGTCCCTGCCTCGCAACGCCGTGCGGTTTTGCTGCGTCCATGCTAATCTCGTGATTCCAAACGTCCGTCTAATAGTTATGTCTGATATTTCGACCAATAACCGCCGAACACTGTAAGTTTTCAGCGAATAGCCGGGCCGATGCCGGCAAAAGCGGGCATCCTGAAAAAGTAAAAAGCTGCGGCTGTGGAGAAGTCCTATAAAATCCTCGTATTGGCACGATTTTTCGATTGACAATTCACTGAAAGTTGTGTACTTAAGTTAATTACTAACAATTATGTCACTGCCGAGCTGAGCCGAAGCCGCGGGCAAGGGCGGTAAGCGGTTTAGCAGAGGAAAGAACGGTACTGTGCTTCTCGTGCCGGGCGGCGATTTCGAATAAGGTGGAGGTTTGGTGGTTGGGGTGTGCGCGGAGGAGCACCCCAGCCATTTTTATTATCATTTGCAAGCGTAATTCTGCAGGACGCATAAGCCCCGGAACCTGGCGGCGGGAAAACTTTTGAAGACAGTCTGTCTTTGAGTCAGAATGATAAGGCGAGCTGTTCGGCCTTACCAATGGCTGCGTCAACCTTCTGCTGAGCGATATCAGGACCGCCTTGCAAAGTAGGTTCAACCACGATTGTTTTGATGTCCGTAAAACCGATAAAGCCTAATATCATCTCGACGTATTTGCTTTGCAGGTCGAATGACTCTCCTTCGGTTCCTTTTTTATACTCGCTGCCGCGGGCATATACGACCAGAAGCGGTTTGTCTTTGACCAGACCCTGATAGCCTTTTTCTGCATCGAAGCTGAACGTATAACCCGGCTGGACCAGGATATCTATATACTGCTTAAGGCGGTATGGTATGCTGAAATTCCACATCGGCACCGATAACACATACTTGTCTGCCGATTTGAACTGTTCGATTACCTTCTCCACGGCCTTCCATGCTGCCAGCTCTTCATCGCTGTGACTTTTGCCGTGCATAATCGTGTATTTTGCCTGGACGGCAAATCCGTCAAATGCGGGCAGGGTTGTGCTGAAAAGATTCAATTTTTCGATGCTGTCCTGCGGATGCGCCTGTTTATATGCTTCGACAAAAGCATTGGCAACAGTGTTCGATTTCGA
>CAZFHM010000202.1:0-3937 GCA_964518825.1 uncultured Pirellulales bacterium
TGACGTTAGTCGGGGAAATTGAGGACAGCGAATTTGCCGCGGTATTTTTTTGCAGCAGCGTCATATGCTTTTGCTGCATCTATTTCGTTGTCGAAGTAGCCTAAGGATTTTGACCGGCCGTTGATGTAAAAAGTAGCCTGCCATTTGCGCTTTTTGGGTTTATAAGACAGGCCTTTGAATTTTGAGGTTCCCATGTTTTTGCCGCGTTCGCTGTTCCAGTTGTTCTGAGTGCGGGTTGCGAGGCGAAGATTGGATTTGCAGTTGTTGAGAGGATTTCGGTCGATATGGTCAACGAATAAATCAGGGTGTAGGGTACAGGGGACAGGGTTCAGAGATTGCTTTGCTTCGCTCGCAATGACATTTTGCATTATCTGGCGGTGCATATAGATGTGGTTTCTTTTTCCGTTTACCGTCTCAAATCGTGAGGCGTAGAAGAGGTTGCCCTTTTTTACTGCATGCCATTTGTACTGAGAGAGGGTTGGGTAATCTTCGGGGTCAACGATAGCGTATTGGCCTTGCGTTAGCGGGATTTTGCAAAATGTGCGGCGATATCGCAAGAGGCGATACAGTAATAACAGCGAACGGAAGACACGGTTGAGCCAACCGGGAATACTAATAGTGAGCTGGTATTTTCGGGCAAGCACGGCGTAACGATTTTTGAATTTTTAATTACGAATTTTGAGTTGTGGAATCCCTATTTACATCGGGATGACTGGAATGACCTGGGCGTGCTTGCCCTGCTACCCTGCCGCTGCTGCGGCTGATATGCATTGCCCCACGGGGGCGCTCTTGTTCACTATGCTGTGAACTTGATGGGTATTATACCATATTTCAAACATAAGTCAAGGAAAAAATGTAGAAAAACGCGGTTTTTTTTTGCAGGAGACAGGAAACAGCCCTTAGGGCCCCGCCATAAGGCATCCTGCGGACTGACGGGGAATTCAAAATGCTGAATAAACGATGCGGGCCCCCGCCGTAAGTCCAAACCCCAGGTGAAACACGGGCTAAATAAAAAAAACATAATTCCGCCACTCGCCTTGGGCGAGAGTGACAGGGTTAAATATAAAGATGTCCTATTCAATAACGTGGATGTTCTTCTTTTTGCACATATCTTTTAGCACTTTTGGCCAAACGGTCGCTGAGACCTCACCGATGTGTGCCTTTTTCAATATGAGCATGAATGTACGCGACTGGCCTATGCCGCCTCCAATGCTCAGGGGGATATCGTCGCTGATTATGGCCTTGTGGTATGGGAATTTCAGGAAATCGAGCTGGCCTGACATTTCAAGCTGGATTTTGAGTGTGTCGGCGTTAACGCGAACGCCCATACTGGTCAGCTCATGCCGGCGTTTAGTGACCGGGTTCCAGACGAGTATATCGCCGTTGAGGCCGTGGGTGTCCTTGCCCGTTTGTGATTTCGTATCGGTGGCCCAGTCGTCGTAGTCGGCGGCCCGCAGCTCGTGCGGGTAGCCGTCTTCGAGCGGCCAGCCGATGCCGATGATGAACAAGGCGGGAAATTCCTGTACGATTTTTGTTTCGCGCTGCTTGCGCGGCAGGTCGGGGTATCGCTCGAGTATTTCCTCGGCGTGCATGAAGGTCAGCTCATCCGGCAGGTCGGGATACTTGTCGGTTTTTAACTGCGGGAATAACTTCTGGACGTGAATCTCTGCGCCTTTTAAGACCTTCCAGATTTTTTCGACGACGCTGCGCAGAAATTTGAGGTTTCGCTGTTCGGCTGTTATGGCCAGCTCCCAGTCCCACTGGTCAACGTATGCGGAGTGGTCGTGGTCGAGGAAATAATCTTTTCGTACCGCGCGCATATCGGTGAGCAGACCTTCGCCTGTTTTCATCTGGAACTGTTTTAGAGCCATTCTTTTCCATTTTGTCGCGGCCTGTACGAGCTGCGCGCGGATGGGTTTTTCAAGGCCGAGCCCGCAGGGAAATTCGATTGGCGTGCGCGAGCCGTCGCGGTCGAGCAGGTCGTTGACGCCGCTTTCGACGTCGACAATCAGGGGGACGGTGACACGGATGAGATTAAGCTCTTTGCAGAGGTTCTGTTCGATGTAGTCCTTGACTGCATAGGTGGCGATTTGCGTCTCTTTTGGCGAGAGCAGTGAATGGTAATCATTGGGGAGGGTTTTTTCGAGTTCGTTGTAGTCGCCGATGCCTGGGCCGGCGAGGTCTGCTTTTTTCTTTTCGGACATCTTCTTGCCTCCAAAGGTTTTTTTGTTGCCGGGCGACGTTGCGCCGCCGGGTCTATTGCCGATGAATGTTACGCAGCGGCGCGTAGATGTCAAGTGTAACCTGGGGACAATTCTCAGGGGACAAAAACCGACTGCGGTCGGCTGGCGCAATAAAAAAGGGTCGGCATTTCAGCCGACCCGACGACAAGATGTTCCCATCTGCGGCTGCGTAGATTGCAGCCGATAATGAAGTTAATCAGCCCGGACCGCCACAAAGGGCAGGCGGCTGAAGCTTATCCGTCAACTATTGATGGCCTTCAACGACGCCTTTTTTGCGATAGAACAGCCAGAGTATAACGGCCAGAGCAATCAGGCCGACCAGGCCGTTGTCACCGAGACTCTTAATCAGCGCGGTCAGGTTGGTGACTACACCGCCAAAGAAGGGAATCGATGAAGTGCCGAAGAGGATTTCGACTGTGACGCCCAAGGCAACGAGCAGCAGGGCAATCTCGACAATCTCACCAATCCATTTTTTGACCATTGTCAATGCATTCATCCTTAAATCTCCTAATTAACCCAACTTAAAAAAGACGTCTATAAGCGCCCTACTCGGCTGGGGATTGTCTGAAACTTTAATATTTCTGACTTTGGAAATACCGCCATTGCTTAAATCAGGCAAAATCAGGGTACAGAACTGTTAATGTGGGGCGTTTTTGCTTGACACGAGGTGTCAAAATGGGTATATTTAAAATATGATACCGCGGATTTTGCCCATTATGCTGCGTATTTTCATCGTTTTTATGATATGGGGGTCGGTGTGGCACTATATGCAGCCTAAAAACAGGGGAAATCGTGTATTACGTGTTCTGGTCCTTGTCGTCGTTCTTTTGTTCGCCGCCAGTCTAATATCAATGACCACCTGAAGCCTCCCCGCCGTTTCACGGTTACAAAGGTCGCAGTCTTGAAATCCCAAGCACCAAACTGCGGACCCTAAACAATTCCAAAATTCGAAATTCAAATGACGAAAACGGCTATCCGTGTTTATTTATGGCTCGGCCAGTCGGCATGCCGGGAAAAATGCGGTCGGCCGATGAGATAGTTCCTATCAAAATGTTGTGGTCGGCGGCAGGTGATATTATAATGCGGGGCATGGCGAACGAAACGGACGTCAATAAGGTGATACGGCAGCACGGTCAGATGGAGCAGTTTTTTACGGGCGGTTTTGCAGTCAGGGGAAAAGCTCCAACTGCGGGAAAGATTTCTTCCGGGGCAATAACCGACAAGCAGGCGAAGCTCGATTCAATCGCCGAAGAGGTTCGCAAATGCTGTAAGTGCGGGTTAGGTAAGTCACGCACTAATGCGGTGCCTGGTGAAGGCAGTCCGGATGCGCGGATTGTATTTGTCGGCGAAGGACCCGGGGCCGATGAAGATGCACAGGGCCGGCCTTTCGTCGGACGGGCGGGACAATTATTAGATAAGATTATCAATGCGATGAGGTTGAAGCGCGGCGACGTGTATATCTGCAATATTCTCAAGTGCCGACCGCCTGAGAACCGTGACCCCCGGCCTGATGAAGTCGCAAATTGTCTGCCTTACCTACAGGAGCAATTGGAAATAATCGAGCCGGAGATTATTGTCGCACTGGGCGCGCATGCAGCGCGTACACTTCTCGATAACACAAAATCAATCGGTGAGCTTCGAGGCAGGTTCCATGAATACTATCCGAGCCTGGGCAAGGCGCCGATTAAGCTGAT
>CAZFHM010000203.1:0-3898 GCA_964518825.1 uncultured Pirellulales bacterium
ATGAGTCCACCTTAAATACGCCTGTTTTTTGTCTTGACAATGGGTAGGGGTATAGCTCACGAAGATACACGAAAAAATACTCAAAAAAATAATAAAAAAATCTTCGTGGTTCAAAAAACAGTGTTAATCCGTGTCTAACTAAAAAATTAGTGTTAACCCGTGGTTAATTATCCAGCCAATCCTGTTATCCTGTCTAAAAAATTAGTGCTTATTCGTGTTAATTCGTGGTTAATTATCTTGTCAATCCTGTTATCCTGTCAAAAAAATTAGTGCTTATTCGTATTAATTCGTGGTTAATTTTCAGCGTTTTCTGCGAAATCAGCGTCTAAACTCTTTGGTGTTTATTCGTGGTTAATTATCTTGTCAATCCTGTTATCCTGTCTAAAAAACAGTGTAAATCAGTGTTAATCCGTGTCTGAATTTTTCTTATATTAATCCGTGTTAATCCGTGTTACTTGTCACGGCGTAGCGTAGCGGAGACGGAATCTGTGGTTAGTAGTTCTCCCAAATCTATCGCACACCTGCGGAAATCCTCAGCCGCTAATGTCACCGTCCGCCACTTCGGACTGCGAAGTTTCATCAACCTTCGATAGTCATCGAGCTGCACCGCCCGAAAAATATACCTGCCCTCTGCCGATTCCTGAACTCCCCTGCCGTCAAAATCCACATCTATATTTTCTATGCCGTACGCGAAAATGAAAAATGCCTCATGCCCCCTGCCAAAAACCTTCTGCCACCGCCAAAGCCCCTCCACGTCATCAGCCGGCACCCAGCACTCCATCCTGCTGAGTTTCTCGAAGCTGGTCCCCTTGAACACTCTTCCCTTGACCTCCGCAATAATTACAGGCTTGTTTTTGCGGTATAGAAGAAAATCAAAACTTTTGAGTTTAACTTTGCCGAACGCCGCACGCTTACTCTGGTCTATCGCGGTATACTTAATCCTGTTATCAATCAGCCAGTTCGCGAACGCTCTTTCATAGTGATTGACCGGATGATTATCCATCGCCCCTCCGCTAAAGCGATTTAAAAAAATCCTCTTCCTTTACCGTCCTCTGTTCACCCGTCGCCATATCCTTAATGGTGATTTCGTTTTTCTTGAGTTCTTCGTCGCCAATAATTATACAATTCTTTACATTTTGAGCCGAAGCTTCTTTCAATTGTCTCGTAACCCCGCCCATCTTATAACTGAAATTGACCGAATATCCCGCGGACCTTAGCTTTTCAATAATTCTCCAAACTTCCCTGCCAAAGACACCCAAGTAAACAACGAAATAATCAAGCGATTTTGCCTCGATTTTTTTATCGAGCAACCCTTTTTCGCGCAGGAGAATTTCAAGGACACAATCCCCCATGCCCATTCCAGTGGCAAATATGGCAGGGCCTCCGAAATCACGAAGAAGATTATCGTAACGGCCGCCTCCACAGATTGCTCGTAGTTCTCCGACTATATCATGCACTTCAAAAACAACTCCTGTATAGTAGGCAAGACCTCTCACAATAGACGGATCATAGGCGCAGAAATCACCGATCCCCATCATATCCAGATAATCAAGAACATTCTTTATGTCAAGGTAAGCGCTGGACTCATCTGATTCGCTCTCAACCAGTTCTTTAAGCTCCGGCAACGAATCTGTGCTCATAAAATCAAGTATCTTGCTAACCGTCTTTTTGTCTGAAACTTGTTCTTTAAGAAGCTCTTCAAATGTCTCCTGTGGCAGCTTGGTCTTCTTATCAAGCACGGGATATATGGAATCGAGCTTGCCTTCTGCTATTCCTATACTCTTAAGATAAGCCGCCAGCAATTCTCTGCTCGATATCTTAATTTTTATGTCCTTACTGGTAAGTCCAACCTCGCGTAAATAATCCACCGTGGTATATATCACTTCAGCATCAGCAAGAGATTTCCCGAGCCCACTCTCGACTCCGATAATATCGATATTCCACTGGAAAAACTCGCGAAGTCTGCCCTTCTGAGGCCGTTCCGCCCGGCACAGCCTTGGGACCGAAAACCACTTAATCGGCCGAGGCAGTGAATTGATTTTCTGATTGACCATCCGCGCAAGCGTGGGTGTAATCTCAGGCCGAATCGCCAGCTCCCGTCCGCCACGGTCAGTCAGGCTGAAAAGCTGCTCGGCAATCTCGTCGCCGCTTTTGACCTGGTACATCTTGAGATGTTCGAATATCGGCCCGTCGTATTCCTCGAACCCGTTGCGCAGAGACGCCGCTTTCCATCCGTCAATAAGAAAATTGCGAACTCGCATCTGCTCCGGATAAAAGTCCCGCGTTCCTTTGACCGGCGGTATCTTCATTTTTTCTTACCTTTAGCCTTGCGTTTGCTCTTGCGGTTCTCGGCAACATTGTTACTGAATTTCACCTTCATATACTCTTCCATCTGCTTATCGTTTGTAAAGTGCAGCTCATAATCGTACTCACCTTCCGTCAGGTCGCAGTCTTTGGTTCTGTATCCCCGGCATATCCTCGGCCTCTTCTTATAAATCGTACACTGGTGGTCGCCGTTAGTCAGGTGCCTGCACTTGTTCTTGATACTGATATACCAGTCACCGTCCTCGACGAATACCGAGATACCCTTATGACAGAGAAACCACCTGATATCATCATAATCCCCTCTGGTCTTCGGCGTCTCTATCGGCAGTGCGAAATACCTGCAGCATATCCCATTACACTCGTCACACAACACCTTCTCAGCCATCAAAACACCCCAACAACTTAACTCCAAACATTCACGGACACCAATCCTGGCCTACTTTAGCCTTTGGCCAACCCCCTTGTCAAGCGCCTATGGTAATCGCCCCGATTTATGTCTATAATCGGCTGAGCTTCAGACCGGAATTGCCATGATGAAAATCGAAATACTCCATCAGGACGAGAACATAATCGTACTCAACAAACCTTCGGGCGTCTGCGTCACCAAAGACCGCACAGGCTCACCACAGCTTCTCGATTTACTGAACCGCCAAATGGACGCTGACAGCGTCAATCAGTTGCGCCTTGTTCATCGACTCGATAAAGAGACCAGCGGCCTTCTGCTGCTTGCCAGAAACAAACAGGCCCAGACAACCTACTGCCAAATGTTCGAAGACAGACAAATCCAGAAAACATACCTGGCCATGGTCCGCGGTCCCGTTACTCAGCCGGCCGGAATTATTGACCTGCCCCTGATACCCGACCCGAAACAGCCGAACCGTATGCGCATCGCCAAAAAGAAGGGCAAAGTCGCCGTCACCGAATGGAAACTGCTCGCCGATTTCGGCACTGTTAAACTGCTCGCGGCCTATCCCCATACCGGCCGAACCCACCAGATACGCGTACACTTATCAGCCGTCGGACTGCCCTTAGCCATCGACCCGCTCTACTCAACTTCGAGACCTTTATATCTGTCCGAATTCAAACCTGATTACCGTCTTGGCAAAGGCAAAGAGGAGAAACCATTGATTGAAAGACTGACCCTGCACGCATATCAGCTTGTCATTCCTGCACAGCCTGCTCGTACTTTTGTAGCACCGCTCGATAAAAAATTCGCCGCTACTGTCAAGATGCTTACCAGGCACAACCCCAACGGCAATAACGCCTGGCCGAACATCGACTATCTCAACACAATCCTTTCCGCCCGACAACTTGATTAGCAGTTGGAGAAAGTGAAAAAATTTCTGAAAATTCCTGGAAATTGCGATTTTGGCAAGTTTGTGCGCAAAAGTACAAACCCTCGTTTTTGATTCAAAAACCGAATCCGCTCGCGCGCGCAGAATGGAAAAATTGGGGGCGCGAGGGCAAAAACTGAGTTTTTGGCTTGGAAATGAGGATTTGGGGGGCAATTGGACAGCCGGTGTAAAATGACAAAAACGACAAGGATTAAGGATAAGTGATTAAGGATAAAAGA
>CAZFHM010000204.1:0-3893 GCA_964518825.1 uncultured Pirellulales bacterium
ACAAGGAGCTTTTGACTATGCCGCTTAATCCCAGAACGGCGGCTTTGACCGCCGCGGTACTCGCGTTCTTTATGACCAGTATCACCGCAGCCTTCTGCGGGAATTGTCCTTTCACATGCTGCAAACGCGCTGTCATTGCAATGCTGGCCGCTTATGTTTTTACCACCCTTGTAGTTAAGGCCATAAATGCCGTTCTGGTCGACGCCATTATATCGAAACAAGTCAACAAGACACTGAACAGACTGAAAGGTAAAGGAAACCGCCATGGCGGTGCAAGCTGAAACCTCGCCATCACAGTATCATGCAACTTCTGCAAAAGGGGCCAGGCGTCTCAAAGCCACTGCTCTGCGCGCCTATTGCGACCAGAAACAAAAGACGCTTCTCGATGAGCGTATTACCGAATTGCTGCCAATGGTCCCGAGAATCGCCAATCGCGTAGTGGCGTACCTCAGGCCGCCGCTTTCTTTTGACGACCTGATTGCCGCCGGAACCGTCGGACTGGTCAAAGCCGCCAGAGATTACGACGCATCTCACCAGGCTGAGTTCAAAACGTATGCTTATATTCGCATAAAAGGCGCTATCCTCGATGAGCTGAAAAAGTGGTCGTTCCTCTCGCCGGAAATGGCCAGAAAGGTCTCCGCAGCAAACCAGGCCGCCACAGCCTTCAGGCAGCGCACGGGTTCGCAGCCTTCGGACGAACACCTTGCCGCCGAGCT
This sequence comes from uncultured Pirellulales bacterium, assembly GCA_964518825.1. Classification (GTDB taxonomy): domain Bacteria; phylum Planctomycetota; class Phycisphaerae; order Sedimentisphaerales; family Anaerobacaceae; genus JBBABK01. The sequence continues at coordinate 717 of CAZFHM010000204.1, forward strand.
CGGTGTCACAACGGACAAGCTCAATGAGATACTTCAAAGCAACAGGACGCGCATGTTCCTTTCGATTGACGTATCAAGCGGACAATCCTGCTCACTGCTGCACAACCTGCTCTGTGATAACCAAAGCACTCCCTGCGAAAATATAGAGCAGGCCGAGCTGATAGAACAGCTTACAGAGGCAATAGGACAACTACCAAAAAAGAAACGGCAGACAATTATTCTTTACTACCAGCAACACCTGACTATGAAAGAAATCGCAGAAGTCCTGAATATAACAGAGTCGCGCGTAAGCCAGTTACACGCATCCGCACTGTTCAATCTGTCTCTTAAGTTAAAGGAATGGAAAGATGGCGGACAATAATTACAACATTATCAAGCCTGTCGAAGGCCTGCAGGGCCTCGCCGGGGTCAATCCCGTCAGCCAGCGTCGGCAAAAACAACGCAGGGAAAATCCCGGCAACCATAACGACTCCGGCGAACAGACCCCTGAAGATGAATCAGCACAACAGGAAAACAAAAAAGACAATAAATCGTCCCGACACAGAATGGATTTCAAGGCATAAATCAACTTTTGGAACTAAATTACAGGCGGCAACCAGGATGGAAAGAAATACAGAACGAATACTCAAAAGCAATGACGTCGAAATCTCCGGCCGTATCCAGCTGGGAAACATCGCTCCCGGCACCGTCGCAACGGCTCAGACTGCAATACCGTCGGCCCCTGCAAATGCGACCATTGTCGAGAACAACCCCGACTTTGCACTTATTGAAGTAGTCTGTCCCTGCGGAAGAAAAACCAGGGTCAAATGCGAATATGCCGCGGCAGACTAAGCCGCTGAAAAAATAACCAAAAAAGAAAGGAGATATACAATGAAATCGCACATCAAAATGCTCATGTTACTGAGCCTGGCCATGTTGCCTCTGGTTTTCGGATGCTCCGGCGGTCAAAATCCTGTAAAAATCGTTTTCCCGCCTGAGTTCGGAGAGAACAAACAGCCGCAAAGCGCCGCCAGTCCAAAAAGATTCGAGCAGCAAAGCTCCGTTCAGGCAAACGCCATCGAAAAAGCTATCGAAATGTCCGAAAAGTACACTCAGCTCTCAACCGAGTCTGCTGAGCTCCGCAAGCAAAATGAACTCATTCAGCAGGAAAAACAGCAAATAAGCAGTAAATTACAACAGACACAGACCGAACTTGAAAGAACACAAAAAGAGCTCAGCCAGGCTAATAACCTCATAATGGAAACGCGGGTCGAGCTTAACAATTGGAAAGTCGACGTGCTGGGCTTCAGGGAAGAAATGCGGCAGGCGGACATCGCACAATTACAGACTCTGCAAAAAGTCGTGGAGCTGCTCGGCGGCGAAGTACCCCAGCAGCTCGCTGTTGCAGGCGCCGTCGGTCAACCCCAGCCGCCCGTAATTGAGCCTAATATGCAGTAATAACTCTTGTTGGCCGGAAAGCCTATGAACACTCTTAGAATCACAATTATTACTTCGACGCTTATATGCATCTGCGGCTGTTCGATATATCGCGCCCCTATGCCCGCCGCGGATTATTATTACCTCAGCCCGGACGCAGACATGAGCGAAGTTGGTAAAGTCGTCCTCGTTCAGTTGAGGAATAACTCGGCATATCCACAGATATCGCCGGACGTCACTCGCGCCCTTTACGAGGAAATACAGAAAAAACAGCTTTATAGTTTCAGGGTAATCCCCGAAACCGACCCCCAATGGCGGTCGCTTAACCTGGACCTTGATTCCATATCAGAACCTAAGCAGCTTTTCCTCGCCGCGAAAACACTGCAATGCGACGCTATCATGACCGGCAATATAACCGAATATACCCCCTATCCTCACATGGTGCTGGGATTGCGACTGAAGATGATAAGGTGCGTAGACGGGCAGCTTCTCTGGGCATTTGAGCAGGTCTGGGACACCGCCGACAAAAAAACAGAATATCGAATAAAAAAATATCTGGCCAACCAGACACGCACCGGCTCGGAAACGCTCGGGGAACAATTGGTAACCGTTAGTTCGATAAAATTCGTGAAATTCATCGCATATGAGGTAGCGCTGACTTTTTAGGACAATATCCTGTCAGGATGGACCTATAATTATTGACACATAACTGTAAAACCCTTAAAAAAAACTTAAGTTTTGAAATAAACCCGCGAAAATAAGAATGGAATATAATATAGTTCGACCAGCAAGATGATTGATAAAGTAAATACATCACAGTTGCAGGACATTCTGGCAAAGGCCGCCGCAAAGCAGGCCCGAAACGCTGAGCCGGGACAAAACCGCTCGGCCGATGCGTCTCTACAGGCCGATTACGCCGCTCTTATAAAACAGGCCTCAGTTGCTTGCGCCGACGACCGGATGCGCCTGCAAAAAGCCAAAGAGCTCCTCGACACGGACCGGCTCGAAACGCCCGAAAACATAAGCCAGACTGCACACAATATCGCGCAATTCGGCGTTTAAAAATAGTAGTAAACTTAGAAGGCCGACCACGGATGGTCAATACACCGCCTTGAAGGATTACAGTACTCGGCGAGGTTACATGGCTCATGGAGACCCCAAAACCAAAGACCTCGCCAATTTTTTTTGGATGCCCAAATAGCAAAAGATGAATTCGTCGGAATCACTCAAAACCAAATTCCTGAGAGACTGGTTTTATTACATCACTCAAAGCTTATACGCCGCCGGTGCTTTAGGTATCTTTTTGCTCGCAATCGGCGAAGAGAAAAAAGTCGCCATAAGCTCTCTGGCCGCCACAACCTTTATCGTCTTTGCAATGCCCAATTCCGTCTCAGCAAAATTCAGAAATGTAGTCGGCGGCCATCTGACCGCCCTGATATGTGGAGTCGCATTTCTATACATCCCTCTGCCATACTATTTCGAGTATCCATTCGTCGTAGCCGTCGCTATTTTCATGATGGTCGCTCTCGATTTCGAACATCCACCCGCCGCCGGCACCGCGCTGGCGGTCGTTATGAGGGAAATCGGTGCGATGGATTTTATAATCATCCTCGCCGGTGCCGTCATACTCGGGCTTTTCCACGTCCTGCTCGGAAAACGAATCAGAGACCTAGTCTAAAAACTAAACACCATCCTCAACTCAAATGAATGCCGAAGGAGGGAGTCGAACCCTCACCCTGTTGCCAGGACGGGATTTTGAAT
>CAZFHM010000205.1:0-295 GCA_964518825.1 uncultured Pirellulales bacterium
TTAATTTTAATCGCAATGCTCACAGCGGAGAACGCTGAGACCGCGGAGAATATTGATTGTAATTTACCATGAAGGTCATGAAGAGCATGAAGGGATTTACTATTTTCTATTTGCTAATGACCAAAGACTAAGGACTTATTTAACCGCGGATTGACACAGATTAACAATAATCAACCACGAATTCCTTCGGCAAGCTCAGGACAAGTAACACGAATTGCACAAAAATATAATCGCAGATGTTTTTCTCAGACACAGATTAACACAGATTTACACAGTATATTTTTAGACAGGATAA
>CAZFHM010000205.1:305-3858 GCA_964518825.1 uncultured Pirellulales bacterium
TTTGTTTTGTCATTCCTGCGAAAGCAGGAATCCATATAACCAACGACTGTCGACTAAAAGCTATTGACTAAAACTTTCTGCATAAAGCTTATGGCTTTCGCCGGAGCAGATCTGTAGCTGATTATCATAGAGCATTGCCACATACTGTGCCGTCGGGATTGTTATTGGGCAAGAAAAGATTACGGTAGAACTTTTTCGTGAAAATCGTTACCACTATTATTTCATTGGTCCAAAGATTGAACTTGGCCTAATTTTTTATCAGACAAATAATAGAATTGACCGACAATTTGCTGCATGTTTTTTCCTATTTGGCCAAGCTCCCCCCAGATAAACATTCGGCATAATGACCTCGCAAATGTTTGAAGTAATTTTGTAACATGATGTATGACGTTAATCTCCCCATTATTACTCCTTTCGTCACAATAGGACATGAAGCACTCATGAGGATTTACCCATGTTTTCTCCGGATTGATAACAACATTAATATTGTAATATCTTCCGCTTTTATCTGCAAAGTCCGTCAGAACTTCTACTAATTTTCGAAGATTATCACAATTTTGCAAAAAATCCATATCTTTTCGCGTTTCTGTAGATTTTCCTGCGTAGTTCCATTTCTTAGCGATGCGAATTACTCGCTCCAATAATTTCTTGATATTGTGAGTTTTTATTTTTCCAAAATAAGGGTCTTGCGGATTTTCCTCCAAGGCATTCAAGCATATTACCGCCTTGAGTAGTCTTTCAAAACCATTGGACAGAAGAAGACTCGGCAAATGTGATAAATCAGCATCATTTTTCAACCGTTCCAAGGAAATCAATCCTTCTCTAACAAGAAAAACTGACGTCTGAACTTCCTCAGCTAAAGCAAGTTCGCGATCAAATGTAGAGGAAGATGCCATTTTTGCTCTTTTCAAAAGCAAGGTAAACAAATATCGGTATTATATGCGCAGAGGTAACTGTTTCAAAGGAAAAGGAAAGTGGATTCCCGCCTGTGCGGGAATGACAAAAAAAGGGCGCCTTCCAAAGACGCCCTTAGGTTTTGTACAGAATTTTTCACCGCGAAGAACACAAAGCACACGAAGAAAAACTAAAAACCGTGTTAATCTGTGTTAATCCGTGTCTAAATAAGTCGTCAGTCTTTAGTATGAAAAATCTGCGTAACCTGCGAAATCAGCGTCTAAATATAATCCGTGTCTGATTTTTTCTTTTCACTCTATATTTAATCCGTGTAAATCCGCGTAATCAGCGATTGAAATTAACCAGTTAACCAATTAACCATTTAACAATATAATCCGTGTCTGATTTTCTCTTTTCACTTTATATTTAATCTGAGTAATCTGTGAAATCTGTGGTTAATATTTATACCAGGCCGTGGTCGAGCATAGCATCGGCGACTTTGGTAAAGCCGGCGATGTTGGCGCCCATAACGAGATTGCCTTTCTGGCCGTATTCCTGTGCGGCCTCGTAGCACTGCTTGTGGATGGATATCATAATGTTGTGCAGTCTTTCATCAACTTCCTCGCGGGTCCATGACAGGCGCATCGAGTTTTGCGACATTTCCAGTCCGCTCGTTGCGACACCGCCCGCGTTTGCAGCCTTGCCGGGACCGTAAAGAATCTTCTTTTCGAGGAACAAATCAGCCGCTTCGGGAGTGCTGGGCATATTGGCGCCTTCGGAGACTACGTAACAGCCGTTCTTGAGTAATGTCTTTGCGGACTCGGCGTCGATTTCGTTCTGAGTGGCGCTCGGGAATGCACAATCGCACTGGATGTCCCACGGTCGTTTGTTCGGCCGGTACTCGGCGCCGAACTTCTTGGCGTATTCTTCGATACGTCCGCGGCGAATGTTCTTCAGCTCCAGCACGAAGGCGAGCTTTTCTTCGTCGATGCCGTAACTATCGTAGATACAGCCGCTGGAGTCGGAAAGACTGACGGCCTTTGCGCCGAGCTGGTTGAGTTTTTCGACGGTGTATTGCGCGACGTTGCCTGAGCCGGAGACGGTGCAGAACTTGCCCTGCAGGTCTTCGCCTCTGGTCTTTAACATTTCTTCGGCGAAGTAAACGGCGCCGTAGCCTGTAGCCTCGGGCCGAATCAGTGAGCCGCCCCAGTTCAGGCCTTTGCCGGTCAGGACGCCGGTGAATTCATTGCGAAGGCGTTTGTACTGGCCGAACATAAAACCAATCTCGCGACCTCCTACGCCGATGTCACCGGCCGGGACGTCGGTATCTGGGCCGATGTGACGGCAAAGCTCTGTCATGAAGCTCTGGCAGAATCGCATGACTTCATTATCAGATTTTCCCTTGGGGTCGAAGTCGGAGCCGCCTTTGCCGGCGCCCATCGGCAGGGTGGTAAGTGAGTTCTTGAATACCTGCTCGAAGGCAAGGAACTTGAGAATGCCCGCGTACACCGTCGGATGAAATCTTATGCCGCCTTTATACGGACCAAGCGCGCTGGAAAACTCGAACCGAAAACCTCGATTAATTTGGATATTGTTTTTGTCGTCCTGCCACGGGACACGGAACATGATTTGTCTTTCGGGCTCAACTATGCGGTCGAGAATTTTGTACTCGACGTACTCCGGGTGCTTGTCGATAACGGGCGGCAGGCTGTCAAGTACCTCTTTTACTGCCTGGTGGAACTCCGGCTCGTTGGGGTTTCGCCGAAGTACCTGCTCGTACACGGCATTGATAACATCTTTTGCAGACATTTTTACCTCCATATCATTAAGTATATTGATACTTTTTCACTTTACGTTATCATAAGCAGGCCTTATACTGACAAGACTTCCGTAACGCCGTCAAGACGGAATAATAGCAGTTTAACTGCGGAATGTACACAATTAAATGCTAATACAAGATATAAGGACAGCTTATAATGCATTTAGAAACTCTTAAGTTATTTCGCGATGTAGCGGAGTATCGAAGCCTTTCAAAGGCAGCGGAAATCCATGTTTTGAGCCAGTCGGCAGTGTCGCAGCAGCTTGCGCATCTGGAGTCTATTTTACGGTGCCCATTGGTCAATCGCAAGAAAAGGCCGATCGAAATTACGAGAGAGGGGCAATTAGTTCTTATGGCGGCAAAGGATATAATCACAAGATATGAAGAGCTGCAGAGTGAACTGAACGCACTAAAATTCGCCGGGGCAGGGAGGCTCAACGTGGCGGCGATATTCAGTATAGGGATGCATACGCTGCCGGAATACCTCAAAAGGTTTATGGCGCGATATCCTGATGTGCATGTACACGTCGAATATCTAAGCGCGGGCAGGATATACGAACTGGTACTGACCGGTGAAGTCGATATAGGAATGGTAGCGATACCGAAAAGAGACAGGCGGCTCGATGTGTATGATTTCGAAAATGAGCCCCTTGTGCTTGTGTGCAGTACGAAACATCCGCTTGCAGCGGAAAGCGAAGTAGATATAAGCGTCGTACAATTCGAGAGGTATATAGGTTTTGACGAAGAGATACCGACGCGAGGGTGGATAGACGGGATTTTCAAGAGGTACGGATTAAATATCAAGCCGGCGATGGAGTTCGACAATATAGAGACGGTCAA
>CAZFHM010000206.1:0-3829 GCA_964518825.1 uncultured Pirellulales bacterium
CTTTTATCTTTATTCGCACGGGACAGCCCTGCACGCACGGTGCGTTTTTGCATTGCAGACACCGCATTGCTTCGAGCCGGGCCTGGGTCTCGGTATAACCTAAGGCTACTTCGTTCACGTTGCCGCGTCTGGCAACCGGGTCCTGTGCAGGCATATCCTGAGGCGGTATGTCATACTGGTCCAAAGGTTTAAGCCCTTCGGCTTGTTCTTTTTTCTGTAACTTTTCAAGTATTTGTTTTGCTTCTTCTTCGGTCACTGTTGGTTCCTTCGTCTGCCTTCATCCAGACCGATTTTGCATTTATGTTTTTCGTATTGCTCGTGCGCCTGCTGCTCCTGTTTGTGGTAGGCGGCAAGGCGCTTCATCATAAGGTCGAAATTAACAAGGTGCCCGTCGAATTCCGGGCCGTCAACACAAACGAACTTCGGCTTGCCGCCGACCTCAACCCGGCATCCGCCGCACATCCCGGTACCATCAACCATAATAGTATTGAGCGAGACGGTTGTCGGAACGTCGAATTGTTTTGTAACATCACAGCAGAACTTCATCATTATCGCCGGGCCGATAACAAAGACATGGTCGGGTTTTGGGTCGCGGCTGCAAATCTCCTTAAGAGGTTCGGTGACAAGGGCCTTTCGGCCGTGTGAACCGTCGTCGGTGGTTACTATAAGCTCATCGCTGATTCCGGCGAACTCGTCTTCGAGGATGAGCAGCTCTTTATTGCGTGCGCCTATAATCGAAATAATGGTATTGCCTGCATCTTTGAGGGCCGAGGCAATTGGGAGCAACGGCGCATTCCCTATGCCGCCGCCGACGCAAACAACAGTGCCAAACTTTTGAATGTGCGTCGGCGTACCGAGCGGACCGACGATATTGTCAATTGTGTCACCCTGTTTCAAATCAGCCATCTCGGCTGTGGTCTTGCCGACTCGCTGCCAGATAAGCGTGATAGTGCCCTTTTCGGGGTCGGCGCCGGCGATGGTCAATGGGATTCTCTCGCCGTATTCATCGCTGAGACAGACGATGACAAACTGGCCCGGCTTGCGTGCCTTTGCAATCAGCCCGGCCTCGATTTGGGCGGTGAATACATCCTGCGAAAGCTCACTTTTGGATACTATTTTATGTGCCACTAAATACCCGTTCCGACCCAAAGGTACTGAAAAGGAGGATTCTCTCAAAGCCCGACGCAAATGTCAAGGCAGCCTTGAACAAAAGGGAAGATTGAAAACAAGGTATTTATACAAGCAAAACTTTGTGGGGTACGCCTTACAGCTTAAAGAAGCGCTTCGATGGCGGCGGTTATATCTTTTTTGCTGGTCAGGCCGACCCACTTTTTCTGAACTTCGCCGTCTTTGAAAAGTATCAGCGTGGGTATCGCGCTGATGTTGAACTCCATCGCGGAATCGCGGGCCTCGTCGGTATTGAGCCTGCATATACTGGCCCGGCCGGAATAATCTTCCGCAACTTCCTCAAGGATAGGGGTCATCATCTTGCACGGGCCGCACCACGGCGCCCAAAAATCCACCAGAACAGGAACGTCTGAATTATGTACGGTCTCGTCGAAAGTCGAATCGTTCAGCTCAATAACATTGCCAGCCATTACGGAATCCTTTCACCAAATCACATCAGCCGTCATTGTATTTTCGGCCCGTAGTAAAGTCAAATACTAATTCTCGCCATCGCCCTGAGTGCTCTGTTCGAAATCGCTTGTGTGTGCGGCGGTTTTATCGCTTGCGGGCTTTGGCGGCAGCTCAGCGATTGGATAGCCCTGTTCGGCAGGCTGAACGTGCTGCGACGCTTCCTTATCGCCGGTAAATCCTACTATAGGTATAGCCGGGCTTTCGGCGGCAACGGCCGGTTGCTGCGGCTGGGCCTGCTCAGTGGAGGCGGCGATGATGGCCTTTTGCACAACCCGTTCTGCGGGTTCATCGGTTAACGCGGTAATATGAATGGCTGAGTCGGACTCGGACTGTTCCGCGCCGACAAGACCGTCTCTTATCAGCTCCAGCAGCGCCAAAAACAGCCCTACCATGACCAGACGATTGGCTCGACCTTCAAAAATACGGGCAAAAGGCATAGCCCCTTCGCTCTGCAGACGGTGCAGCATCTCTATCTGGTACAGGTCGATGGGGGTATCGTCGTGAATATGACTGATATCGAAAGAAGCACCTGTGGCCTGCAGAATTGTATCGAACGCCCCGAGCAGGTCCCATACGCTCACCTGGTCGAGGTCTACTTCCGGTTCGGCGGTGTCCTTGAGCTTGTCAATAATAACTGCCGGCCGAGGCAGTCTCTGCTGCTGCTGTTGCGCACAGGCGTCGAGAAGATTGGCGGCGTCCTTGAACTTTTTGTATTCGAGCAACTGGCGTATCAGCTCGGCGCGAGGGTCCTCGAAATCCTCCGCGTCAATGCCGTCGGGTTCGGCTTTCGGCAGAAGCATCGCCGATTTTATCTGCATAAGAGTTGCTGCCATGACCAGGAAATCGCCGGCAAGGTCGATGTCGAGACTCTTGAGCATCTCGATGTACTGGATGTACTGGCCGGTTATCCTGGCAATCGGGATGTCGTAGATATCGACCTCATCCTTGCGGATAAGGTACAGCAGCAGGTCCATCGGACCGGCAAAAACGTCAAGGTTTACACGGTACGGCGCCAATCAGTCCTCCCGTTTTTGCTGCTCGTCGAGGATTTGACGTGCCTGGTCGGCCTGGCTTTCTAAAACCTGCAGGACAGGCCTTTCGATGGCGGGGATGCCGGCATAAATATTCGAGGCGTTATCACCGGTGACAATGGCTTTTATACCGAAATCCTCCAGCGTCTGCCGGGCCATATCGGCCCTTATGTAATCCTCGAATTCCGCGATTGTAACAAGTTTTTCATCCATAAGATTTATAGTCCCACTGCTTTTCTTACCTCTTCGAATGTTTTATGCGCCACGGGTCTTGCCCGGTCGGCGCCCTTATTCAATACTTCGCGAACATAATCAAGGTTGTTCTCCAATTCCTGACGTTTTGCGCGGTACGGCTCGAAATATTCTATAAGAAGCTCGACCAGGCGCTTCTTGGCCTGACCATAGCCCATACCCCCGCTGCGATACCGGCCCTGCCATTCGGCAAGCTCATCGTCGCCGGCGACCAGCTTCAACAAGGCAAAGACATTACACTTTTCCGGGTCTTTGGGCTGTTCGACCGGGGTCGAGTCTGTAACCATCCGCATAACCTTTTTCTTTATACTGCTCTGGGGTTCGAATATCTCGATAGTATTGTCGTAGCTTTTGCTCATCTTACGGCCGTCTATGCCGGGAACGACTGCAACCGAGTCTAATATGTAATCTTCGGGAAGTGTCAGTATCTGGCCATAAGTGTTGTTAAAATACCCGGCGATGTCGCGTGTAACCTCTATGTGCTGCTTCTGGTCGGCGCCGACGGGTACGAGCTCGCTGTGAAAAGCAAGAATATCGGCGGCCTGGAGCACCGGATAGGCGAATAGGCCGTGATTGGGGCTCAGACCCTGCGCGACCTTCTCCTTGTAGCTTGTGCACCGCTGCAAAAGGCCCATAGGCGTAATGCAGGAAAGTATCCAGGCAAGCTCGGTTATTTCGGGAACGTCGGACTGTCGCCAGAATACGGTTTTTTCGGGGTCCAGGCCAAGGGCCAGGTAGTCCATAGCCACGTCGAGTATATTTTGTGACAGCTCGGCAGGGTCCGGGCCGCTGGTCAGGGCGTGGTAGTCTGCTATAAAGTAATAAGCTTCGTTTTCGGCCTGGAGCTGCAAATGCTGGCGCATAGCGCCGAAGTAATTGCCGATATGAAGCTTGCCCGAAGGCTGTAT
>CAZFHM010000207.1:0-3823 GCA_964518825.1 uncultured Pirellulales bacterium
CTTTTAACCGGTAATTGTCTATCTGCCTACCCGGTCGGTTATGATTCATATTCGCAGTGGGAACAGTTGTCTGAGCTTCGTCTCGGGGCTAAAAGCGGGCTGGCCTCAAGTTACGACCGTACGGGCAATAATGACGACTGGAGCTGGTACGAGTGGCCTGAGGGCCACATCACAACCGAGACAGTCTGCACGGTAAAGACAATAGCCGGGCCCGGCATTATTTACCGTTTCTGGATGCCTCATTACATGGGACGCAATCATTATGTTGTCCAAATGTATTTTGACGGAGAAGTGACACCTCGCATAGACACCGAGAGCAACACGATTTTCGACGGTTTGTTTTCTTACTTCGATGAGCCTTTAATAACTACCTGCGCGGGAGGTCAGGTCTGCTATGAACCGATACCGTTTTCCGAATCCGTTGTTATAGAGACGGTCAACAAGCCGGCCGGTCCGTTTGCCAATTGTCACTATTACCAGTACAGCTATATGACATACCCGTCGGGAACCGACGTGAATTCCTACACAGGGACCCTCACAGCCGAAGACCAGAACGACCGCAACGCAGCAATTTCAATTTTTAATCAAGCCGGACAAAATCCTCACGGCAATAGTCCTGCGGCGGTAGAGGTAAATATACCCTCTTCAGTTATTGATTCTAACCTCATTCTGGCGAGTCTAAACGGTCCCGGTGTAATTCGTGAACTAAGAATCAAAATGCCTGATGCCAATGACTCAGAGCTGAAAGGCTTGAACTTGCAGGTTTTCTATGACGGTAAAACCCAAGCTGCAATCGACGTCCCGATGGCTTATTTCTTCGGGGCAGGTGAACTACGTGCAGATTATAACAGCCTGCCTTTAGGCGCTGACTCGAACGACGGCTTCTATTGCTACTGGCCGATGCCTTTTAGAGAATCTGTTCTCGTCCGGCTTGTCAATACGACAGCCAGTCCGATTGCAATAGACGGGGCAAAAGTCGAGTATGAACTGAAGCAACTCGGCCATCATACATGCTATCTTAACGCGGTGGAGAACAATACCGTCAGGTCTAATCATACTTATCACAACATCCTATCTACCACCGGGACAGGCCATTATGTGGGCGATTTGCTCTACGTGGCCCAGGACTATGACAGCTTCGGCATGCTCGAAGGCGACGATGTCATTTATTCCGACGGAGAATTAGTGCAGTACGGGACGGGCCTGGAAGATACCTATAACGGAGGGGCTTATTATAACTGGGTGGCTGTGATTAACGATGAGCCGGAAGGACCATATCCCCAGTCGGCAACAAGGCCGATGAACGGGATTCTCTATGTGAACAAGGCAGCAACCTCGAGGGCGGACCAGTACCGCTGGCGGATTGCCGACTGTATGCCTTTCAGAGATTCGATAGAGGTTAACGTTGAATGCAGCTATTCCTATGGCGGCGCCCGGTGGCGGTCGGTAGGCTTCTGGTACCAGTTACCGCACCGTCTTGAAGACCTGAACCGGGACGGCACAGTCGATTTTAAGGATTACGCCAAATTTTCACAGTACTGGAAGGACAACAATAATCCAAACTACGGCGACGCTGATTTTACGGGTGATAACATTGTTGACTGGGAAGATATGTATTATTTTGCTACCGCCTGGTTAGCCCAATAGATTGTCAAAACAAACCTATTCTATAGAGGTGGACGCGGGCAGGACAAGCACAAGTCAACAAGCTCATCGATGCGCGCGGTTCCTGCGCACATAACGGTATCAGCAGCGCCCCAGTATAATTTAATCGTTCCATCTTCCTCCGGTACAGCGGCACAGGTAAAAACGACGTTGTGCACATAACCAACCAGCTCATACGGCTCCTGCGGCGAAAGAATCCAGCGGTCACTTACGGCGAGGACTGTTGCGGGGTCGTCGAGCTTGTGCAGGGCTACGCCGAGCCTGTAAACACTGCCGTCCATTGTCGGGAAGACGCCGTGATAGATATTCAGCCAGCCTTTTGGAGTTTTTATGGGCGGTGCGCCCGGGCCGATTTTCATTTCGTCCCAATGATATTTTACGGGCTTCATTATTACTCTCGAATCACCCCAGTGTCGCAAATCCGGTGAGTAACTAATCCAGATTGACCAGGGACTGATGTCAGAGTGGGGACGGTCGAGCTTGACGTAACGGCCGTTAATTTTTTCGGGGAAAAGAACGGTGTTTCGATAGTCGGCCTGTGTGATAAAAGCGATTCTTTCGATTGATTCGAAGTCGGCGGTTCGAGCAAGACCGATGCGGACGCCGTGTTTCGAGTATGCGCTATAAGTGATGTAGTAGGCCCCTTCCAGCGGCGTGATACGCGGGTCTTCGACGCCGTACTCTTCATATTCGGCAAAGGGTTGTTCGGCGGCGGGAGTCATAAATGGTTTATCGGCGACGGTGAAGTTGAACCCGTCGTCGCTCCGGGCCAGGCCGATGATGCTCCTGCCGGTATCAAGATGAGAACGAAAGAGCATTATGTACCCACCGTTGTATTTTGCGACTCCTGCATTATGGACGGTTTCGACCTTGTAAGGGACGTCGTCCTTTGTAAGGATTGGGTTTTTCTCATAGCGTTTGACAAAAGAATGTTTCATTTTGCAGCCTCGCGGCGAAAGATTTCTTCGTAGACTTTTTCGTAGCCTTTGGCCATGCAGTCGATGGTGAAGTTTTCTTCGACGTGTTTGCGGCAGTCGGCGCGGTTGAGCCGGTCGAGTTTGCCTATAGCCTCAACAGCTTCATCGACGCTGTTAACAAGGAAACCGGTTTTCCCGTCGGCGATTACTTCGCGGCAGGAGCCGAGGTCGGCGGCGATGACGGGGACGCCGGCAGCGTTAGACTCGGCCATAACCAGCCCGAACCTTTCGGGAATGGTATTTAGATGCAGGACGCAAAGGGCTTTGGCGAGAAGCTGGTCGCGCTGCTGGGGGTTGACCGGGCCGATGAATTTAATGAGCTTATCGTCGAAGTGCTTAGCGCAATCGTCGAAGTATTTCCGGTCCTGGATTATGCCGGCGACAATCATAGGAATTTTCGCCTTTTTGGCGACTTCTATCGCAAGATGCAGGCCCTTGTCGGGATGTATTCGGCCATAGAAGACGAGATTGTCCCCTGCTTTTTGGCGGAAGGTGAGATTCGATAAATCGATGCCGTTATAAACCGTGGCAAGATAAGGCAGCTCACTGTCCCTGTCGGAGTCGCTTATGGAGACGTAGTACGAGTCCTTGTGGTCGCGGTAAACGCGTTTTATGTCCTCGTCGGAAAAACCGTGGATGGTAGTGAGCATCGGTGTCTTTATAAGTCGAAGGAATGCAAGTGGTATGTAATCGAAATTGTTATGGATAAGGTCGAACTGGTCGGCCAATTCCATAACTTTCTGTATGTGATAGACGGTCGAGACGAGCGGAATCTGTGATTTGTCTTCCTCGTAGCCTTTTTCAATCCAGCCTGTCAGCCTGGCTTTGGTGACGGAATCTTTGGTGGCAAAGAGCGTGATATTTTTATAGCCTCGCGCTACAAGTCCTTCGGCGATGTTGCTTGCGACGGTCTCCCAGGCGCCGTAAGCTCGCGGCGGCGTTCGCCATGCGACGGGTGCGAGAATCGCGATTCGCTTGTCCCTGATATCCATCGGGCAGACCTATTTTTTCCTGACGTGTTCCTTTATTCTCTGGATATGGCCTCGTCCGAGGCCTTTGACTTCACAGCCAAGCTCGAAGTACCTGCGGATTTTATCGTCATCGAGTATGGCGAAACAATCGATTACGGCGATTGGGGCACCGGCTGATTTTACGATATCGTCCGGACTAAGGTTTAGATA
>CAZFHM010000208.1:0-3822 GCA_964518825.1 uncultured Pirellulales bacterium
GGCCATAGGCGTAGCACCGCTTATGGCCGCCGGCGTATCGACGGTTGTCCATTTACCAAGAGCGCCCCACAGGCCTTCGGCAGCCGGGGCCCACGTACCGGTCAGGGCTATGGGAAAACAGACATAAACAAAGGCTCGACCCGCGATAGCGGGATTGAAGACATTTTTACCGAATCCGCCGAATACCATCTTGCCGAACATCACAGCAAAGACCATCCCGATTACGACTACGTACCAGGGGACCGTCGGCGGCATAACCAGAGCAAAGAGGGTGCCGGTTACAAAGACAGCCTCGGTGGCCGGCTTTTCATTGCGACGGGTAAAGATGTACTCGGTGATAAAACCGGTGGCATTGGCGAGGATAACAATAAAGAGGCAATACCAGCCGAAGAAGTAAACGGCGCCCGCGATACAAGGCACAAGGGCCAGCAGCACCCGCCTCATAACGGTCTGCTTCTGCAGCAGCTTCGGTTTAGCCTTTGCTTTCCGATTTGCCGTCTCGGCCACAGTTGTCTCCCTTAAGCGGGCATTAAAACAGGGACCTATTTTACAGCAGGCCCCTGTCAATGCAAACGAAGTAATTGGAATAAAACAGCTAATTCATATCTTTGAGGTATTCCAGCAATGTCCTGATGTGTGACAGTTCTTCCAGGATAATATGTTCGATTTTGTCACGTCCGGCTCCTTCGGAAACCATACTCTTCAGGCCGTAGTAAAAAACCACCGACTCCTTCTCGGCGTTAAGGGCGATTTCGACAACCTCCTTCATCGGCTCTTTGCCTGTAAGTTTCTGAGTGGGGCTGATTCTGCCTTCCCAGCCCTTGGCGGCGGCCATTGTCTTAAGGTATAGCGCCGCCTCATTGTCCGGGTCGTATGTTGTCGAGGTTTTCTCGTCTTCGCTAAGCTGCTTTCGCATATCGGCGAAGATTTTCAGGTGATTTGCTTCCATGTCCGACAATTCGAGGAAGAATTTTTTCGCTTTCTCGGTTGGAGCCATTTTCGAGGCCTCGCTGTAGAACCTGGCGCCCTGACGTTCGATTTCCTCGGCCATCTCGAAAATTTCATCGGCATTGAAACTTATACCCACGTTTGGTCTCCTTCTTTACTTGAGTTACAATCTCATTTGAAAGAACACTTGTTTAACCGTTCTCATTCCGCCGTGAAAGCCCGCTGTCCCAATTCCTTGTCGAGCATAAACAAGCCGCCGGGGGCACTCTTCATCAGCTTGAGCTGCTGGACGATTGCGTCGGCGGACGCCTCTTCTTCGACCTGCTCATCTACAAACCACTGCAGAAAGCCCCGCGTGGCGTGGTCGTTTTCCGCTATGGCCTGGTCAACGAGCTTGTTTATCAGGCCCGTGACTTTCTGCTCATGCTTCAAAACGGCCTGGAAGGCGGCCAGCGGCGATTCCCACTCCGTTGCCGGGGCGTCGATGGCTTTTAGCGTTACACGGCCTAATCGCTCTTCGACGAATTTGTAAAGTTTCATCGCGTGTCCGAGCTCTTCCTGGGCCTGTATCTTCATCCAGTTGGCGAAGCCCGGCAGGTTCTTCGAGCTGAAGTCGGCCGACATCGACAGGTACAGATAGGCTGAATACAGCTCGGCGTTGATTTGGCTGTTAATTGCATTTTGCATTTTTTTGCTAATCATAAGTTATACTCCCACCACATATTAGCCATATTTCGTATTTGATTTCAACGATTAAATTATTCCGATTTCCTTATGCTTTGCCAGTATGGCGTCGGCAAGTTTGTCGAGATTTTTGAATTCCTCGTCTTTGGGCAGACCCTTGGCAATAACGGGCTCGATGAACTCAGCCTTGAGATGCGAGAGGAGTTGCTGTATTTGCTCAACCATTTTTCCGCCCCATCCATAGGAGCCTATCACCGAGGCGAATCGAGTCTTCGGCCGAAGTGCGTTGGCAAGTATACAGGCGTAAGCGGCCGTCGGATGAGGTCCGGTCAGGACCGTTCCCGTCCCGATTACCACAGTTGCCGCATCGACAAGGGCCATGGCAAGTTTGCCGAGGTCAGCCTGGGCAAGATTAAACTGTTTTACTTCGATGTTGCGTTCGATAAGTGCCTCGACAAAGTAATCAACCATAATCCGGGTGCTTTCATGCATCGATACGTAAGCGATAATGACTTCGTTCTTAACCTCGTCACTGACCCAGTCTTTGTAAGCGTTGATTATGAATTCCGGCTTGTCATACAACGGGCCGTGGCTCGGCGCTATTATGTCGATATCAAACTGCGAGAGTTTCTCGATGTTTTTTCTGACCTGGGTACGGAAAGGCATCATGATTTCGGCGTAGTAGCGTTTAGCCGATTCGTAGAGCAGGCCGGGGTCATCCGCGAAAAGACTGCTGGTAGCCAGGTGTGAGCCGAACAGGTCGCAGGAAAACAGAACTTTATCCTCAGGCAGATACGTGCCCATCGTCTCAGGCCAGTGTACCCAGGGGATATAAATGAATTTAAGCGTTTTATCGCCGAGCGACAATTCCTCGCCGTCTTCGACGGTGATGAATTTATCCTCCTCGGTCTGCAGGTGGTCCATGAGAATTTCTTTGCACTTTGGGTTGGTGACCACTTTGGCCTCGGGATACAGCAGCAGCACCTCATTGATACTGCCGGAGTGGTCCTGCTCGGCGTGATGGCTGACAATATAGTCGATTTTGTCCACGCCTGTACGGGCGAGGTTGTTAAAAAGCACATCCGATTTCGTAGGGTCCACCGTATCGAGTAGAGCGGTCTTTTCGCTGCCCCTTATAAGGTAGGCGTTGTAAGTGGTTCCGTCTGGGGTGGGGATAAGCTTATCGAAAATCCTGCGGTCGAAATCTATCGCCCCAACGCTATATACATCGTTGCAAACGGTTCTCATATATTGATTGCCCTGCTTTCTGCATTTATTGTTACAACAGCTCTTTCACGGCCTTTAGTGCTGCGTCGTAGTCGGGTTCATCGGCCACTTCTTTGACAAGCTGGGTGTATTTTATAATACCCTGCCTGTCGAGCACAAACACCGCCCTGGCCAGAAGTCGCAGCTCCTTGATGAGCACACCGAATGCCTTGCCGAACGAGGCGTCACGATGGTCGGAAAACGTCTTTACCGCATCGACCCCGGCGGCTCCACACCAGCGTTTCTGGGCAAAGGGCAGGTCCATACTTATGACCCATACAGCAACATCGCTGCCCAGCTTGGCAGCATGCTCGTTGAACTTGCGGGTCTCAGTGTCGCAGACACCGGTATCGAGCGACGGCACTGAGCAGATAATACACACCTTGCCCTTCAACTGGGACGATTTCACAACGGACAAATCATTTGCCAGGACCTCGAAATCAGGGGCTTTTTGGCCGGTCTGAACCGGCTCGCCAAGCAGAGTCAGGGGGTTGCCCTTCATCGTAATTTGACCTTTCCGCTCGTTCATGATTTATTCCTTTGATTCAGTTTTCAGCCGATTATTTGCCTTAAAAAGAGCTAAGCCCGCGCTCTCCGCAAGGAGTCCATAGGACAACGCGAGCGTCAATCGCGCGGGCCCAGCGAAGAAGTCCTTCTTATATATTAGTAGTTCACGGCTTCGAGTTCGAAATAACTTTGCGGATGCAGACACAGCGGACAGGTACCCGGAGCCTCAGGCCCCTCGTGGACATAGCCGCAGTTCCTGCAAATCCAGCGCTTTGGTTCGGGACGTTTGAAGACGCGCCCCTGCTTGAGATTCTCAGCCAGAGCCATGTACCGTTCCTTGTGTTTGCTTTCGGCAATCGTGACACGATTGAAGAAACCCGCGATGTCTTTGAAACCTTCCTGTTCGGCTGTTTTTGC
>CAZFHM010000209.1:0-3817 GCA_964518825.1 uncultured Pirellulales bacterium
CCGTCGATTTGTATCTCGAAGGCTCGGACCAGCATCGCGGCTGGTTCCAGTTATCGCTTCTGCCTGCGCTCGGTTCGGTTGGGACCGAGCCGTTCAAGGCCGTTCTTACTCACGGCTTTACAGTCGATGAAAAGGGAATGAAGCAGTCCAAATCGCTGGGCAATTATGTGAACGCCCAGGATGAAATTACCAAATACGGCGCGGACGTCCTTCGCCTCTGGGTAGCAAGTGTTAATTACCAGGAAGATATTCGCTGCAATGACGAGCTGATAGGCCGAACACAGGACGCCTATCGCAAAATCAGAAACACGCTGCGTTACCTGCTCGGTAACATTTGTGATTTCGACCCGCAAAAGCACAGCGTCGCTTATCCCGATATGTCCGAAATCGACAAGTGGGCGATGCAGCAGCTTCAGAAACTAATCGCCGAAGTGACAGCCAATTATGAGAGCTTCATCTTCCACCGGGTCTTTTCCCTTGTCCACAATTTCTGCACGGTCGAGATGAGTAGTATCTATATGGACGTCCTCAAGGACCGGCTTTACTGCGATTCCGCCGACAGTCGCTCGCGCCGCAGCAGCCAGACCGCGATGTACCGCATCCTCGATTCGCTTGTGCGTATGCTCGCCCCGGTCCTCGTTCACACCGCCGAAGAGGCCTGGGCCGCGATGCAGTATAAATCACAGGACGTCGAGACTGTCCACCTTGCAACGATGCCGCAAGTGGACGGCTCAATCGATACCGCCGAAGCCGAACAGCGATGGGAAAAGATTATGTCCCTGCGGGACGATGTCCTGAAGGTGCTTGAAGAGCTCAGGCGGACAAAGCAAATCAACAGCAATCAGGAAGCCTCGGTCAAAATCACTACTGCCGACGAGGATGTTATAAAGCTGCTGAATGACTTTGGAATCGACCAGTTCGCGGCCCTTTGTATTGTCAGTGAAGTGACACTCGAAAAAGCTGAAGGCGAGACAAAAATCGAGGCGCAAAAGAGCCCGCATTTAAAATGCCGGCGATGCTGGAACTACTGGCCGAGCGTAGGCCAAAACGCCGACCACCCCGACCTCTGCCAAAGATGTGTTGAAGTTGTAATGAATTGATAAAAAATAGGCACTTTATTGTAGTTGTGCGCAGACCTTTTCGAATACTTCGTCAATGGTAACATTTTTGATGTCGTACTTTGCGTCGAAGCTGTTTATTGCAAGGCCTCTGCCGAAAGGCTCGACCGCCGCTGCGCATTGGCCCCGGCCGTAAGGCCCCACCCTTGCCGGATTGGTCCGCCCGAATATCATAACAATTGACGCCTGCAAAGCCGCCGCGATATGTCCCGGCCCGGTATCATTACTTATCACCATTTTTGCGCCCCGCAGTAAAGCGGTAAGAGTGGGTATATCAGTCTTGCCGGCGAGGTTTTCCACGTTTACCTTGGCTTTATTGTTTATATCATCACAGAGCGACCTCTCACCCATAGAACCGACAGTTATCACCGCAAATCCGAATTTATCAGCAATTTTGTCTGCGACAGCCGCGAACCGCTCTGCCGGCCAGCACTTATCCGCATGCGCCGCACCCGGGACCAGCACAAAATAATCCTTTTGACCTGCGACTGCTTCATCAAGGAGAAATTTTGCCGACTTGTCAGCTTCGGGATTGACCGGCAGGACAAATTCAACATCATTAACGACCACTCCCGCCGCCTTTGCAATACTCAGAAAATAGTCAACTAAATGGATACTCTGCTTCTCTTGCCGGATGGATTGGGTGTAAAAAAGATGGCTGAATTCTCTGCCGGAGTGCGGTCCGAACCGCGCCTTGCATCCGCTTAACCATCCTAATGAAGCCGTCCTGAACAAACCCTGCAAATCGAGTATCAGGTCGAACTTCTCTTTTCTCAGCCGTGTAATCAGCGACACCAGCGCACCGAAAGCCTTCGGGTTTTTCCACGCCTTTCCGAGGTATTTGCGGTCAAAGAGGATTATCTCGCTCAGGTAAGGATGGCCTTCGAGCAGGGGGGCGAATTCCGTCCGTACAAGCCACGAAATACCGGCCTTGGGGAAGCCTGCCCGCAAGGCTGACAAGACAGGCAACGCCAGCACTATGTCACCCATCGCACTGGGTTTGATTATCAGGATTTTCTTCGGCTGTTCCGACATCATTGCAAAATTCTAAACTAGCGAGATGATTTTGGCAATTGCTTTTGCCATAACTCCGGCTTTAGCATATATTCAACGGTGTTATTAGGGAGCCTGAGGGCTAAATCATGGCTGCAAAGAAAAAATATGTTTACGACTGGCCCATGCCGATGGTAACGACCGATGCCGTAGTTTTTACATTTACCTCAGGCAGGGCCAGGGTGCTGCTGATAAAGCGTGGCCATGAGCCGTTCAGGAATCAGTGGGCGGTTCCGGGGGGATTCATCGGCATCGACGAAGAGCTTGAAGACGCCGTGGCGAGGGAATTGCACGAGGAGACCAATCTGACCGGCATAAACCTGCGCCAGCTCCACACTTTCGGCAAATGCGGCAGGGACCCGCGCGGCAGGCAGATAACCGTAGTCTTCGTCGGCATAGCTGAAGAAAAAGCCGCCGAGAAAATAAAGGCCGGCGATGATGCCGCCCAGGCCCGATGGTTCGATATTGAAAAATTACCCGAAAATCTTGCCTTCGACCATGAAGAAGTGCTCGGTTATGCGATAGCGGAGCTGAAAAAGAGAACAATTGATGCTGACTGACGGAGATTTAGCAGGTCCGGCTTTCAGCTTTTTTCTATGGTCTGGTTGAACATACGAAGCTGCATCTCGATAGCGCTCAATCCCCAGTTTATATAGTGCAGTTTATGCGCGGGCCTGCTGTGCCTCTCAATCATCAGTCCGTCACGCACAGTCTTCAGGAATTCTCTTATGCTTTCTGCATCTATTGCAGCAGGTTCGAATGACCATGCTTTTAACTGTTCGTAATCACTTCGCAGCTCCGGGCTGCGATTCAGTTGTTCAGCAGTAAGATAGTCCCCCGGATTACAGGCCATCTGAAGCCCTTTAAGGCACAGTATCAGCGGCTCATAATTTGCCCGCTTCTGCAGCCGGATGAATTTGTACTGCTGCACGTGCGTTGTCGCCTGGCGAGGAGCCTTGTCCGTAATTTCATCTTCGCCCATGTACCAGCTGCGCTTGCTGGTCCTGGCAAAGATAAACTCTTCGCCTCGGGCACGCTGCACAATCTCATCATACTGCATCCGCGAAATACACAAATGTCCCTTATCATCCCTGCTCAAATCGCCTCCCATCGCCAGCAGGCACTTGACAAACTTCAGTGGAAGAACCGTTTGATTGCCGATTTGCCTGCGGCGAAGCTGGAATGACAGGTGTAGACTGTGAGGCCGAACGTCATAAAACGACATGATTGCCACGATAAGCTGATTTAAAAGCCACGGGTCGGCGGTAGCGGGGCGCGAAAGTTCGCCTTCCGTATTCAATCTGCCCGGCGCCAATTCCAGAAATCCGCTTCGCCCGGCCTGTTCGGTCGAACTGGAATGGTCGTCAATGTACCCGCCCACCCTCCAGCTCAGAACGTCCAGCTTGAAGTCGTTATAGTAACGGAATCCGTCATACTTCGGGTCGAAGCGCTTATACCGGCTGCGCTGCGGTTCGACCGCCGCAAAACCAAGGTCACTCAGCTCCACCTCCGCACCGAGAGGTATAATACCAGGCTGAAAGTTGGCTTTTATCCGTGACAGGTGCGACTGTACGACCCTTTCATCGAAAAGGCTCCTCGCCGCCCTTACCGCGTATTTCACATAATCTATCAGGTCGTGATTTTTA
>CAZFHM010000210.1:0-3815 GCA_964518825.1 uncultured Pirellulales bacterium
TCGCAAATGCAATTTTAACGGGGACATTTTTAGTTTTCATCATTGTTCTCCTTTAGATTCAGTTTGATTGAAATTCTGTAAATCGCTATCAAGTCTTGATATGATTCTCTCAACCGCTCGCAGACGGTATTCATAGGAGATGCTTCTTTCGGAGAGGGTTTCGAATTTGTTTTTCAGGTCTTTCTGACATTGCAGAAGCAAGGTTACATCATGCTGGAGTAAATCGAGCTGCCTTTGCAGGTTGACCCAGCTTCCGAGAATAAGGCCGGCCAGGAGCACAAGCTGAATTACAACCGACAGGTTGATTTGTCTGTTCAAATGCCAGCTTTTTGTGTTGCCATTAGTGTTCATTTTTACACCGGGGCGTAGAATGCGTATTTTTCGCCGACCTTCGAGATGAGAACGTATGTATCGGCGGGGAGATTTCCCGTCGAATTAAAAGGTTCGGCAAGATTGACGGCGGTGAACTGGCCTCCGAGCAATATCGGTTGTGTGGGCGGGTCTTTCAGCTCAACTATCCGCACGTTATAAAGGTTATAAGAGTGATTGCTGATAATCTTTGCGGCGACGGTGATGGTCCTGTCACCGGGGCTGGTGACAAACGACTTTTCAGCAGGTGTTACAGCAGTGCGGGCGAGTCGCTGTAAAAGCCGGTCGGTGTCGGTTATAGTTGTCTGGTCGCTCATAGCTGTCTGCTCCTTTGGCGGATAATCTTCAGGTTGGTGCGTTGATTCCTGAAATCCATGCGTACCTGTTCGATGTGGGCTGTGCTGCGATTGTCGCTTAGCAGGCCGAATACATTGCGGCTCTGCGGCGCCGCGGTGACCCTGTCGCCGACTGAATAATGAAGGGCCAGGTATGGTGTCTGCAAATCGACGGTCTCGATTACCTCAGACCTGGACCCGGCCCATTTTCGCAGGTGTTCATAAAGAGCGGGGGTGTCGTCAGCTTCGTCAGGTTCGCCAATCGACGGGTCGGTCGAACCGCAGAAATTACTTTGATTAGTGACCTTTCGGTACCTGAACGGGCGCGGCATGTGGAGACAAAAGTCGATGACCGGTGAGCCTGCACCGACCGGGCCGTCGGCAATTTCGCAGCTCAACCGTTCGTCACTTAACACCGAGCAGGTTATGCGAAATCGCAGCACGCCTTTGAGGATTGCAATCCAGGTATTGAGGTCGAGCGTATCGCTACTGAGCCAGATACCACACTCATCGAGCAGATTGTCGAAGGCGTAGAGATACTGCCACCAGTGCTTGCCGTCGTCGTATGATACTTCGAGGAAGTAGCCCATCGAACGACCTTGCGCATCAGCGGTCAATGCCGGATGAAAACGCCGCGTGCGTCGGACATAATTTCCCGTATCGAAGATTTTTGAAAAATCAAAGGCCGGCCCCTGGTTGTACGGTGGTTCGGTATATCGGCCTGTCTCATTCAGGCACCATTTTCGATGAACGTCGCGGACTTTGAAAAATTCCGGATTGCTCGACGGACTGAACGCGTCGAAATTTGTACTCTCGCCTGCCGGGTCCCAGGCCTTTACTAATTCGAAAGTCGCTTCAAAGACCTTCAGGTCACCAAGGCCGATGTATCGATGTGTGACAGGGCAAAAGTTTTCACGGCTGGAATACGCAGCAACGCTGGTTCTCGATATGTTAAGCTGCTGTCCTTCTGGCTGAAGTTCAAGCTCAACTTTTCGTGTACTATCGGGTTTATAAAATTCGATTGCCTGTGCAGGCCTATCAGGCGAACTGAGCGGCGCAAATCTGAAATTCAGGCCGACGCGTTCGCAGCACCGGTTCAGCCCCTGGAGTACATTCAGGCCCGTCAGGTCGAGTTCGGCGGCCTGCTGGTTATCAGTCAGGGCTTCCAGTAATTCGAGAGGCGGCCTTGTCAATCTGTCCGGCTGAACATACACGCTCAGCAGATAGTCGATTATCTCGGCATAGGTCCAGTATGCAGCAGAAGATAACTGGTCCGCAAAGACACGGCAGCTTTTGCCGTCAAAATTTGCAAAAGACGATGCCGCATTTGGCGCCGCGTCATCATTAAAGACCGGGTCGGCGCCGATTAGAAACTTCGCAGAGCCGTCAATGTCACCGACATAACAGCCATATATAATGTTGCGTTTTAGATTCGTGCTATAGTCGGACGCAACGATTTGAATGTTTTCGCCTTTATCGGAGAAATCGCTTTCGATGGTTTCTACCTGCCCTACAAAAACAGGGAGCATTTCTATTGCAACCGAAGGCGGCGATGCGTTGTAATGCTGACTGATACAGATTTCGGCGCCTGGATAGGTTTGAGTTTTCAGAGAGCCTGAAGCCGCCGGACTATATGCAAGCCGGGCCGAACTGAAATCAGGCCGGCCGGAGCGAACAATATCTATAACCTCAAGCTCGGGGCAGAGAATACCATTGAGGAAAACGACTGCGCCGGCAGCAGGAATCGCAAGGTCCGTTTGTTCAGGCTGGTATAGGTCGATATGATTTGACATTGGGATGCTCAGAGACTTTTAAATGGTTTCGATACCGGCAAACTGGACAGAAAAGTTGTTATCGTCACTTATTTCAAGGCTGACGGCTGCTAATGAGTTATCTTCGAGGCCGTTTTCGTTCTGTGCTCTTACCGCAAACAGATATCTGCCTGCAGGAAGCTCGTTGCTGGTGTAACTATAAAACCTTCGGCCTTGATATTCGATTTGAGCGATTGCGTTCTGATAGTCGATTTGTCCCGTGCCGTCGTCGGTGTAGATATTAAACCGGACCGGCGGCGACTGTTGTTCCATCGGGCAATAGAACCACGTGAGCTTTACAATACTGCCCCGAACAGTTTTAGCTTTGATAGTAAAAATACTGTTTGGAACCAGTTCAGCGAGGTTGCCGTCGCTGTTGATGACGACTTTGGCTGATGCGGACAATGTCTGCTCAAGACAGCCGTGTCCGTTGGCACGGCGCAGCACATAGAAAAAGGTCGTGTTATTTTGATGCAGTAAGTAATCAGGAGGAGAAATTTCAATCGCGTCAAAATCGCTTGCTGCGACCACTCTGTCAAAGTTAACGGTTTCGATACTATCGCCGCGGTAGAGCAGCAAACAACCGGTAAGTCTCGGCCAGAACCAGCCCATGTGCAGGACAGTACCGAGCTTAAAGGCATTCGACGTCATGCCGGAAAAAAGAGCATCTCTGTAAAATGCGGCGTCCATCAGCTCGGTGTCCTTGTAAGGGTTGATTCATCTTCGCTCGGCGTGATAGTCAGAATAACCGCCTGGCCGTCGTCATCATAATAGTCAATCTCGCCGGTGAGTTTGTTTTGAACAGCCTTGTTGGCAAGTATTTTGTCGCAGGTAAGCTCAGCGGCACCGGACCATATAATACAGCCGGTGCCAATCAATTCGTCGGTATCGGCCGGCGTCTGTGAACTTTGGACAAAGATTTGAATCGTGTATCGGCCGGGGTCGATTGCAGTGTCAAAATCGCCCGTGTATCGATTACCGCCTTTGTCGGCCAGGCTAACGTCGTAATCATCAGCCGTATGTCCGCCGCTGCCCCAGTCTTCAAAAACCTCTGATAAGGGATTCCAAACTTTGCCGGCGCTGTCTCTTAGACAAGCGTAAACTGTAAAGCCGGATTGATAGTCGATATGTATTTCATTTGCCATAGTTTCTGCTCTGTACTTGGTTGATTATTTGTAGTACCAGGTTATCCATCGCGTGTATGTATTGCCGGGGTCTGGCATTGCTGATTCGCCGACCTGCCAGGTAAGCTTGATTCCGTCCTTGTGATACGGTGCTCGCCAGAGTGGAAAGAACCTGC
>CAZFHM010000211.1:0-3773 GCA_964518825.1 uncultured Pirellulales bacterium
GCTCGCTGAACTGCTCGTTCCACAGCTTGTGCATCGCCGCAAAGTCAAACTTCTCGCTGAAGTAATACATCTTCATATCCTCACAATCGAAAGCAATATTCCTGTACGGATTAAGCTGTAAGCCAAGCTCAATCAGTATTGCACCGTCGAATTTGTTTTTCAGTATATCACGAAGTGAAGCCAGCAGCCCGGCCGTTTCAGATATCGTCAGCCTCCTGCCGTCTTCGAATGCTTTTTTGATATTTTCCGCAAAGACGGGCACGGCGTGTTCGCGCACCACCCTGTCGATATCCATTACATTGACGACGAAGCCGGTATCTTTGTCAGCCTGTCCGGCTAATCCTACCGACAGCTCGAAAAATAAGCACAGTCCCTCACCGCATGGCCTGCCGCCGTAAGAATTGGCGCCCGCACTATCTCCTTCGCCGAAGGGATTAACGAAAAATCGCACCTTGCGAACAAGCCTGTGCACAATCCTTCCCCTATTTTCTGCCGTTGTGAATCAGGCCCATCACTTCGTTTCTGCTGCGCGGGTCTTTCCTGAATATTCCTCGCACGGATGACGTCACCATTACCGAGCCGGGCTTTTTTATACCGCGTATGGTCATGCAACTGTGGGAGGCTTCGAGCACCACAGCCACGCCCAGCGGCTTGACGCTCTTCATTATAAAGTCTGCTATCTGCTCGGTGAGCCTTTCCTGTACCTGCAGCCGCCGGGCGAAACAATCGACAATCCGCGCCAGCTTGCTGACGCCCAGCACCACACCGGCCGGCAGATACGCCACGTGCCCAACGCCTATAAACGGCATCAGATGGTGCTCGCACATACTGTAAAACGGTATATCGCGCAGCAAAACTATCTCATCGTAATTTTCATTGAAGACGGTTTTGATGTGCTCGGCCGGGTCGTCTCGCATCCCGGCAAGCAGCTCCTGATACATCGCCGCCACACGCGCAGGTGTGGCCTTGAGGCCTTCGCGTTCGACGTCTTCACCGACCGCAGCGAGTATCTCTCGCACCGCCTTTTCAATTCGCTTTACGTCAACCTTATGTTTATTGTTATCCTGCATCTTTAGTCATTTTCCTGTTCAAATTTTTTGTGTTAATTCGTGTTCATTCGTGGTTAAAAATTTCTCAGATATTCTATGAACAATCTCACTCCGAATCCAATCGAGCCGTCAGTAACATATTTTTTCAGCGGCTCGGAAGGCTCCATCGGTCCTGCTATATCGAGGTGCGCCCATTTCGTCTCGCCCGCAAATTCTCCGAGGAACGACGCCGCGGTACAGGCCCCGCCGTACTTCGAACCGATGTTCTTCAAATCCGCTATTTTGCTCTTTAGCTCTTCGGTGTATTCATCGCCGCTGGGCATATGCCACACCGGTTCACCGCCGCGCTCGGCTGCTTCGCTAAGCGCTTTAATCAATTTCTCGTCGTTGCCCATCAGCCCGGCCTTGTGCATACCCAGCGCCACAATGCACGCGCCGGTCAGCGTTGCTATATCGATAATCGGCTCACAGTTTTGCTGCTTTGCATAATGAATTCCGTCGCACAGGACCATTCTTCCCTCTGCGTCGGTATTTAGTATCTCGACCGTCTTGCCGCTATATGTTGTGATAACGTCACCGGGCCGATAGCTCTGCCCGCCGGGCGCATTTTCAGCGGCGCATATAACCGCAGTTACTTTGACCGGCAGTCTCAATTGTGCAATTGCTTTCATTGTCGCAAGTACCACCGCGCCGCCGGTCTTGTCCATCTTCATCGCGTCCATATGCGCGGCAGGCTTGATGCTTATCCCGCCCGAATCGAAGGTAATGGCTTTACCTATTAGGCCGACCGTACCTGATTTTTTTGCCCCCGCGCTTGAGTGCGCAAGCAGTCGCGGGGGCGTCCACTTCAATACAATCATTCTCGGCTTATGCTCCGAGCCCTGGCCGACGGCAATAATACCGCCCATTTTTTTCTGCCTGAGCTGCTTGTCGTCGAATACCGTGCACGACAGGCCCGGCAGCGTCGCGGTCATTTTTTTTGCTTCGGCCGCAAGCTTTTCCGGGTACATCACATTTGGCGGCCGATTCGCTAATGTCCGCGCAAAATTCTGAGCCTGGCCGATTATCGAACCGGTCTCGGCTCCCTTACTGAGCTTTCGGACCGCAGCGGTGTTACTATCTATCAATTCAACCGAAAGCGATTCGCTTCTTCCGTTCTTCTCGCTCGTCATAAACTCATCATATATATAGCTGCCGAAGTGAACCCCCTCAGCCATAACCTGTCCGCACCGGACCATATCCAATTTGCCGCCGAACGCCAAATGCAGAGCGACTGCCATTTTTTTGGCCTTGATTGCCACGGCTTTTTTCGCTGCCGCCGCCGCTGCGTTACGCAGTGCGTCGAGTTTGGCTTTTTTCTTATCGCCCAGCCCGACTAACAGGACCCGTTTGGCTGCGATTTTGCCGCCGGTATAAACCAATGCGCTGCTGCCGGCCTCGCCCTTGAAATCGCCGAGCTTTATCACCTGTTCGAGTGCGCCGTCTAACTTGTCGTCAAGCTGCTTTGTTGTCTTATCGAGCGTTTTGGCATCTGCAAACTGCCCGACGCAGAGCAAATCCGTTTTGCATTGGTCTAATGCGACTTTGCTGACCGATACTTCGACCTTGATAATCTCTTTCATTTCTTACCGCTCCTGTTCGCCGCGTTGCGACCCTGTCGCAACGGGTCTTTGGCCTTGAATCGAAGGTAACTATCGATAAAATCCTCTATCTCGCCGTCGAGCACCGCCGTGACGTTACCCGTTTGATAATCGGTACGGTGGTCTTTGACCATCTGGTAAGGCTGCAACACATAGCTGCGAATCTGGTTGCCCCAGGCTATTTCGCCCTTGTCGCCGTAGAGCCTGGCTATTTGCGCATCGCGCTTTTGCTGCTCGCGGATATATAATCTCGCTGTTAACACCTTCATTGCGCTTGCCTTGTTCTTGTGCTGACTTCGCTCGTTCTGGCACTGCACGACGGTCCCCGTCGGTATATGCGTTATCCGGACCGCCGAGCTGGTTTTGTTGACGTGCTGGCCGCCGGCTCCGCTGGCCCGGTAGAAATCAATCCTCAAATCGTCGTCTTTTATTTCTATATCAATCTCTTCGTTGAATTCGGGCAGACAGTCAACCGCCGCGAAACTCGTATGCCTTCTTGCGTTGGAATCGAAGGGACTTATTCGCACCAGCCGATGAACACCCCTTTCGCAGGAAAGTTTGCCGTAAGCAAAAGGCCCGCTCACACGAAGCGTGATTGACCTTATCCCTGCCTCTTCGCCGGGCGTAATATCAAACTCTTCATATTTATATTTATTGGCGTCGAAATACCTGCTGTACATTCGCAGGAGCATATTGGCCCAGTCGCAGCTTTCCGTTCCGCCGGCGCCGGCGTGAATGCTGAAAAAGCAGCTATTGGAATCGTGCTGGCCGCTGAGCAGGCCGGTAAGCTCAATCTGCTCGCACTTTTTCTCCAACTGCTGCAAATCTTTTTCAATCTGCGCCAGCGTCTCGGTGTCGTCTTCTTCGACGGCCAGGTCGAACAGTTCCTGCAAGTCCTTTGCGCTTGCCAGGGCCGCCTTGACCGGCTCGATTGTTGCCTTCAATGCGCTTAGCCTGCCGACGGTCGCCTGCGCTGCTTCCTGGTTATCCCAGAAACCCTGCTGCGACATTTTCTTTTCCAAGGCCTGGAGTTCGGTTTGTTTATTCGGCAAGTCAAAGCCAGTCCCGGATTTGTTCAATCCGG
>CAZFHM010000212.1:0-3767 GCA_964518825.1 uncultured Pirellulales bacterium
GAGCTGGCGGTCAGGCGAATGCTGCCCAAGAACCGCCTGGCAAGAAAGATGCTCAAGAAGCTGAAAGTTTACCGCGGGCCTGAACACGAACATCAGGCCCAGCGTCCAGAGAAGATAGAAATCAATTAATAGCAGAGAAATAACATGGCTGATGCTCAGGAAAATGTTGCAGGCGAAAAGTTAAGTGTTGATGTAGCGGTTAGCGAAAAGAAAAAGGCGCCCAAACCCGCCGCACCGGCCGCCAAGGTCGAGTCGAAGGGCGGCTATTGGTGGGGTACGGGCAGGCGAAAAAGCAGTGTGGCCCGGGTCCGAATCAAACCGGGGCAGGGTAAGCTGCTGATAAACAAAAAGGAGCTTGGCGACTACTTTGCCCGTCAGCAGGACCAAAATGCCGTTGTTGCGCCCCTGCAGGCGGTTAACGCCGCGAAATCTTTCGATGTCTTTATCAATGTCAAAGGCGGAGGCACCACAGGCCAGTCAGGCGCGGCAAGGCTGGGTATCGCCCGGGCGCTTCGCAATTATGATAACAGCCTGGTGCATACGCTGCGCGAAGGCGGACATCTGACCAGGGACGCCAGAATGGTCGAAAGGAAAAAGCCCGGGCAGCGCGGCGCAAGACGGAGGTTCCAGTTCTCCAAGCGTTAGTTTGCAAATCACAACCAAGCAAATTACAATGGCCCCGTTGCCGTCTTGCGACAGCAAGACACGGGGCCTTTTTTATAAGGAGTAATTATGGTCAGGGTAGCGATAATTGGCGCAACGGGTTATACGGGCCTGGAGTCCATCGAGATTATCAGCCGGCACCCACAGGCCCAGGTGACGTATCTCACCGCCTTACCCGAAGAGTGCGGCCATGCCGAGGCAATATTCGGTCGGCTCAAAGGCAAATGCGATATGCAAATCGAGCCGCTGGACTTGAATAAACTGGCGAAGCTCGCCGACGTCGCCCTGTGCTGTCTGCCGCACAAGGTCTCGATGGGTTTTGTGCCGAAGCTGCTCGACGCGGGCGTAAAGGTCATCGACTTCAGCGCCGACTACCGTATCAAGGATGCAAAGCTATACGAGAAATTTTATTCAGTCGAGCACACAGATACAGCTAACCTCGAAAAAGCCGCTTACGGCCTGCCGGAACTGTTCCGTGACGAAATAAAAGGCAAAGACCTCATCGCCAATCCCGGCTGCTATCCAACGGGTTTTACTCTTGCGACGGCCCCGCTGCTCAAACACGATTTGATTGAGACCGATTCGATAATCAACAACGCCGTCACCGGCGCCAGCGGCGCGGGCAAGAACCCATCCGAGAGATTTCACTTTCCCAATATGAACGAGAACTTCTTCGCATACGGCATCGGTACGCACCGCCATATGCCGGAGATGGAGCAAATAGCGAGTACGGTTGCCGGAACAAGCGTGAACGTATTATTTCAGCCGCACGTCGGGCCTTTCGACCGCGGAATACTATCTACGGTTTATTGTCAGCCGAAACGGGACGTTACTAATGATAAGCTGACGAAGATTTACGAAGAGTTTTACGAGGCCGAGTCTTTTGTTCAGCTTTGCACTGAAAGTCCGTCCGTCAAAGACGTCGCAGGGACCAACTACTGCCACGTTTATGTTACGCATACCAAAGGCAAAATCATCGCATTTTCTGCAATCGACAACCTGGTCAAAGGCGCATCCGGCCAGGCCGTACAGAATATGAATATCATCTTCGGCCTTGACGAAACCCTCGGCCTGGGATAGCTCCTTATGTCAAAGTTTACTTTAAAGGTTGCAACGTGTCAGTTTGCGGTCGGCCGTCTAATAAGACGCAACTCAAAGTACATTCAGGATTTTTTGCGTCACGCCAAAAAAATCAACGCTGATGTTGTTCATTTTCCCGAATGCGCGCTTAGCGGTTATGTCGGAGTCGATTTTGCGAACTTCGGCGATTTTGACTGGGGACTTCTTAAAGAAGAAACCCTGAAAATTATGGCTTTGACCAAAAAGCTCGGTTTGTGGGTCATCTTGGGAAGTACCCATCCATTAACCGCTCCGAATAAGCCGCACAATAGTTTGTACCTGATAGGGCCTGACGGAAAAATCAAGGACCGATACGATAAAAGATTTTGCATGAAGGCCGAAGGCAGAAAGTACACGCCTGGCGACCATTTCGCCACCTTCACAATCAACGGCGTAAAGTGCTCGCTTCTTATTTGCTTTGACCTGCGTTTCCCTGAAATATACCGCGAGCTTTATAAGCAGGGCGTCAAATGTATTTTTCAATCGTTTTACAACGCTCGGCAGAAAGGCCCGAGCGTTCACAGCCACATAATGCGTCAGTCGATGCAATGCCGTGCGGCCTCGAACGCCTTGTGGGTCAGTATGGCCAACGCATCCGGTTACTATTCGCCGTATCCATCCTGCTTCATCGGCCCGGATGGAAAAATTATAAATCAGTTAAAGCAGAACCGCCCCGGCTTAATGGTCAACACCGTCGATTTGAACAAAAAGTTTTACGACCCGATGGCGGGCATAAGGGAGCTGGCGATAAACGGCAGACTCAGCAGCGGTCCCGGCAGAATCAAAGACAAACGTTCGTCGGGGAAAACCTTCCTTTGACCTCGGTAATAAAAAACGGGAGCGGACTCAAGGCACGGAGGAAGGAAGAGGTAACGCCCCGAATCCGCCCCTATATACTATACGTTCGATGAAAATATGCGTTCGTATCAGCCCTTTAAGGCCCGGGAGTACCTCAAAATCCCCTAAAAACGCCGGAAAAGACGAACATGGCCTTTGTTTTACACGTAGCTTTGCCTGTCGTATCTCCCCGGTGTGGATGAGTCTTTCCGGAGTATTTGAACAGGTGTTTCTTGAGCTGAAGGGAGTAATTGCACGCCGTATATTTAGTGGTCATTTTTCTTTTAATTTTAGGAGGTCAATATCATGAGAAGGAATCAATCGTACAAAATCCTTGTGTTAACCGTATTGTTGTGCTGTTTTTTAGTCACCGGCAGTTGTGCCCGCTCTGCCAAAAGCTACACGGCCGAGACCTATTTGAGAGTCCTGCCCTACCCTGATAATGACCCAACCGTAATCCGGACTCCTGATTTCGACAGGCAAATACAGCAGCAATTTCGTCAATCCCTTGCGGTACTGATGAAACAGCAGTCGTTTCTGACTGAGCTGCTCACAAGAGATAAAATCTGTAAGACGAGTTGGTTTAAAAATCTTACTAACGATAGTAAGACGATTACACCGGAAGTGTTAGCTGACCTGGAAAAGAATCTGCAGGCCAAGCCTTTGGATGATACGGATTTTATCGCTGTATCGATGAGCTGCGCCGAGCCGAGGGAAGCGGCTAATATTGTCAATGAGGCTGTTGACCTATTTGTGTCCAAACAGAGAGACCGTCGGGTTTCAGAGGTCAGGAACAAGCTTGTCGAGCTTGAAAAGCGCCGTAATATTCTGCAACGGGAAATTGATTTAGCTGAGAAGGCACTGGATAATGTTCGGATTTCGACCGGATTCACAGACTTGGAAGAACGGAATTATCCATATCCGCAGGAAATCAGACTCAACAGGCTGCAGAAAACAAAAGACGAGCTGGAGATAGCTCTTGCCGAAGCACAAGCTGTGGCCAAAATTGAACAGACAGGCCAAGATCCCAATGAGCAACAGCGACAAGTAATAATCTGCAGAGCCAAACTGGAGAGGGTCGAGAGAATGCTTGCCGAGGCTACCGCGGAAAAGCAAAGGCTGGACTTGGCCCGCGTACAGTATCAGCA
>CAZFHM010000213.1:0-3746 GCA_964518825.1 uncultured Pirellulales bacterium
GATATAACTCAGTGACGTCACCCAGACCGCCGCCGACATCACGGCTGTTCTCAGCGATAGCCAGCGGCTCACGAAATAAACAATAGCCGCCGCCGACAAAAATCCGAATATCGCGCTTGGCAGCCTTGTGGTCATCTCATCGACCCGGCCGGTTATTTTGGAAAAACTCGCTACAAGCCAGTACGAAAGCGGCGTCTTCTGAAGCCGGGGCTCCCCGTTGCACGTCGGAACAACCCAGTTGCCGCTTTGCAGCATCTCACGCGAGGTAATCGAAACAAAACATTCATGGTTGTTCAGCACCTGCTTAGATAGCATCGGAAATGCCCCGGCCGCCGATAGTAACAACACACCCGAAATCAGAAAAACCTTCCTGTAATTTGCTCTGCTGTCAATCGTATCCATATCTGCTGCCGCCAAATCCGTTATATCTTTACCTCTATTATTACTACTGCCGAGAAACCATGCCCGTTACGCGACGCTTCTCTCCCTCGCCTCTTTATAAATAAGGTGAAGGTTTCGCAAATAAATTAACGTATTAACCGAAAACGCCAGCATAAATATCGGATTCTTAATATGAACCGAATAACAAAGCAAAATCACGCTCCCGCACAGCGATAAGTACCAGAAACTGACCGGAACATAAGATTTCCGCCTGTATTCACTGGCTATCAGCTGAAGCACAAATCTTCCGCCAAACACGAGCTGGCCAATCAGGGCTATCGTCGCCCACACGGGGTCCCCGACAACTTGCTCCGCAATCGCACTTTTGAAAAATCCAATCACTGAATTAAACATATATCATCCCGGAAAGATAAAAGACCTGGTTTTGGATTCGAAACTCGTTATTCAATTCTCGGCGCCTTCGTGTTTAATTACTCCAGCGCTTTCATCGCATTGGGCACTGTATCTTCCGGCCTGACGTTATACCACACGCCCATCAGCCTGCCTTTTTCGTCTATCAGAAAAGCTGACCGGATCATCCCCATCATTTTTTCGCCCGCAATCTCCTTTTCACCCCACACGCCGTATTCATCCGCAACCTTATGGTCCGCGTCGCTCAACAACCGAAACCCCAGCGCATATTTTTCATCGAATTTCTGCTGCTCGTTAGGCTCGTCCGGACTGATACCCAGCGGCACAACACCTTTTTCTTTTAACTGCACCGTCGAGTCCCTCACGCTGCACGCCTGCTTCGTACAGCCGGGCGTATCAGCCTTCGGATAAAAATAAACCAATACCTTCTTGCCTGCGAAATCGGATAAGCTGACCGTCTCCCTGTCCTGGTCCAAAAGACTAAACCCCGGCGCCTCGTCCACAACCTTCAATTCCACAGCCGCTTCCTTAACCTCTTTTCCCCAGTTCAGCTTAGCGGCATCGCCGGGTTTGACAAACCTCACGCCTCCGTTCTTAAACAAAATATTACAGCCCTCGCCCTGGTGATTTCCGAACTCCATCAGCCCCGGCCCGCCGTGCTGGTTCCACCCGCCCTTGCTCTCGAACAGAAATACTACGTCACCCGGCGAATCAGGCTTGCAATACGGATTCATCGCATAATTACACCTCGCCGGCTTCGCCGAGCTGCAGACAAAAAAATCCTCAGGAACATTAACCTGCTTCACCAGCAAATCACACCACCTGGCAGGGTCCGGGTACGCTCCGCCCGAACCTGCCGCATAATAGCCGATAACAACTTCCAGCCTTTTCAGGTTAACCGTACAAAGCAATTTCCCCGCGGGCTTCGTCTCGGACGGCATCACCGCAATAAGCACCAGCGCACTTCCCGCCACAAATATCAAAACCCAAAGCATAACAACTGCATAATATACACGCATTGGACTCTTGAACACGGCCCGGTGAAATACCAGCAGCAGCCCAAGCATCAGGCAGCTCGCAACCAAAAGAATAATCCCTATCAAAAGCCAGTCGGACCTCTCCAGCCTGATACCCATGGCGTAAATCACACCAAGCGCTGCTATAAACAATATAAGGCAAATCCCCAATACCAGCGGAAGCTCCAGACGCCTCCGGGCCGGTTCCGCACCTTTCTTTTCTACCTTTGTTTTTGGCATCTCATGTCCCTTCACGGCCTAAGCACCTTTCGTAATAATGCCATTAACGTATCCCGCTCGAAATAGCTCCTGCTCAATCGCAGGTACACTGTCGTCGCCTGCCCTGAGCTTGTCGAATGGGGCTCGACCACGTCCACTTTACCGCCTGTACCCGCAAAAAGCTCTTTAATGTTTATCCCGGCTTCTTTATTGAATGAAAATACCAGATTATTACCCGCTACTACAATACTTTTTATCCCGTGCCCCGCCGACGCTATACGAAGCTTCGCTAATTCCATAAGCAGCTTCACCTCATCCGGCACAGGACCGTACATATCGTCAAGCTCAGCCGCTGTCTGCTTAATGTCGTCGATACTCTTCGCCGCTGCAATCTTGCGATACACCTCCATCCTGCTGCGGTCCGTTGGGATATAATTCTTCGGTATATACGTCGCAAAACCCAAATCAATCGTCACCATCGGCACTTCTTCGACCGGCTCGCCCCGAAGCTTCTTCACCGCCGCCGCCAGCAGCGCACAATACATCTGATAGCCCACCATCTGAATATGCCCCGACTGTTCCGCCCCTAAAATATTTCCCGCCCCGCGTATCTCCAAATCACGAAGCGCAATGCGAAACCCCGCGCCGAGATGCGAATATTCCTCGATGGCCTTCAATCTTCGCGCTGCGACCGGCGTAATCGAGCGGCTCTTCGGCAGCAGCATATACGCGTACGCACGATGCTTATACCGACCTACCCTGCCTCGCAACTGGTGCAGCTCAGCTAAGCCGAACCTGTCCGCGTCATCTATAAAAATCGTATTGGCGTTCGGAATATCCAGCCCCGATTCGATTATCGTCGTACACACCAGCACGTTCGTCTTACCTAATACGAAATTTATCATCGCCGCCTCGAGCTGCCGCTTACTCATCTGCCCGTGCGCTATATCGAATTTGATTTTCTCATCCCCGAACAGCCGCCGCAGCTCCCACGTCCTCCTCTCGATACTCTTGACGCGGTTATGCAGAAAGAACACCTGCCCCTGCCGGTTCAGCTCGCGGTAAACGGCCGTCTTGACAAGCGAAGGCTCATACCGCCTGACCTGCGTCACCACCGCACGCCTGTCCAGAGGCGGCGTACCAAGTGAGCTGATGTCACGCAAACCCAATAGCGACATGTGCAGCGTCCGCGGAATCGGCGTCGCCGTCATGGTA
Organism: uncultured Pirellulales bacterium; assembly: GCA_964518825.1. Taxonomy (GTDB): domain Bacteria; phylum Planctomycetota; class Phycisphaerae; order Sedimentisphaerales; family Anaerobacaceae; genus JBBABK01. The sequence goes on from CAZFHM010000213.1 coordinate 3,264, forward strand.
AGTATATCCACGTTGACACGCAGCTTTTTCAGCTTCTCCTTGTGTGCAACACCGAACCGCTGCTCCTCATCGATAATCAGCAAACCCAAATCCTTAAAACCGACGTCCTTGCTCAGCAGCCGGTGTGTCCCAATCAGGACGTCGACCTTGCCTTTCCTCGTCCGCTCGATTATGTCTCGCGATTCCCTTGCAGTGCGAAAACGATTCAGTATTTCTATACAAATCGGAAAATCCGCAAACCGCTCCCTGAACGTCCTGCCGTGCTGAACGCACAGCACCGTCGTCGGAACCAGCACCGCTACCTGTTTGCCGTGTTCAACAGCCTTGAACGCCGCCCGCATCGCAAGCTCAGTCTTGCCGTACCCCACGTCCCCGCAAAGCAACCTGTCCATCACGATTCGATGCTGCATATCAGCCTTGATTTGCTGCGCCGCCGTCGTCTGGTCCGCCGTCTCCTGGTACGCAAACGACTCCTCGAACTCC
>CAZFHM010000214.1:0-3724 GCA_964518825.1 uncultured Pirellulales bacterium
GGCCATTCTTTACTTCGTAAGCCGCTGGCTATCACTGAGAACAGCCGTGATGTCGGCGGCGGTCTGGGTGACGTCACTGAGTTATATCCGCTACAGTCATAATGCTCAGCCTGAAATGTCTCTGACTTTTTTTGTGCTGCTGTGTTTTCTGAGTTTTTACTCGGCTATAAGGGCGGAGAATCGCAAAAGGCAGATTGCGTACGCATTAGTTTTCTGGGTGAGTTTCGGCCTTGCAAATCTTGCCAAGGGGCCGGCACCGCTTCCTTATGTGCTGGTTCCGCTGTTTTTCTACGTTTTGATATTCAAGCAGTGGAAGAAGGCGCCTCGTCTGCTGCCGATAGTTGGAACGCTAATCTTTCTGGCTATAGTGCTGCCGTGGCCTCTTGCTATCGCCAGTAAGTTTGACTGGCATATGGATATATGGAAGAAGGAATTTTTTGACCGGTTTTTCGGCAACTATGACCCGGGGTACAAGCCGATATTTTTTTATTTATACGTTATGTTTATATTTGCAGTGCCGTGGGTTGTTTTTTTGCCGATGGCGCTAGCGGCTCCTTTTTTCAGGGTGTGGCGAGAGAAATCGGGACCGATGTGGTTTTGCTGGATATGGTTCGCGGCTGATATGGTTTTTATTTCAATCGACGGCGGCAAACGGCAGCATTACATACTGCCTTTAATGCCGGCGGCAGCCATACTAATTGGAATTATTCTGGAGGATATGGTTTTTGCTCACAAGGCGTACAGTCTTAAACAGGCAAAGGGTATTCTGCGAAATCATATAGTCGCAGTAGTCGCCGGCGCTGTTGGCTTGACAGTGTATGTAGCCAGGGTCCATAGCGGATTTCTTGCCGAGGCGATAATTGTGGCGGTAATAGCTATAGCCATGGCGGCGGCTGTAGCGGTGTTATTCGCGAAAGGTCGCGCCGGGCCTGCGTGCGGGACGGTTTTTGCCGGTATTATTGTTTTAACAATGATTTCTTATGCCTTCTTTTTCAATCCGCTGGACGGTAACAGGCACTCGAGGTATTTTTCCAGGCGGCTTGCTGAGATAGTTCCCGCGGCCGACAAGCTCGCGGCTTATAAAAATGTTTCGATGAGAAGCGTGCACTATTTCGGCAGGGTCATACCCGTAATATCGGACAAGTCCCAGCTGTACGAAGCTTACGAACAAGGCGAGTGGGTGGTTGCCACGGGCAAGCGTATGAAGGGATTGGTCGACGACGGCCGATTCAGGATGGTTTATTACAGGGAGAAGGCGGAACTCCAGCAGCAAGATGATATAAGCGGTGCGCTGTTTAATAAATCGGCGCCGGTTGTTGAAGACGGTGACGAAGGCGGGTTGCCGGCGGCATCTACTTTACCAGGTTACTGATAAAGGCGATTTCATCTTCGGTTAACTCGCGGTCGTCGATAATCTGTCTGACTTCGGCAATTGTCTTTTCGAGATTGTGTCCCTCGGCTTTTCTCAGCCAGACGGCAGTGAGCATAGCGACCCTTTTGTCGTCGCTGCTTCCGTGCAGGAGGACCGGCAAATCGGCGTTATCAGCCATCAGGGCGAGGAATCGTTCCTGGGTCTGCGCGTCGGGAAAAGGGTTTGCCTTTTCAACAGGCAGCTCGACGTATTTAACGCCGTTGTTTCTTACCCATACAATTTCTTCGTTGCGCCAGTTTCTTTCCCTGTGCTCGGAAGCAGTTCTAACGTTTACGATGGTGGCGATATGGTACCTGTAAAGCAGGCGGTTGTAATCCATTCCGCGGGGCTGGCCGCTTGTATAAAGGAGGCCAGGCTTGACGGCGTTAAAATCATCGATGTGAAAATGATTTACCAAAAGTACGACAGCGGCGACAATCAGCAGAAGTATTATGAGTCCTACAGGTGATTTTTTCTTTTTCATTATCTCAATCCGTTGCCAATGTTTCCTTGTGATATACTTTGCGCAGGGAGTATATTTTTTTTCCGGTTGACTCGAAGTACACCCTGCACATCATTTCTCCGATAAGGCCGGTGGTGATAAAAATCATAGCCATAAGGAAAAGAACGGCGGCCAGCGCGGCCAGGGGCGCGTGTCCGACCATAATCGGCACATTGTAAACGAACCTGTCATATAGTATGTAGGTGGAGATGGAGGCGGACAGGAAGAGGTTGGCGAGGGCGGCCTTTCCGAGAAAATGCAGCGGCCTGGTCATATATCCGAGCAGGAACGTCAGCGTTATCAGGTCGAAAAAGACACGATAGGTGCGTGATATTCCAAACCTGCTTTTTCCATGCGGCCTCGGGATATTTTCTATTGGTATCTCTGTTATTTTTGCTCCATGCTGGGCGGCGAACGCGGGGATGAATCTTTGCATATCGCCGTAGAGTCGCAACTCTTTAATGACCTCGGCCCTGTAAGCCTTGAATCCGCCGCCGAAGTCATGGATATCGACGCCGCTGATTTTCGAGGCGAGCCAGTTTGCGATTCTGGATGGGATTCTTCTGGCGAAAAGGTTGTCGACCCTGGTTTTTCTCCAGCTGCAGATTACGTCGCAGCCTTGGTTGATTTTATCGATGAATCTCGGTATGTCTTCGGGCAGGTGCTGGAGGTCGCCGTCCATTGATATTATTATTCGGCCTTTGGCGGTGTCAAAGCCTGCGGCGTAGGAGGCGGTTTTACCGAAATTGCGAGGGAACTCAACGATAACGACCGCGCTGTCGCGGGCGGCGAAGTCTTTTAGCATGCTCAAAGTCTCATCGGTGCTGCCGTCATCGACGAATACGAGCTCGTAGCTAAGGCCTGTCCCGGTCATTGTTTTCGTCAGACGGTCGTAAAGTTCTTCGAGAGCGTCGGATTCGTTGTAAAGCGGCACCACAATGGAGCAATCCGGTACAGAGGAATCATAACTGTCCATAGTTCACCAATTCAATTTTGGCCTTGTTAAGATAAAGTTTTGTCTGCTCACTGCACAGCGCTTCTAATTCTGAGCGGCGCTGCTCGAGTAACCGGCTGTTGGTTCGATTGAGTCCTTCGGCGTATCCCGGATGTGTCATAATTTCGACGACCGGCGCGGAATTGTGCAAAAAGGCCGCTTTGAAAAAAGCGACATCAATTCTGCCGGTATGCGCAATACCGAGAAACTCGCTGGTTTTGAAAGAGCTGGAGTCCTGAAGCCGATTTATCCTGGCCATATTACGTATGATATGTGATTTAATCAACCCTTTCCTGCCGGGTCGCGGCCAATTTGCGTTTGAGAAGCGTTGCTTTTCGAGCGGCCAGCGTATGGCGGGGACGCTGAACCGCCGGGCCAGCTCGAGAACAATCGGGAATATGGAGGGAAAAGTGTGGATGTGTTTATGTGAGTCCAGGTGGGTTGGTTTTATGCCTTTGTTAATTAACCATTCGACCTGGGCTGAGAGCTCGATTTTTACGGCGGTTCTTACCTTTGTACTGAACAGTGATAAAACACATAAGCGTTCGGCACTGAAAGCAAACCCGCCCCGCGGGTCGCAAAGGGGCTTCACCTTGTTGTTTTCACTGACCGGGGAGCCTTCGGTCAGGTTGAGGTGTACGCCGACGCCGAGGTTTGGTAAAGACTTTGCCAGCTCAACGGCCTGGTCGGCGCATGGCATATTAACCATAATCGTGGAGCTGGTCAGCACCCCTTCGGTATGGGCCCTGGCGACGGCCTTGTTCACGCCCCGGCAAAGGCCGAAATCGTCGGCGTTTATTATGATTTTCCTGGTCAT
>CAZFHM010000215.1:0-3698 GCA_964518825.1 uncultured Pirellulales bacterium
GAGTTTTTCCTTTCGCCTCCGGGCGATATTGATTTTACCCGTTTGATAATACAGTGGGTAATCGTATCAGTTCTAACCGTTGGTGCTATCTATTCCACTAGAGAATCAAGTGATAAGAACAGACCGGACGTACAGAGTTAGGAAGAAAATTTTTCAGCGGCCTGTGTAAATCAGTGTCAGCCAGTATCTAAGAAAAGCATTCTCTTGATTGTCTCCCAAGGCAAGCCGTTAATTTTCCAATTCAGAATTTGCGTTCATTTGTGGTTTGTTTTGTGCCTTTTTGCGGCGATATAATTAGTGTTAATTTGTGTTCATTCGTGGTTCCAATTGGCCTCTTATAAATCAGCGTCAATCTGTGTTACTTGTCTCGGCGCAGTCCCGATGGTTTTTATCGGGACGGAGACGGAATCCGTGTCTGAAAACAATCCGTGTTTATTCGTGGTTCAAATTAATCCGCGATAATCCGCGCCAATCCGCGGATAATAAACTGTCTCTGTGACCTCGGAGCCTGCCCTGAGCGAAGTCGAAGGGTCCTCTGTGGCTATCAAAAAACTCTACGGCAATAAAAAACGACGCGGGTCGAATTTCGACCCGCGCCGTTTTAATCTCATTCACTAATGACTATCGACTAATTATTGTGGTCCCGCCGGGCCGTCCTGTTGCATCTGCTGTTGTTGCTGCATTTGCTGCTGCATCAGCATCTGCATCCCCATCGATATCTCCATTATATGGTCTTTCGGAACGGCCACGTCAGCCACTAACTTGCCGTCACCTACTTTACCGGCGAATGCTATATTGCTCCTTGTCGGTATTTGGTCGAACGGAATCGGCATAGGCATCGGCATAAAGCCCGAGGCCATCGACATCAGCCTGATGTAATTAACCGTTCCGAAGAAGTCGGCGTCTTTCGTGTCACCGAGAAGCGCCATCGCCGCGGCAATCTCAACACCAGGTTGCTTATCAGCACCGGCCTTTACCGAATCAATCATCTTCTTTATATTAGCGTCCGGGTCGCCGCCGACCGCCATCAGGTAAATGTCATCCACGTACCCCATACGGTAATCGAATCCTTCACCGTACATCATCTGTATCATCTGCGCTTCCGGCGAGTTCATATCGGTAACCTTCATTACCAGTTTTGCCGAATCGATGGTCACGCCTTTGTACTCATCCACGCCGCGCTTGATGTCGAAAGATGTCTCTATACCCATTTTCTTATACATCTTGGCAAAACCGCCCATCTTCATCAGTTGCCCCGACTCCTCGAACACCTTGTTGTACTTTTCTTTGTCTTTAATCTCGAGGTAGTATGCCAGCGTAAACGGCGGCTTGGAGCCGGGATTGGCTTTTAGTGAAGCTGCCAGCAGCTGGCCCATCGAATCGACGCTGTCTTTGCAAAGCTGCTCCCACCTGGCCGTCTCATCTGTCGCGTTGGGGTCGCCGGAGCCCATGGCCTTCATAAAGCTCATCCCTAATTTGGTGAGCTTTTCCATCCAGGCCTTGTTTGTTTTCACCGCGGCTGTGAACGCAGCGCCGTCTTCGAGCTGCGCAACGAGCTTGTTTTCTTTCGGCAGGGTTGCATCGGCGACCAGCAGCTTAGCCATTTCAGTGTCGGGTTTTGCCGCGATGGTTTCTTTTATCCGCAGCACGGAAGGTTCGGGCTTGACTGCGATGCTCGCGTATTTGCCCTGCTCCAGGAACGCCTTTATCATATCGATATAGATTTTCATTATCTCGCCGAGGTTTTCCATCGGCGGCTCGCCGGGCCCGCCCTGCATGTTCTTGAATTCGTTCTCCATCTCGGCAAAGCCTTTTTCTATCTCCGCCGCAAAAGTATCGTTCACCATCTCGATATCGGCGTACGCCCATATCGGCATCTCCGAAGCCAGCTTGGCCTGGTCGGCCTCGACTTTTTTCGCCATCGAATCCTGGCCCGACGCCATTGATTTTGCCAGCTCAACAAGCTGCGCACGTTTATCTTCGGGCCCGACCATGGCGAACTGACCAACCTTGGCGCAGAGCAGTATTTTTGCCGGAGGCGGCGGTGCATTGGGGTCGGTAGGCATAGCCATCATGGGTCTAATCGTAATCTTACTTATACCGCTGTCGTCAGGCTGACCGACGTTTTGACTGAGGTCGATAAATTGCTGATAATCTTTGACCGGCAGCAGCGCCGCGATGAGCATATCGGGTTTTGCATCTGTGGTTTGTTTGGCGGCGGCCTTGCCGAAGATGACGAAACTGCCTGTCGTATCTATGCCCTGCAGCATAGGGTCGCCCAGTATCCCGGCAAGCTGCATCCTGGCTATCATGGAAACGCCCACCGGCGAGGCGCCCGCTATGAACGTATCGAACTGGCTGAGCGTGTAATCGAAATTGTTCAGCCTGACACAGAAGATACAGTCGGCCGGGACCGCCTCCAAAACTGCATCGCCGGCGAAGGCCGGGCTGTAGAACAGGCCGAGCGAAAAGACGGCCAACAGCGCATAAACTAATCCCCTATAGAATCTTTTTGTCTTCATAAAACGATACCTCCAGTTAAAGGTTAGCATAATCTGCTCCCAAAGAGCAGGTACTATACGCCCACAGGCCGTGATTTACAAGGCAAATCAGATACGGTTTTCGGCAGAGCCGATACGCCGAGAAAGCCGGTGCAGGCCTGTAACTACCTTATCAAGACGCACAACTGAGCCTGATGTTTCAAAGAATCTGGGAAATCAGCAGCCAGTATTCAGTAGCCAATAGTCAGTATTCATAAATCAGACGTGTTAAGATGTAGGGATTAGAGTTGGTGGCTGGGTAAAAATTTTTCGAAAATTTTCATAAATCGGGTTTTCTGCCGGTTTGTGCGTAGAGGTACAAACCCTCATTTCTGATTCAAAAACCGAATCCTGTCGCGCATTTGAAAATGAAAAATTTCGAAAATCGGGGGAAATCGGGGATATTGGGTCAGAATCGAGGATTTGGGGGTGGGAAATGGACAACTGGGTAGATGTCAATTCTGCAAGGATTAAGGATAAGTGATTAAGGATAAAAGACTTAGGGATTTATACCACAGTGAGGTGGTGGGGATTAAAACGTTCGGTTTTTTCACCTTTTTGGGGGGTTTTTTGCAGGTTTTGGGCGTTTTTTTTGATTTTTTGCGGGTTTTTAATGATTTTTGATACCCTTGTTTTTGGGCTGAAAATGGGGGTGATTTGTCAAGAGGGAAAATAGTTATGACTTTGCTTTTTTCACCGCGGAGGTCGCTGAGACTGCAGAGAAGGATTTTTTGCCATAGATGGACACAGATATACACTGATTATTTTACCACGAAAGTCACGAAGGGATTTGCTGCGGGCCGTTAGTAACGGCCTTGGTGTTCTGCGGCCGAAGGGTTTCCATGAGCAAGCTCCTTCCACCCTTTCGGCCTTGCCCACGTCCCCGAAGGATAGCATCAAATCCTGCACGAATTGGCACCAATTAATACGAAATTATATTATCCGCGGATTACTCGGATTAACACGGATTATATTGCTAACGACCAACGACTAATGACTGACGACTAATTTCACCGCGGAGGTCGCTGAGACCGCAGAGAAGGTTTTTTTGCCACAGATGGACACTGATTTATTTTTAGACGCTGATTTCGCTGATTACACAGAAGGGGCCTCTGAAAAACCGCTATTTTCTATAGATATTTTATAGCCACCATGTTA
>CAZFHM010000216.1:0-3586 GCA_964518825.1 uncultured Pirellulales bacterium
CGCCGCCGTCGTCTGGTCCGCCGTCTCCTGGTACGCAAACGACTCCTCGAACTCCACCTGCCAGCTCGAATCCGCCCCGTACGCAATACCACCCGCCGACTGCCGCTTAGCCTGCAATTCCAGCAGCTCCGCCGCCATATCCTTTACCGATTCCTCGACTTTTCTTTTCTGCCGCAGCCACTTCTTCGCGCCGACCTTACTCAAACCAGGCCGCTTCGGACTGGTCCCGATATACTTCTGGACAAGATGAATATTCTCAACCGACACCTGCACCTTCACCTTGTCCGCGAATTCCAGCGTCAGGTACTCGCCCGCTCCGGTTCTTTTTTCAATCGTCGTAACCCCGCAGTACTTGCCAATCCCGTACGACGCGTGCACCACGTAATCACCAGCCTGCAAATCCTCTAACGTATCGACCGGCGCGCTCGCCCGCACAGGCCGGTACCGCCGCCGAAGCGCAAACTGCCCGAACAATTCATGATGGCTGATAATTATCACACCGAGCGAACCAATCACAAAACCCTGATTGATAAACCCGCTGACTAAATTGAGATTCTTCGGCATCCCGACCGAATCGGGACCGGTCTCGATTATCTCTTTTACTCGCCCAATCTCCGCCGCCGCCTCACAATACAGATATACTTTCTTTCCGCCCCGCGCCTGCTCGACCAGTTCACCGAGCGCCTCCTTATGCCCCGCCCACGCCGTGGTCGAGCTCGGCTGATACTGCTGAACACTCTTTACATCGACCTTGAGATACTCTCCCTCATCCTGCTCGCCCTGTAATGTACTAATACAGGGGCCGGCGAACCGAGAAATCCTAAGCTGCATAAATTGCGACAGGCTCTGGTAAACCTGCTTCCACGAAAACAGCTTCTGTTCTTTTTCCGCCCGCTCTAAGTAAACCGTTGCAACCTCGCTGATATCACTCGGCTCTTCCAGCACAATCAGTGTTTCGCTCGGCAGTATCTCCACAAAAATCCGGTCATCTTCGCCTCGCGTCACCGGCGATACTATCCGCACAGCTTCAATCATCCCGCTCGACCGCTGACTGTCCAAATCGATACTGCGAATACTCTCAATCTCATCACCAAAAAACTCCACGCGCAGCGCCATTCCGCTTGTCTCTCTGTCATTCCCGCGCTCTCTGTCATTCCCGCGCACGCGGGAATCCACATCCGTTTCCTCCGCCAATGCCGCATAAACATCGACAATCCCGCCCCTGCTGCCGAACTGCCCCGGCATATCAACCTTATCAACCCGCTCGAACTGGTTGTCGACCAGCCACTTAATTAACTCTTCCGGCGACAACTGCGCACCGGCCTTTAACACAATCGAGCTTTCCGCAAGCGCCTCCGGACTCGGCACAGGCTGCTGCAGCGCCTGAACTCCCGCCGTTATAATTATATTGTCGTTTTGTTTTTCACGCGATACACAATACGCAGCACGCGATACGAGCCGAGCTCGCTCGGCTCTAATCTCATCCGTCGCATCAGCTATCGATTCCCGCCCTTCCCACGCCGGCAGCTGCTGAACATCCTTAGCACCGAATGCAGTTAAATCATCCGTTGCCTTATCCGCGTCGTCGACATGAGGCCGAACATAAAGAATCGGCCGATTTATTTGCCTGGAAATATGACTGACCAGCAGCGGCGCAAACGACCCCCACGTCCCTTCGACCCTGACCAGCCCCCCTTGTCTTGCAGTCTTCAGCCGAGCGACTATTTCGCCAACTATTTTGTCCCGCCCCAGTTCCACTGCAAGGTATTCTAACGAAAAACCCCCGCCTCCGCAATCTCCACCTGTACCCTATACGCAATACGCGATACGCACGACGCAATATGCTTTATACATCCAGCAGTCTTTTCAGTATCGCCGCTATATGCATCGCCATGAACATAAGGTAGTCCAAATCACTTAGCGCATAGTGATTATGCACCATCGCGTTATCGACGTACAGCACCCCGAAGCATCCGCTGCGTCGCAGTATCGGCGCAATCAACGCCGAGCGTATCCTGTCCTTCGACTGCATCTGCGCCGACACTCTCGGCATTACCGACGATTGCTTCCGCTCGATTGCATGGACGATTTTGTCCTGAAGCTGCAAATCCGTCAGTTCCACCTTCTGCCCGTCACGCCTTTTGCCCACGTGATAAGTCATCGGCCCGCTCGGCTGTTCCCTAATCGCGCACCATACGTGAAATGCGTCGAACTGCTTGACTAAGATATCCATCAGCGTCACCAGCATCTTATCAAGGCTGTTCGCCTCGCACAGCGCCTCGGTAGCCTGCGAAAAATCCGTCAGCCGCTTGGCCGTTAATCGCATCGCCGGCGCATGCTGAGCGTCCGGCTTACGCACGACCGTTTCGCTCTTCGGCGTACTCAGCGACGCAGCAACGTCCATCACCTCTTCGCCTTCCACCGTCTCATCAGCCGATATGCTCCTGTCCAGTTCCGGCGCATCGCCGAGGTTTATCTCGACGAAAAATTCGCCGATTTGAATCTCATCGCCCGTATTGACTGCCCCCTTGGTCACAGGCCGATTGTTAAGAAATGTCTTATTCGCCGAGCGCAGGTCTTCTATAGTCCACTGGCCTATCGAATCGTCGTAGTTCAGGGTAGCGTGCTTTCTCGATACCGACCGGTCGCTGAGTACAACGTCGCAGTCGAGACCTCTGCCGATATAAATGGTAGGCTTGCCGGAGTAGAATTCCTTATCGTCTTCGCCGTTTTTTCTGATAATCAGCCTCATTCGTTACCTCCGAGTATCTATACTCGCCTGCAGCGTATGATGCAGGCACCCGCCCCCTGGGCCTGACATTACCATTATACCCCATCTTCGCCATAAATCAATTGATGTATAACTACTGATTCAGGGTGTTAAGATGTAACGATTGGATTTGCAGCTAAGGTAAAAATTTTTCAAAAATTCCTCGAAATGCACGTTTCGAGCAGTTTGTACGCAAAAGTACAAACCCTCATTTCTGATTCAAAAACCGAATCCTCTCGCGCGCGCAGAATGAAAAAATTTCGAAAATCGGGAGAAATCGGGGATATTGAGCGAAAAATGAGGATTTGAGGGTGGGAAATGGACAACTGGGTAGATGCCAATTCTGCAAGGATTAAGGATAACTGATTAAGGATAAAAGACTTAGGGATTTATATCACAGTGAGGTGGTGGGGATTAAAGTGTTCGGTTTTTTCACCTTTTTGATAGGGTTTTTGCAGGTTTTGGGCGCTTTTGAACGGTTTTTTGCGGGATTTTAACGTTTTTGACACCCTTGTTTTTAGCTTAAAAACGCAGGTTTTTTGTCAAGTGGTTTTTTTGCCACAGATGGACACCCGGCTTCGCCCCCGATAAACAACATCGGGACTACGCCGAGGCAGGCAGATTTACACAGACTTTTTTAGACGCTGACTACGCAGAAAACGCTGATAAAGGTTATTTATTAACGACTAATGACTGACGACTAATTTCACCGCGGAGGTCGCTGAGACCGCAGAGAGACTTACTATTCACTAACGACTAAAGACCAACGACTAATGACTGACGACTAATTTCACCGCGGAGGTCGCTGAGACCGCA
>CAZFHM010000217.1:0-3563 GCA_964518825.1 uncultured Pirellulales bacterium
TCCGATTGCAGCAAGGCTGGTGGCGTTTAGCTTAAACTCGCGATGGTCGGCGTTGTGGTTGGCGCCGCTGCTGAATGCATCGGCCAGTGCCCATGCCAATTTGAATGCGACCATAGCGCCGGAGGAATCCTGATTAGGGTAAGTCTCATTCAAAGCAGGATGAACAATCGCGACTGCTTCGGGAAGCTGGCAGTCGGGGCGGTGATGGTCGGTAATTATCAGTTCGAGGTTCAGCTGTCCGGCAAGCTTTGCGGATTCGACGGCGGTGATTCCGCAATCGACGGTGACCATAAGCTGAGTGCCTTCGCGAGTGAGCGATTCGACGGCTTCGCGGTTGAGGCCATAGCCTTCGTCGACTCGATGCGGGATGTAATAATCGACGTTGCCGCCGAGCAGCCGTATCAGGTGCCACAAAATCGAAATACCGGTTATTCCGTCAACATCGTAATCGCCGTAAACGGTGATTTTTTCCTTTTGTTCGATTGCTTTTTTGATTCTTTGTACGGCTTTTTCGACGCCGGGCATCCGCTGCGGCGCGATAAGCTCGCTGAGGCGTGGTCTTAGAAATGAGGATGCACAATGGACATCGACGATGCCGCGATTGATAAGAACCTGGGCGACGACGGGTGAGATTTTCAGGCAGTGTGCAAGCTGGTCACGGCGGCTGTCGATTGGTTTGATGACCCACTGCCTGGCCGAACCGCCGCGCCTGGTGTTACTGTGCATCCCTGCAATAAGCTGCATCTGCCTTGCCTACCTGAGATAGTAGATAAATCCATTTCGTGAACAACCCTTTATACCAGAACTATCGGCGGGATTTCAAGTGTTATGTGAGAAAACAAAGTATTTCACCGCGGAGAGCGCTGAGAACGCAGAAATCAGAAAAAAGCAGAAGTAGTTAGTTAGTGTGAAAAACTGCGGCGCGGAGTTTATTCGGCGGTGAGGATTATCTGGAGGAGCCGGTCAAAATCGGGATACTCGACCAGCCACCATTTGACTAATCGGCCGTCTTTCAGCAGGAAAATGAGCGGGCTTTCGAAAATCCAGTCGCGGCTCTGGTCGAGTTTTCCGACCAATGCGGTGGTATCGGCAAGGACAGGGTCCTGGTCTTCGGGTCCGTAAGGCGGGCCTTTGATAAATGCGAATTGAATTTCCTCATCGGAAGCAAGCTCTTTGCTGTACTGATTATATAAAGGTATAGCGACGGCGCAGTCGGGGCAGTCATAGTGATAGAAGAGAACTATCTTGACGCCGGTGCGTAACTGGTCGGCGATATCTACGTGGTTGAGCATAAGCTGCCAGTCTGGCAGGTCGGCTTCGTTCGGCTCGGCTGCCGTCTGGTGAGCAGGTAGATTCGGTTCAACAATCGGCACTGTTAAATTCGGTTCTATATTGGGGTCGACTACAATGGGAACATGGTTGGGTTTTGGCTTTGGATTAACCTGCCAGTTGCCGGGTTTGATAACGACGTATGTCTCGCCGCGGTCGGGCGGTTTGTTAAAGACCAGAGTGGGGACCAGTGCACCGAGAAACAAACAAGCAGGAATAGCAACGGCCAGGCAATGAAAAGGATGCGGCCAGGGCGGCGGCAGGAGCTTTTCACCTCTCGGAAAGAAAATCAGAAGTAATAAAAAGAGCGGAACATCTATAGTTAAAAGCGTTATCCAGGGATTTACGGATACCTTACCGAAGCAGCCGCAGGACAGTTCGCCAGTCGCTGCTTTGTATGCTGTGACGCCTATGAAGAATCCGAATGACAGGACGCCAAGGAGCCAGCCGGCCTTTCTGAATAATCCGGAGACGAGCCAGATACCCAGGCCCATTTCCAGCGGGACTGCAATAAGGAAGAAATGCCACGATTCCCAGAGGCCTTTGCTGACTATGGGCTCGGTGAGCATTTGATGAGCTTTTAGAGCCGAGGCGACGATGAGCAACAGGCCTGCGATTGTCATTACTATTCTATTGGCGATTTTCATAACTAAATTCAATAAGCCACAGAGGACACAGAGTTCACAGAGAAATAATTTTTAACTACAGATTAACACCCGCCTTCGCCGAAGCTTCGTAGGGCAGGCTGATTTTCACAAATTAAAAACTAATCAACACCCCTAACCAAAAGGTCATTATATCATAAGCAACTGGAAAAAACAACTACGATGGAGAAGAGATAATTTTTCAGGTAAAATGATGTAGTTTATCAGAATAAAGACTTATTATATACCGATTCCCACTGCTGTATTTTTGCTCGGTGATCCTCGAGAATTTTAAACAATTCATTTTTATGTTCTTTGCTTATCAGGGGCTCCGTAACATATCGCAACCAACCAGCTGTCGGCTGAATAAACATGGAATAACTGATACGGCCAAGAAAGTTCAAGCCGATAAAATGGCACACGCCACATAGTATTTTATGTGCATCTTGAATATCGCCGTAGCTAATAACAGGCGGATTACTATAGGAATCAAGACTTGTATGAGCAATTGTTTTGGAGACCTTTCTCGCAAATTCATTACAATTATCTAAGCAACTTAACAATTTTTCAAAAATAGTTTTTGAAAAATTGTCGCTAGGACTCCTCTGCGGAGCATTAACTCCAGCTAACTTATCAAACGCAGCATGAAAATCTTGGCTTGGGGAAGGATCAATATCATCGGGGATACAAATTACTTCTCCAAATTTCAAATGTTTGGAAATATATTCTTGCTCCTTTATAATCAATTCGGAGTAATCAAGAGGAATATTCAGATATCTGCAATAATTTGACCTTGTAAGCAGATCCTTATGTTTTTTCATGTTTTCAATAATCTTGCGGAGAGAAATTGAGTCTTTTCCACCATCTATCAAACGTCTTATAGCAATAGACTGGTTCTGAAAATAATACTTATCGATAAACCAATGCATATAACCATTAAGTTTGATTCTGTTTTTTTCGTCCTTTGGAGCTAGCTCACGAGCTTTGCAAATGCATTTATATATTAAATTCTCAAATAAAAGCATTTGAACTTGTTTGAGAATACAATTACTTTTATCAGAATCGAACCATCCTCTCCAAGTAGTTACACACGATTCAAATCTATTGTAATCACTCATGTGTTAATAAATTAAGGCACTTTTCTACATCAGGCGCGCATATAGAGGCCGCCGTTTACGGCGATATATTCGCCGGTTATGAACGATGCGGCTTCGCTGCTGGCCAGGAACAGGACCGCTTTTGCAATGTCTTCGGGCCTGCCGTTTCTGCCCAGCGGGGTTTGTTTTGCGACTTTTTCTTTTCGCTCCGGGCTGCTGAACTGGTCGTGGAAGCGGGTTTCGATGAGGCCTGGTATGACGCTGTTTACCCTGATGCCATAGGGCGCGAACTCGTTGGCCATGGCGATTGTCTCTGTCGCAACGGCTGCTTTTGCTCCCGCGTATAAGCCGGAGCCGCCACCGCCGCCGGTATGGCCTGCGATTGAACCGATATTGATTATGCTGCCTTTGCTCTTTTTGAGATACGGCAGGGCCGCACGGGTAACCAGAAAGACACTTCGCACGTTGGTTGCGTAGACATCGTCTTGATATT
>CAZFHM010000218.1:0-3522 GCA_964518825.1 uncultured Pirellulales bacterium
ACGCCTTTTAAAGCCTTGTCGAGGTCTTTGTGAATACGCAGATTGACCAGGTCGTCCTGGTTGCGGAAGAACCTTGCCCAGCTATGGCCTGGTGCTGGATAGGTGTCCTGTGATTCGAGCTCGTACCAGTGCTCGACATAAGGGTCGTGCGCGCGCATCTCGGCACCCATCTCGGTAAGTTTGCGAACGACGATTTCAGAACCGCTGTAACGTGTGTCGCCGACATCCTGACGATAGCTTGCACCACAGAGAAGGATTTTGGCGGCGGCTATTTGTCTGCCCATGTTTCGCAGAGCGTCGCGGGTCAATTCGGCTACGTGCAGGCCTCGCGTATCGTTGATGTCGATAGCCCGTGGTGTGATTTTGAAAATGTCGTCCTCAAAGCCGAGTATGTGTTTATAGGCCCAGTAGCCGAGTCCGCCATCTTTTGGCAGGCAGTAGCCGCCGATACCTGGGCCTGGGAAAATCATGTTGTTGTGGGTTGGGCGCATCTTTATGGCCTTGATTACCTTAATAAGGTCAACACCGTTTCGCTCGGCGAACAGTGACCATTCATCAAGGAATGCCAGTATTGTCGCGCGGTAGGAGTTCTCGATGATTTTTGTGGTCTCGGATTCAATGGGCCTATCCATAACGGTCAGTGGAAAATCCTTTGTGTTGAGGACTTCGTGCAGAAATTTTTTGACCCTTGTCCTGGCTTGTTCATTTACACCGGAGCATACCCGCCAAAAGTCACGTATGGATGAGACATAATCTTTTCCCGGCATGACTCTTTCGAAGCTGTGAGCAAGAAGCGGTTCGGAGCTGATGCCTCGCTCGGTGAAGGCTTTTTTCATTATGGGCAGTGCCACGAATTCGGTTGTTCCGGGTGCGACGGTGGTTTCTATCAAGACAAGGCAATTCGGCCCGATTTTTTCGCCGATGGTTTTCATAGTTGCTTCAAGGGCTTTCATTTCGGCGTGGCCGGTACGCAGGTTGCCCAGGTCGTTTTTCGTATAATCACACTGGACATCGACAACAACGCAGTCAGCGAACTTAAGACAATCATTGTTGTAAGTGGCGATGAGCGTTTTTTTCTCAAGGACACAGCGAGCAATCATTGGGTCTACTTCAGGGTCCTCGGCTTTTACCGGAGAGAGCCCGCCGTTGAGCAGCGGTATCTTCCAATAGCTGCGTGTGCTCGGCCTCTGGCAGCCAATGACGAACTTGGAAGGTTTGCCGGTGCTTTTGTCAACGGTGTCGGCGATAATCGCAGCCATTACGGCGCCGACAAAACCGACGCCCATAACAACGACAATTTCCTTGCCTTCGCTTCGGGCCTGGTCAACAAGTTTGCTAATTCGCTCAATTTCCTGAGCATATTCATCTTTTGACGGAATTGGAAACTTTTCTCCCGCCGGTGATACAGAATATTCGGTCATAGATTTGCTCCTCAAAAATAGAATACAACTTCAGGCCGGTTTATGGGCAACAGTGTAGCGATTAGGGCTGATATATCAAGAGTTTTTGCTGCGTGAGGAGGGGTCCGTCAAAGAAAGGTCAAAAAAGTTAGTTAAAGGATAATCAGTCTGTAACTTCGAGTTCCTCTTTCTGCGTGTCAAGTTCGGTAATAGACCGAGGCTCGGCCACTTTGCGGTAGCCCAGGGCCCTTACCACTTCCAGAATTTCAGTCCAGGTAGGAAAAGGTCGGCCGTTATTTCTTTTGTATTCGTCTATCGCCATGAGGAACTCGAACTGCTCAGCGGACATCTGTCCCATCTCGGCGTCTTTTCGCTCTTCGCTCAACCGCACGCCGGGTCCACGACGGCGGTCGAGGCCGGCTCTTCGGTCAACAACCGATTCTCTCCGTTCTTTGCGCCTGTGGTTTTGTTTGGGTTCGCTGTCTGCCATAATATCAACACCCCTCTCTCGGTTTCCATCACCGCCAAAACAGTAACGGCGATGCGGAATTTCGAGAATGCTTTTGCCGGAGCACAATGTTGCGCCGACAATTAATAAGGACATCCCAAGCGTCTCATCTGCGTTTGGGGGCCCTTAATCATCCTCAAAAATTTCCGTGTCAAAGTCGATTTCGTTGTCAATCGTGTCGTCATAGAAGTCGTCATAGGCGTCCTGTGCTTCGATGATTACGTAAGCTTCGTCAACGCATTCCTCCGGCACCATAACCGAATAACCTTCGGTACCGGTGTCGGCATCGATTTGCGGTTTGACGGTAACGGGGATGTCGTCGCTTGCAAGCAAGGCCTCGTATTCCCTGGCTTCGATTTCATCCCTTGCAAAAGCCACCGGCACGTACTCCTGAACCTTCTGAGCGACTTTTGACTTTCTCTTCGCACGTCTTGCCATTATTCGATTCTCCGACCATGCCTTGAATGGTCCGTTCATACACTTTTATTTAGATTTATTCGTCAAAATCGTGCCGGATAATTATTTAAAATAAGCTCAGATATTAATTCATTCGAAAGTTCCGCTACCGGTTGAGGATGCGGTTCGGCAACGGGCCGAGCCCATGGGCCGATAAATCCGTACTTTGTCGAGCAGGCAGGTGTACGACGAAATTAAGGATGTGAGAAAACCGGCTTTTCGGACGCTTTAACAGGAGCATCACAGGTGCCCAAATTTCTTGACTGAGGTGGACTTATCGCTTTTAATATCCGCTCAAGTCAAAGTGTTACAAGGCTTTGGCTCACCGCAGGCAGTGCTAAATGCAGGGTCCTTCGTATTTGAAAGGTAGATGCCGGATGAAAGTAAGTAAGCTGGCACAGAGTATTCCGCCTTCGGCAACCATGGCGGTTACGTCCAGGGCCAAGGAATTGAAGGCTGCGGGGGTCGACGTGGTAAGCTTCGGGGCTGGTGAACCGGATTTCGATACACCGGACTACATCAAACAGGCGGCTATCGAGGCGATAAAGAGCGGCAAGACGAAATATACGGCGACACCTGGTACACCGGCACTGCGAAAGGCTATATCCGATAAACTTAAAAGAGAAAACGGACTGGATTACCAGCCTGAGCAGATAATCGTTAACGTCGGCGCGAAACACTCGGTGTATGAAGCTATGCAGGCTGTGCTCGATGAGGGCGATGAGGTGATACTGCCTCGGCCGTACTGGGTGACGTATCCCGAGACTATAAAAATGGCAGGAGCCGCTGTCAAAGTGTTACAGACAAGCCGAGAAAATTCTTATAAGGTGACCGCTGATGAGCTTAAGGCGGCGATAACTGATAAGACAGCGATGCTGCTGTTAAATTCCCCCAACAACCCGGGAGGATTCACCTACAGTCCGGATGAGCTGGCCGAACTGGCTACGGTACTCGAGGGTAGTAATATAATGGTGCTGTCCGATGAGATTTACGAAAAGCTCATTTACGGCGATACGAAATTTGTCAGTTTCGCCTCACTTAACAAAGACGCCTATAAAAGAACAATTACAATAAACGGTTTGAGTAAGACCTTCGCAATGACAGGCTGGCGGATTGGTTACACGGCCGGGCCGGCGGATGTTATAAAAGCGATGGGCA
>CAZFHM010000219.1:0-3448 GCA_964518825.1 uncultured Pirellulales bacterium
AAAGTTTATTAATGATGTCTCTTTTTATCTTGCCGTCAAATTGGGGCGAAACCACAATCAAGTCAATATCGCTCAATTCGTTGGCGTGCCCCGTCACCTGCGAGCCGAATATCACAGCGAACGCGACAGATAAGCCATCCTGTGACAGGCGATTCAAATACTCTTTTACAGCGGCTATAACTTTTGGGTCAGCCATTCAAATATACCCTTTGCTTTTTTCATATATGCTTGCGATTCCTTTTTCTCTGGCGGCGAAACGAATGTAATAGGGTATCTGCCTTCGAGGTTGAATTCGTTCATTTCCGCCAAAGTGTCCACATCTTCCGGCTTCAACTGAAGCTCTGCAATCTCGGCCAGCCGGACAAGGTTATGAATCTTTGGCGCAAGTTTTTCCGTCTTTTTGCAAATATGTGCTTTCAGAAGCTTTTCGAGGGCAAGATGTGCGAAGAACATCCCATGCCGGGTCTTGCCTCCATCGACTAATTGGCTGGCAACATCCCAGTCCTCTTTTGCTCCATCTCGCCAGTAAGCAATATGTTCCCGAATATCTACCATATCATAGCACTTCCGGGATTATAATAATGCCAATCTTATCCAAATTCAATCATCTTTCTTTTGTCGTTTCGGTTTGAAAATTGACTTTGGGGGCGTTTGCATTTATCCTGATGGGTTCTGGGTATTTGTTTTGGGAGTTCCGAAGTAATGGTTGTAACCCGCTTTGCACCGTCTCCGACCGGCTATCTGCACATCGGCGGCGCCCGTACGGCATTGTTCTGCTGGCTTCTGGCCCGTCATACGGGCGGGACAATGATTTTGCGTATCGAGGACACCGACCAGAGGCGCAATACTCCGGCAGCGACGCAGCAGGTAATCGATGATTTGCGATGGCTGGGTATCGACTGGGACGAAGGGCCGCAAGTGGGTGGGCCGAACGGGCCATACTTTCAGTCACAGAGACTCGATATATACAAGGAATATACTCAGAAGCTGCTCGATGCCGGCAAGGCTTACTATTGTTTCGACACGCCCCAAGAGCTTGAGGCGATGCGAAAGCAGGCCCAGGAGAAAAAAGAGAATTTCATATATCCTCGGCCGGCAGAGTTTCCCAATGAATCTGACGTGGAAAAGGCCCGGGCGCAGGGCCAGCCTGTAGCGGTGCGGCTCTGCATGCCGGACGGGGAAATCGTCGTCGAGGACGTCGTTCGTGGACAGGTCAAGTTCGCTGCGGGTGAGTTCGGTGACTTTATAATCTGCAAATCCGACGGGTATCCGACGTATCACTTTGCCTGTGTTGTGGATGATGAGTTGATGAAAATAACTCATGTCATCCGCGGCCAGGAACACCTTATGAATACGCCTTGTCATCTGGCTTTGCAAAAAGCGCTCGGCTTTCGCACGCCGACGTACGCCCATATGGCGGTTACGATAAGCGAAGGCGGCGGCAAGCTGTCCAAAAGGGAGCGCGGCAAGACCCTTGTCAATGCTATCAATGAAAAACCTGATGCGGACCTGGGGGAAATAGCATCGGTTGGTGGGATAACGGCAGAGCAATTGAATGATTTTATCAAAGGCAAGGCCCAGATTGAGCAGGAGAAGATAGGCGCGATGGCTGAAGAACTCGGAGTTCACCTGCCGGAGATTAACGTCGTCGATTTCTTCAACAGCGGGTACGTGCCGGAGGCGATGGTCAATTTTATTGCGTTATTAGGCTGGTCGCCGGGTGAGCGAAAAGAAATCATGACTAAAGACGAGCTTGTCGGGGCCTTCGACCTGTCTCGACTGACCAAGACGAACAGCCTGTTCGACAGAGGCAAGCTCCTTGCATTTAATACCGAGCATATGAAGATACTCAATGCTGATACGTTATTGGGTCATTTCAAAGAATATCTGACTGCGGTTGATTCGCCGGTGGCAGGGGCGGATGATGCGACGCTGAAGCGAATCCTCGAAATCAACGCCGGAGCAAAGACGCTCGAGATGGTCGAGCAAAAAAGCAGGTTTTTGTTTTTGAGTAATGACCAAATAGAGTACGACGAAGCGGCCGTGAACAAAGTTTTATTAAAGGGCGACGGTCTTACGATGCTCAAAATCGTCCGTGAAAAGCTGGTCGCGATGGATGAATTGAGCGAATCGGCGGTGGAGGATATGCTGCGCGGATTGGCCCAGGAGAAGCAGGTCGGCTTAGGCAAGGTCGCCCAGCCGCTGCGGGTGGCGATATGCGGAAATACGGTCAGTCCGCCGATTTTCGATTCGATACAACTGCTGGGAAAAGAGAATACGCTGATAAGGATTGATAAGACACTGCAAAAATTTACAGAAGACACAGATTGACGCGGTTATATTTTTAGACACGGATTAACACTGTAAAAAACAATTAAAAAATTAGTTTTCATCGAGGCGATTTGAGGACTTAAGGATGTCGTTATTAGTAACGGGTTCGATAGGGATTGATACGGTGAAGACGCCCAGCGGTCACAGGGAGGATTGTTTAGGCGGGTCGGCAGTGTATTTCAGTATGGCGGCGAGCTTTTTTGCACCGGTGCGATTCGTTGGCGTTATAGGCGATGACTGTCCGTTCGATTTGGCAAAGGTATTTACCGGCAGGGAGGTTGACCTTACCGGTTTGGAGACGCGGGCAGGCAGTAAGACGTTCCGCTGGGCGGGGTCGTATCACGGTGCGATGAATGAGCGAACGACGGACAGCGTTGAACTCAACGTCCTTGCCGAAGCGCCGCCTAAGGTGCCGGATGTGTACCGAGACAGTAAATACGTGTTCCTGGCTAATACGGCGCCGGCTTTGCAGATGGAGCTTCTCGAACAGGTTGATAAGCCTCAGTTCGTCGCGGCTGATACGATGAATATGTGGATAACGAACCACACGAAGGACCTTGGCGAGCTTCTAAAAAAGATTGATTGTCTTGTACTCAACGATGAGGAGGCGAGGCTGCTATCAGGCCAGACCAATTTGATTGAAGCTGCGGGCAGCGTACTTGATATGGGGCCTGGCGTGGTAATAGTCAAAAAAGGAGAAGCTGGTTCTTTTATGGCGACCGCCGACGGCGAGAGATTTATACTGCCCGGTTACCCGGCGACGCAGGTCCTCGACCCGACCGGCGCCGGTGACAGCTTCGCGGGAGGGCTGATGGGATATATCGCAAAGGCCGGTAAGATTGATAAAGATACGCTGAGAAAGGCCATTGCGTACGGGACTGTAATCGCTTCGTTTACTATTGCGGAGTTTTCCTTGAACGGCCTTGCGTCAATTTCATTAGAGGACATTGAAAACAGGCTCGAGACCTTGCGAAAAAGCGTCATATTTTAATTTTTCACCGCAGAGCACGCAGAGGTCGCAGAGAATAATTTAGACAGGATGTTTTTAGACAGGATAACAGGATTAACAGGATTTTTTTAGACACGGATTAACACGGCTGATATTGGACACAGATTA
>CAZFHM010000220.1:0-3398 GCA_964518825.1 uncultured Pirellulales bacterium
ATCCTCAGCGCCGGCGCCGCCGGATATGTGCTAAAGACGTATCTTTTTGACGAACTTTCCAGGGCGCTTCGCTCAGTACTTACCAATGGATACTATCTGAGCCCCAAGGTAACGAATATCGTCGTCGGCGAGTATCTGGATGATTCTCCAAGCGTGCGAGTCCGGGATGGAGTGAACCTTACGGGGCGGGAACGCGAGGTTCTTCAGCTCATCGCGGAGGGCAGAACATCCAAGCAGATTGCCTTAATGCTCCACATAAGCCCAAAGACCATTGAGACACATCGCCGCAAACTCCTGGAAAAAATAGAGGCCTCAGGTGTCGCGGAACTTACCAAGTACGCCGTACGCGAAGGAATTACCTCGGTCGAGTTCTGAGCGATGCCGGGGGTAAGTGTTTTTATTCTCGAGCCGACTGGGCCGTTCCCGATTAAAGACGAGAGTAAACACTCACAAATGAGCCGGATGCTCCGATCCTCCGTTTCTGATTGCATATTTTATTTTGTGAGGAGTTGTAGATTTTTACTTGCAACTGAGTTGCATCTTGTGTACAATCCGACAGGTTGTTTATCTATGGCTGGTTTTTATGGTTTTGTTTCAAGGGGTTTAATTATGTCGGCAGCCGGCAGAGCAAAGCATGTTCTGTTAGAGCTAAAAGCCCATGCACCATTTACGCTTTTGGGGGCACTGACGGGTATAACCCTAATGCTGGCGTTCAGGAATATCAGCCATCAGGCCAGCTACGGGCTATTTTATATTTTCCATCCGCTACACGTCGTATTAAGCGCGATGGTTACGGCGTCGCTGTTTCGACTGCATGAAAAAGCAAGGGGTTTTCTCATTGTTCTGGTCGTTGGATACGTTGGGGCAATCGGTACAGCCACCGTGAGCGATTCGATACTTCCGTTCTTTGGAGAGGAGATTATGGGCGTATCGCTTCCAACCGAAGCGGCCGTTCATTCTGGCGCCCATCAGGGCGAGGAGCACCACGAGATGAAACTGCATCTCGGGTTTATTGAAGAGTGGTACATAGTAAACCCCGCTGCTTTTCTGGGGATTCTGATTGCGTATTTTATACCGCGTACGAAGCTGCCGCACGCCCTTCATATTCTGATAAGCACCTGGGCATCGTCGGCGCATATTATGATGAACACAAACCAGCCGATAACGGCGGTGCTGTTGCCAGTGGTATTCGTTATTTTGTTTATATCCGTTTGGCTGCCGTGCTGTTTCAGCGACATAATTTTCCCGACACTACTTGTAAAATCCGACCCGGCAAATGCAGGGGCGTGCCCGGTGCATTCTCATCACAGTCATCCGCACGAACACGCCGAACAGGAGCAGGGGAGATGAACATCGTAGCTTTGCAAAGAATCGAGAAGATACTGAAAAAGGCGGGCCTGAGAAAGACCCGGCAGCGGGTGGACATATTAAAGGTCCTGGCCAATGCGAAACAGCCGTTGACTGCGGAGCAGATTGCGCGTAAATTGCGGCGGGCAAAACCGAATAAGGTCACAATATACAGAACCCTGGAAAGTTTCGTTGAGGCAGCCCTGGTACATCGGGCGTATCTTGGCGACAGGACGTGGCATTATGAATCGGGCGACCACTGCACGGAGCTACAGTGCCATCCGCATTTTACGTGCACTAAATGCGGCTCGACGCGGTGTATGCTGGATTCAACCGTTGGGATGGTCAAAGGCCTGGAGCAGGGTTTTGTGGTTCATCGCCAGCAGGTTCGGCTGGAGGGACTTTGCCCAAGATGTGCGTGAGCGGCACGCAGTTCCTATCTCGTATGTGCGTAAAATCTGAAGCGAGGGGCTTAGCTGAGGTGCTAAATCCACAGTTAATGCAGGTTTGGTATGGAAAAAATTGTATTGGTTTGGGCGAAATGCCGAATAAAAGGCTGAGATGTCAATACGTATTTCACTTGGAGCTTTGTTTTTAGCGGCGGTTTTAGGTTTATGCGGCTGTGCAGAACAACCTGTGCGGCTCGAGACCGAGCACCGTACTACTACATACACGATGCGTGAGGACCTGGTTAGCATTGACCTGCTGGCAAGCAGGCTTGGTATGCGTGTCGATTCGGTGAACTCGACGCATGTGACTTTGAAGGACAGCACCAATACGGTGATGATTTTCACTCACAGCGGTGCGAAGTTCTTCGTCAACGGCAGGGAAATCGGGCCGGTCGGGCAGATAGAAAATACGGGCGGCAAGTACTATGTGCCTGAAGGCCTGGTCGGGCAGATTCGTCCTCTGCTGCGAAGCGCAACATTGTATTCGTCATCAAATCCGTGCGCCAGACGACTATCGGGCACTGTCGTGATTGACCCGGGACACGGGGGCAAAGACCCGGGGGCAATCAGCGTTAAAGGATTCTATGAGAAGACGGTTAATCTGTCGGTTGCAAGAAAAGTGGCGGCAAGGCTCAGGCAGTGCGGCCTGCGGGTTGTGATGACGCGGGACAGCGACATTTTTGTCGAACTCGAACGGCGGGCGGAAATAGCAAATCAGTATGGAGCGGATTTGTTTGTTAGTATTCACGCGGATTCGTCCATGACGCGCACTGAAAAGGGGTACTCGGTTTACGTGGCGAGGCAGGCATCGTACGCTTCGCAGAAGGTGGCACGGGCAATCGCACATTATATGCAAGGAGTCAGCCCCGACGGCAAAGGAGTAAGACAGGGTGATTATCGTGTGCTGGTCAAGACACAAATGCCCGCGGTCTTGGTGGAAATAGGGTATATTTCGAATCACGGCGAGGCTTCGTTGATTGCAACCGATTCATTCCAGGAGCGCATAGCTGATGCTATCAGTGCGGGTATCTGTGAGACAATAGAGCAGATTTAGCTCGTAGTGCGTACTGCGTATAGCGTTGGGCGAGATTGGCGGCTTTGCAAGTCGCAAATTATTTATAGACAGGGCTTTAGCGGATAGTTAGAATTATTGAAATGGAAACTTATCCGCTCAAATTTAAGCCTGTATTCAAGCAGCGAATCTGGGGAGGTCAGAAACTTCGCGACTATTTCGGCAAGGATATACCGACAGGTCAAAAGATAGGCGAAAGCTGGGAACTGGCGGATTTGCCGGAAGATAAATCGGTAATCGCCAACGGTCCTCTTGCAGGTATGAATATACACCAGGTGCTGGTCAAATATCCCAAAGATATAACAGGCAACGCAAGTTTCAATGGTAATTTCCCACTGTTAATAAAAATTCTCGACGCAGAGAACGTGCTTAGCGTTCAGGTACATCCGGATGAGGAGACTTGCAGGCGGACCGGCAAAGGCGACCCGAAAACCGAGTGCTGGTATATCATCAAGGCGGCAGCGGGTGCGGTGATTTATAAGGGAGTTAAAGAGACTGTAACAAAAGAGCGGTTCGCCGCGGCGATTAAA
>CAZFHM010000221.1:0-3362 GCA_964518825.1 uncultured Pirellulales bacterium
AGGATGTCCTGGAGACGTTTGACGTCGGTGCCGAGCTGGAGCATCTGCTTGTTGGTGCCCTGCAGCTCGCCGATTTGGGAATTCAACTGGCCGAGGACCTTCTGGCTGGTCTCGATATTGCGGGTGATACTCTGCTGGCTTGTGTGCAGTGTCTGGTTGAGGGTCTGCCTGGTGTTGTCCTGGGCGGACCTGACGGCTTCCAACTGCTGCTGCAACAGGCCGATGGCCTGGCTCTGGCCGGCGATGTTCTTACTGCCGGAGATGAGTGAAGTAATCAGCCAGACCAGCAGTGCCAGAACGAAGATTATGAGCACAATTATTATGACTAAAAGCGTATTCACAGTGTAACCCTCAAGGCAATAATTATAGTTCCGTGTCGATTGTACGTCAAAGACCAATCTTATCGAAGCCTTCTAAGCCTTCTTGAAAAAAGGGGCAAAAGGCTGTATCTTCGGCCGTTCAACGGCGAAATATGAGGCAGGCGAATATGGGAAATGCTCATCTTGTGATATTGAGAAAAGAGTACTTAGAGGCGATTTTAGAAGGTCGAAAGACGATAGAGTCGCGGTTTACGATGAACCGACGGTCGTACTGGGAAAAGATTCTCTACGGTGACAGGTTGTTTCTCAAGCAGAGCAGCGGGCCGGTCTGCGCCACGGCCAAAGTAACGAAAGTGCGATATTATGAGAACCTGAGGCCGGAGAAAATCGAAAGGCTGAAAGGTCAATATAATCAGCATATACAAGGGGCGGATGATTACTGGCAGAGCAAAAACGACTGTCGGTACGGGGTATTAGTCTGGCTGGGTGAGGTTAAACCTATCAAACCGGTACGGATAGCAAAGAAAGACTGGCGGGCGTGGGTGGTGCTCAGCGAAAGGCAAGACTTCGGTTTGCTTAGAAAGTAACTATTCTTAATTAAAGGAGGGTTACTGGTGTTCGGGTTATCGCCAGTTGCCGGGGTAATAGATGGAAGCCGGCTCGATGTTGAACTTTCGAGCGAGCTTATCCACGAGATTCTCGACGCGTCTTAGCTGTGAGCTTGTGGCGAAGCGCTGCTGTCCGTCGGCGACTACACAGATGCGTACAGTCTGGGGAGTGCCGTACCAGGTACGGCTTGGTATAACGGACCACTGCCTCTGCCATCGGGTGGTCGGCTCGACCTGGCCGTCGTTTCCGCCCAGGCCGTTGCAGACGACAAAGTGACAGTCGATGAGGTCTGATGAGGAGATGCCTGATAATGAGGCGAGCTGGTCGATATTACCGGCCGTGGTTCCGCTGAAGTAAACTTCGATGCAGTTCCACCGGTCGGCAGACTGGGTCGCCTCGGAGCCGATGGTCTTTTCGATAGGGTCGAGTTTGTAATAGGTCGAGAGACTGAAAGGTCCTGCCGAAGGAGGATTTCCGCCCATCGCCATGAGCACAATCGCGCCGATAGTCATTGACGCCAGCAGTGCGGCTAATACCTTCGCCACCCGAGGTTGATTCGACATGAAAATCGTCCCTGAAAAACCGTCGACTCTACGTTGCATATGACATGGAGCCTTGTTGAATATATCAGAATATCGGCGTTCATTTTTAGATTACTTCAAATTTTGCGAATATTTTGTTCGTAAGCGGCGCTCGAGCCGTTGACAGGCGCGGATTTGTAAACGGATGTTCCCGACCCGGCTGAATGTCGAGCATTGAAATGTACCTCGGCAAGAGCATCCATTCGCGTCAGGGTGGGTATGCGAGCATTTGCAGCGAGCGACTTTATCGCCGCGGTTGAGAGCAATGACACGATTCGAACGATTGACGCACAGACAACAGCTTTGGCTGTCAAAGGTAAAAGTAAATTAATTGCCGGCTGTACCTTAAGCGGCAAGATATCTGAAGGTCTTATAATCGCTTAGCCGGAACCGAATATCTGCAGGACCTGCCGCGCAAGAAAGCGAGAAATAACAAATGAACTGTTAGATTCCAGCCAAGAGATAAGCACAGAAGCCCTAAACACACAAGCTTCTTCTACTTTGTGCATATGTCGCTGCAAGCGGACAGGTTACTGTGGCAACACGTCGTCAGCGCTCTTTTGGGGCTCTTCGCCTTCGGCATAGACTATCTCGGCACTGTCTCTGAGGGAGGTGATGTATTTCGCGCCGAGCTCAGCTTCACTCCTGGACTGGAGCATTTTGATAATTTCGCTCTTTACCTCGTCGAAGGGCATAAGTCCTGCTTCTTTGCGTTCGGTTACCTTGATGATGTGGTAGCCATAAGGGGTCTCGACGACGTCACTGACCTGTCCGGGCTGCAGTGCAAAGGCTGCGTCTGAAAATGCACTGACCCAGGTTCGCCTCTGTCCGAAGCCCAGGTCGCCGCCATTAGCGGATGACGGACAGTCCGAGTTTTCCGTTGCGAGCTGTGCGAAGTCGGCGCCGGCCTTTATCTGCCCAAGTAGTTCCTCTGCTTTTGCCAGGGCAGCGGCTTTGGCAGCGTTGAGGTCGATTCCCTCGCCCCGCTCAGGCCTGATAAGTATGTGGCTGGCCCTTACCTGTTCGGGTGTTTCGTAGCGTTCTTTGTTCTGCTCATAAAATTCAAGTGTATCGGCGTCGTTGACATCGGCAGTACCGAAACCTTCTATCTTAGCGAGGGTGAGTACGCTGATTATCTTGTCAAACTGCATCTGCTGTTTCCACTGCTCGTAGTCTTTTCCGCCTCTTGTGACAAGTGCTTTGAGGTCATCGACGGTCATATTCTCGCGAGCGGCCATCAGGGCTATGTAATCATCGATTTGCTGAGGTGTGACGACGATATTGTGTTTTTTCATTTGCTGTTCGATAAGAGTTTCGATAATAAGCCCTTCTGTAATCTGCTGTGAGATTCTCTTTTTCGTGCTGGCCAGGTATTCGTCACCGAGCTTCTTTCTTGAGCTTTTTTTAATCTGCTCAAGTCGCGGGTTGACCAGTTCATCAACCCGGCCGCGAGTAATGGGGGCACCGTTGACGGTCACAATAATATCGTCCGGTGACTGCTGTGGTGTTTCGTCAGCGGTTTGCGATTCGGTTTCTGCGGGGGCCGGTTCGACCTTGACGGTTTTGGGCTGCTGCTCGACGACCTGCTCTGCCTTGGCTTGTTCCGCCTTGGCCTGCTCCATCATCATTTCAAGTTCAGCTTCGGCGCGGTCTATTTCCTCTTGTGAGGGCTGGGCCTGTTCGGCCTGTTCGGCAACGGCCTGCTGCACGGGTTCCGGGGCGGTGGTTTTCGGCTCTGGCTCACAGCCAAAACAGAACAACAAAACGGCCAGGAAGAGAGAGGAAATGACGGTCAGGTTAGCCTTCATTGCATAATCCTTTCAAAAAGAGTTCACGGGTCCATAGTTTCGCG
>CAZFHM010000222.1:0-3337 GCA_964518825.1 uncultured Pirellulales bacterium
AGAATCTCGTTTGCCTCTGTAGTAGATGCCATGATGAACTTCACGCTGGCAGAATACAACTACCTCCCGGACTGACGGGTCAATCGTAGAATGTCTGACGTCCACACTAAACAACAACGCTCTTATAATATGTCTCAAATACGTGGTAAGAACACCAAACCGGAAGTTCTTGTTCGCTCACTAGTTCATCGGATGGGCTTTCGTTATTCTCTGCACAGGTCTGATTTGCCGGGGAAACCAGACCTTGCACTCGTCCGACATAGGAAGATAATCTTTGTTCATGGATGCTTCTGGCATATGCACAATTGCCGACGTGGTCGCAGCAAACCGGCCACAAATACAAAATTCTGGCAGACCAAACGTCAGGGAAATAAAAACCGGGACAAACGAAATATGAGAAAACTCCGTCAGCAAGGCTGGAAAGTCCTCGTAATCTGGGAATGTCAGACAAAAAACACCGAAAGATTAACTCAAAAACTCCGCAAATTCCTCACCACCTGACGCCCTCTTCTAATCCGTGTCAGAAAAAATTTGTGCAGGATTTGACTTGATCTGTGATAACAGGCTTCAGCCAATGGTTCTTAATCGGTACGGCCAATGTATTTGCCGGGAGAATAAGACCTTTGGATGGATAAGCATCGTAGATGCCGCAGCAAATCCGCTTCGTGTCTTCGTGGTGAATTTAATCCGTGTCAATTTGTGGAATTTGTTGTAAAAAAAGCTTGACTTATGTTCAAAATATGGTATAATACCGGCGTTGTTTGATAAAATGTAAACTTAGGCAAGACAAAAGGACGGATGACGGAGGACAGAAAACAGAGGACAGAAATTGGTGCTAATTCGTGTTTCTTCGTGCAGGATTTGACGCTGGTCCCGCAGAGACCGTGGACGAGGCCGGAAGGGTGGAAGGAGCTTGCTCATAGAAACCCTTTGGCCGAGAACACATAGGCATCGAAGATGCTGTCAAATCCTTTCGTGGTGAAAAAATGAGCATAAATCGGTGTCAATCGGTGTTAATTCGTGTCAAAAAGAACTTCTCTGTGGCTATAAACTACATTTGTAGAGTTTCCTCTACAAATCCACCCTTTTTTGAAAAAACAAACCCAATTTTCTGCGTTTTTGGCCCCAAAACAGCCATTTCGCCCAAAAACGAACCCAAAACGAACCCAATTTTTACCCTCCATAGCCTTGGCGACGGAGGGCAAACCCAATTCAAACCCAAACGAACCCAATCTTATCCGGCGTTTATTCAACGAAAAAGCCACCCGTTTATTTGGCAGGCCAACATTTCTGGCTTATATTATAAATGACAGGAAAGAGGGATTCTAAAATAGTCCTTATGGGGGGGCCATGTGAGTTTCTTTCCGAGTTGGGCCTCTGCGCCATCGGCGCAGAGGCCTTTTTATTTTATAGGGAACCTCTAAAAATCCATTTTTACTGCAAGCCGCTGCAATTTCCACCTGCATCGTTGTCGGGCGCAAAATCGTCCTCGATGTAGCTTTGGCTACGCCTGCGGCGATTTTGGCCCTGCCGCCTTGCATGTGAAAATTTCGCTGGCTTTCGCCACAAAAGCAATTTTTAGAGGGTCCCTAAAAAAATTAAAGCAAAAGGAGCCTGTGAGTTTCTCGGTAGTTGCGTTGTTAGCCTTTGTGTTTGCAGGGATTGGGGCCGAGTGAACGAGAATTTAACAGCCTCCGACCCCAAATTGCACAAAAACGTGCCGTGGAATTTCTTTGACACACTACATATTGAGCTTACAATAGGTCCGACTTCGAAATATAGTGTATCCTGTTTGAAATCGTGGTTTTTAGGGAGGGCTAACGGACCGGTGCGATGCCCCTTTTGCAAGGAAGATCACGACAAAGTCATCGATTCGCGTTCCAGCGATTCGGGTCGTGTGATACGGCGGCGCAGGCAGTGCCTGAATTGCGAGAGACGATTTACTACCTACGAAAAGGCGGGAGAGAGCTTCAAGCTATATGTGGTAAAAAAGGATAGCTCGAGAGTTCCTTACGACAGGGAAAAGGCCGTCGCCGGTCTGCAGAAAGCTTGCTACAAAAGGCCGGTCTCGGCAGAACAGGTTCAGCAGATAGCCGACAGAGTTGAAGAGGATATTTTCAAGAGCTTCGAT
This sequence comes from uncultured Pirellulales bacterium, assembly GCA_964518825.1. Classification (GTDB taxonomy): domain Bacteria; phylum Planctomycetota; class Phycisphaerae; order Sedimentisphaerales; family Anaerobacaceae; genus JBBABK01. The sequence goes on from CAZFHM010000222.1 coordinate 2,132, forward strand.
AAGGAAGTATCCAGTACGTTCATCGGTGAAAGTGTAATGAAGCACCTGCGTGCGGTTGATAAAGTCGCATACATACGTTTCGCCAGCGTGTATCGTGAGTTCAAAGACGCCGGTGACTTGATAGACGAGGTGACCGCGATGATTGGTCAGACGAACGCCGCATCGAGGCCGAAGCTCTTCGACGTCTGATGATATTATTGACTTTACTCTCTTTGCATGGAGGCAGATAGAAGGTTCATGAAGGCTCGCCTGAAAGTCATAAAGGCAGACGGAACCTGCGAAGAATACCTTCATACGAAGGTAATGCATATCATCAGCAAGGCACTGGCCTGTGTTGAGCAGACCGATATTATAACGGCTGAGAACCTGTCCGAGGTCGTCACTTATTACCTTTATAAAAGGCACGGCGAGAACGCTATTCCGAGCAGCGAGATTCTGTCGGTTTTGAAGGTCACACTAACGGCAACTGGTTACGAGGCCGCAGCCGAGGCGCTGGTTACCCACCACTACCTCAGGAAGATGCGGCGCGGCAGAATCGAAGTTGTGCACGTCAATCTTGAAGGGGCATCCGACGCGCACAAATTATTTAGTGATGACTATCAATTGCGGAAAAGCCCGTGGGACAAGTTTGTGATTGTCGAAGATTTGATTGCCGCTGAAGGGCTTGACCGCCACACCGCAAGAACGATAGCGGGGATGGTTGAAGAGAGGGTATTTAATCTCGAGCTGACCTGCGTACCGGCCAGCCTGTTAAAGCAGCTCGTATTCAGTGACACAGCAGCCGTTCTGCGAGCGCAGCGACAACTGCAAACAGCGTAATTTATGCCCGGCCGGAAATCAACGTGATGCCTTTACACTTTCATAATGAAGTAAAACCGTACCAGTATAAAAAGGTAAACAGTACAAAAACCCGCTGAGTTTAAAATACCCCAGGACGCCGCCAAAGTAACTCGATGCCGTTAGCGAAGAAAAAAATGTTGAGCAAAAGCCTGCAACAGAATATAATGCCTGTCAGGTTGAATAGGGGCAACAGCAGTATTGTTTTTGCATTACTGCATTTTACAATTAATTACATTAATCAAACAAGGAGATGATACAATGTTTCAAAAGATAATGTATTTTGCAGTGATAACAGGGGCAATCAGTCCGTTTTGCCTAACCGTCGTAACCTGTTTAGCTCAAACAGACCAGCCAATGATCAAGGAG
>CAZFHM010000223.1:0-3332 GCA_964518825.1 uncultured Pirellulales bacterium
TTCGGCGAGGGACATGCGAGTGCTTCGGTATATGCAACGACGGCGGGGCCTGAGTATCTGCACCAGGCATTGGCCCGCGCGATTAAAGACAAAAATGCATACGTGGCGCTTCATACTATCGAGGCGCTCGAGAAGAACGCCGGTGAAAAGTCGCTGATGTACCGGCTCGAGCTGGAGCAGCCACTATTGGCGGCATTATCTTTTGATGACAAGGCGGTCAGATACAGTGCAGCGATAGCTATTGCCGGGGCCGGGCCGAAAGAGCCTTTCGCGGAGAGCAGAATCGTTGTGCAAAGCCTGGCTGATGCGCTGCGGGAAAGTGCGGAGACGAGTGTGGCTGAGGGACAGTGGAGTGGACAATTGGCTGACAGCTACGCCCTGCGGGCGGCGACGGTTATGCTGAAACTGGCTGTCGAGAGAAACGCCGTAATCAACCTGGCTGACGCCGAGACGGCGCTGATTGATGCGACCAAGGACAGCAGGGTGCAGATAAAGGTGCTCGCGGCGCAGGTGCTGGCGTACCTGTATAGCCCTGCGGCGCAGCGGGCGATAGCGGCGATGGCGCTGAGTGATGAGAATCCTCAGGAAATTCGTATCGCGGCGTTCGCGTCGCTGGCTTCGAGCGCCAAGGTCAACGGCAACCTGCTTGGCGACGAACAGGTCGATGCGATTTACGAGATAGTCGGGTCACAGGAGGCGGAAGCCTCGCTGCGCAGCGCCGCTGCCGGCGCTTACGGTGCTCTGAATCTGCCCAGCCAGAAAGTCAAAGACCTTATCCTTGACCAGGCCAAGAGTTAAGAATAGAATCGTGCGGCGTTAACAGGTTTCGCGCGACGATTTTATATAATTGGGCCGGTCAGGGATGAAGGACACAGTCAAACAGGCAATTCAAAACCACAGGAAACTCGTCGATGTACTCGAACAGACGGGCATCGATGCGGTTGTGCAAATGGCGGAGGCTATCATCGATTGTTTTAAGAACGGCGGGCGTTTGTATCTTTGCGGCAACGGGGGCTCGGCGGCGGATTGTCAGCATATTGCCGGTGAGCTGGTCGGCAGGTTCAGAAAAGAAAGAAAGGCCCTGCCGGTAGTTGCGCTTTCGACGGATACGTCCATATTGACCAGTGTCGGTAACGATTATGGTTTTGAGGAAATCTTCAGGCGGCAGGTGGAAGGCCTGGTAGGCAAGGGTGATATACTGTGGGCTTTATCGACCAGCGGAGCAAGCGCCAATATTCTTGCGGCTGTACGGCTGGCGAAGGAAAAAGGCGCGAAGGTATTGGCATTTACCGGCAGGAGCAACAGCGAGCTGGAAAAAACAGCCGACCTTTGTTTGTGTATTGATTGTGCGCAAACAAGCAGCGCACAGGAGATTCATCAGGTTGCATATCATATCATCTGCGACCTCGTAGAAAGTCAGCTTAGCAACGGCTGATATAATATTCGGCTTTAGATGTCTTCGAATTCGAGTTCGGGGGGCGGTCCGAGGTCGGCGGGGGTGATTTCTTTTTCGGTTGTCACCGTTTCTACAGACGGCGGTGGTTCGTTGGGTTCGATGACGGTTTTCTTGAGAGCGGCTTTGTCTGCATTTTCCACGAGGGTATCAACGGTCAGGGTGATGCTTTGCTCTTTTTGGTCGGCTGCAACTATGCCGTGGATTATTCCGGTCCACCATTTCATATAGCCGGTGTTGCTCTGGATGGAAGTGCCGTTGAAGCCGATTTTATTGATTAGCTTATATTGGCTTAAGGGGCTGACGCAGATTAGAAAGGCGACGAAGCTCCAGATGAGAAGACCCGTCAGGAATCCGAGCAGGGCACCGCCGACAGTATCGAGTACCTTCGGAAAGGTTACGTGAAACTGGCTCAGGAAAATTACGTAGGAGAATAGGTATAGCACGGTCAGGCAGATAACGGCTGTGCCCAGTATCACGAAGACTTCGCCGCCGCGTCCTTCGACTCCTAAAAGGCCTTTGAGTACCGGGCCGAGAGTAAGGCCGAGATAGACGGCTATTGCGACGTTGAAAAAAAGCGTCCAGGTCTCATAGAGACCCTTTTTCGCCGTCATGGCGGCGAGTACCAGAGCCAGTATTAATCCAGTCCAGAATATCATTCGTCACGTCCCAAAACTCGCAACAGCTCCTGCAAAGAAGTGGCGCCGGAGACGACCTTTTTCATACCCTGTTTTCTCAAGCTGCTTTTGCCTTTTTTCACGCCCTCTTTTCTCAACTGTGACAGGGCGACTTCGTTACTAAGTATGTTCTGTCTGACTTTATCGTCGACTGTGAGCAGGTCGTAGATGCCGGTCCTGCCGCGGTAGCCGGTATAGTGACACTGGTCGCAGCCTGCGGCGGGCTGATACATGCCGCTGCAGTTGATTAGGCGTCTGCGGAATTCGTGGACCTGGCGTGGAGTGAACTGGGCCGGTCTCTTGCAGTACTGGCAGAGTTTGCGCACGAGTCTCTGGGAGATTATCATGTTCAGTCCGGTGGAGAGCATTGCAGGGGTTACTCCGAGGTCTACGAGCCTGATTAGCGCCGAGGCATTGCTGGTGCTGTGCACCGTAGCCAGAACGAGATGCCCGGTCTGGGCGGCCCGCAGGGCGATCTGGGCCGTTTCTTCGTCGCGAATTTCACCGACACATATCACGTCGGGGTCCTGTCTGAGCATGCTTCGCAGGCTCTTGGCGAAGGTGATGTCGGCTTTGGGGTTTACCTCAATCTGGCTTGCCTGCGGCAGCACATATTCGATGGGGTCTTCGACGGTAATCACGTTTCGCGTGTTCAGGTCGATTTGGTTCAGCATGGCGTACATAGTTGTTGTTTTTCCGCTGCCGGTCGGCCCGCACATCAATATCATGCCGGAAGGACTGTTGATTGCCTGGCGGATAACCGCCTGCTGTTTTTCGGACAGGCCGATGCCGTCAATCTGGAAACGGCCCGGGTCCTGGTTGAGGACCCTGATGGAAAGTTTTTCGCCGTTGAGGACGCCGGCACTGGCGACGCGAAACGATATCCTGCTGTCGGATGTTTTGGCGACGAAAGCGCCGTCCTGCGGCCGACGTTTGTCGGCGATGTCCATATTGCTGACGGCTTTTATGCTGTTAATAACGGCCTGGCAGGTTTGCGAATCAACCTGTTCGACTTCGCGAAGCACACCGTCAACCCGAAATCTTACGATGTGAGTGGAATTATCCTTGGGGTCAATCAATATGTCACTGGCGTCCTGCTCGATGGCGTCGAGGATTATCTGCTGAGTCAAATCGAGCGTTTGACGGTCCTGGCTCTGGTTGCGTCCGCCGTGACTGTACAGCTCCCTGATACTTCGGCCTGA
>CAZFHM010000224.1:0-3282 GCA_964518825.1 uncultured Pirellulales bacterium
TCAATATGGCTTTGCCGGTACAGATTCGGGCTCATCCGCTCAATCTGAAAATCGGTCATGTAACTCATCCCCCGGCTCAGCGTGCACTTGTGTGAGCGCGGGCCGCGAAACTGGAACCGCTCGACCAGACCGCGCTGCGGCAGCATCTGGCCCGGACCGCTGACCACTTCGCTCAGGCAGATATCCTCGGCGAATACACTGACGACATGCGTGCAGCCGGTTACCCATATGAGCGCTTCGTACTTGTCGGTCTTCAGCTCTCGCTTGGCGTAGATGTTGAACAGCTCCGGATGCAAAGGCCTCTGGAAAAGATGAAAGGTCAATTCGTCGATTGCAACGTTAATCTGTGGTGATTCCATATACAACCCCGAAGGAAATTACATCATCGTTACAGACGTATTATACACAATATAAGTGCAGAATTTCAAGTCATTTATCAGTACTGATAACGCGGTTTGGTTGCTTTATAGGACCATTATCTTGCAAATACAGCTTTGCAAAAGACTAACGCAGCAGAAGTTTTTTTGCAAAAATTGATGGAGTGTAAAGATTTTAACGTACTATTGCTGACTGAAGAAAACGGCGTTAATCACCGTCGCAAGAATGTCGTAGAAGCCGTGTGTTCCGGCGGTGATTCCGAAACCTCGAATTGCAAAAATGGTGGCAAAATAAATCCCGGCAACCGCCCGGAAAATAAAGACCGGCCAGGCAAAAGGCGCCGCCGGGGAAAACTGCCCGTCAAGAAAAACGAGGTGATGGTGCGCACTGAACAGGGCCGCTGAGACCAGGACCGACAGAATTATCGCATTGTTGTGGCCGATTCTCGCCAGGTCCTGAAAAACAATCATCAAAAGACATATCAGAATCAGTCGAAAGATAAGCTCTTCATAAATACCGGCCCCTACCCCAGTCACCACATCGGCAAGCAGTGAGCGGCTTACAAGGGCGTCGGCGCCGCCCTGCAAAAAGACGGCGGCATTTGTCGCCGGGCCCGAGCTGTTCAAAAATAAGCTCAGCACCAGCAGCGGGACCGCAAGCAGGATACACTCAAGCGCCATCGGCAAAACATCGGTAATGACAACGCTCCATCCCTTGCGGCTGGTCACCTGCAGCCAGATAAGAATCACCACAACCACCAGAGGCGGAGCGACCCAGGCAAACTTGCCCCCAAGGCCGATATACTCGAGTGCCCGCTGCAGCCAGACAAACGCCACAACACGAACCTGTGACTTGTCGAGAACATCGGTGTTGATGAAGATTGTGCCCAGCTCGTAAAGGACAATAAACGGAACCAGGAACACAAGGGCGTAAATCGGCCTGCTGGTGCGCTCGAGATACGAATCCCTGGTGAAATTTAGAAGTTGACCGGAACCGAACTTGCTTTTATCTTCCTTGACCAATGCCGTGTTTACTCCGTTAATGCAAAAGTGCCTGATGATGAGAGTTTAGTTTATCGGGGCCGGATTGACAACAATTAACACGGCAAAACACGGACAGCTATTATGTCAACGAGCGAAAAACTGACCGAAATATACGAGCTTCTCTTCGAGCGATTCGGGCCTCAGCACTGGTGGCCCTGCACCAGGCTCGGTACAGGGTGGCCGGGCGACAGTCAATTCGAAATCATAATCGGGGCCATACTGACCCAGAATACGAACTGGACCAACGTCGAAAAGGCAATTGCAAACCTGAAAAACGCGAACGCCCTTTCCGCACGAGTGCTTTATGAAATGAATCTCGAAGAACTTGCGGCCCTGATTAAGCCGGCGGGCTATTTCAATATAAAGACCAGGCGCCTGAAAAGTTTCCTCACGTGGCTCTTCGATGAATACGACGGCCGAATTGAAAACATCGAGCAATTATCGACAGCAAGGCTTCGCGAGGATCTGCTGAATATAAAAGGCATAGGCAACGAAACAGCCGATTCGATTTTATTGTACGCGTTCGAGCGTCCGATTTTCGTCGTTGACGCTTACACTGCGCGGGTAGTAATACGGCACGGCCTGTTAGAAGGCAGCTGTGATTACGAACAATTGCAGCAGCTTTTTCAATTCAGCCTGACCGAAGACGTTGCACTCTTCAATGAGTATCATGCGCTGCTGGTTCGAGTCGGCAAAGACTTTTGCAAGCCTAAAGCAAAGTGCAGCGGCTGCCCACTTGAAAATCTGCCCCACACCATTGAGACGGTTTGAAAATGTCTCAATACAATTATGCTCCTGCCGCAACTTTTTGCGCCGCTTCGATTCCGTCCGGCAGGTTCTGCTGCGGATAATGTCTCTGCATCGCCGCCGCTACGAGTCCGACGAACATCGGCTGAGGATTCAACGGCCTGCTCGTCAAACACGGGTGCGCCTGTGTCGCTATGAAAAAGGGGTGTTCGGGCAGTTCGAGTATCTGCATAATCGGCTGGTCGGGCGCCTTGCCGCTGAAGACAAGCCCGTGCGATTGTAGTGTCTCGATATAGCGCGGGTCGACTTCGTAACGGTGCCTGAACCGCATTCGGACGGTTTTGCTTTTGCCGAACAACTGCCATGCACGGGTGTTGGCTTTAATTTCGATGTCCCTGCCGCCCAAGCGCATATTGCCGCCGAGCCCTTCGATTTTCTTTTGTTCGGGCAGAATATCTATCACCGGCTCATTGCAGTTCGGCTCAATCTCGGTACTGTTGGCGCCCGCCAGACCGCAAACCTTCCTTGCAAATTCGAGCACCGCCATCTGAAAACCGTAACATATACCCAGATAAGGCAGGCCGTTCTCGCGAGCGTATCTGATACAGGCAATTTTACCATCCGTGCCGCGAGTGCCGAACCCGCCGGGAACGATTATGCCGTCAACGTCTTTTAGATTCTCAGCCGCGTTGCTGTCTGTAACGTCTGTCGTATCAATCCATTTTATATTGACCTCGCTGCCCATCGCGATTCCGGCATGCTCCAGTGAGTTGATAATCGAAGCGTAACTATCACGCACGGAAATATACTTGCCCGTGATGCCGATTGTGGTTTTGTATTCGAGCGAATCTATCTTATCGGTGAAGTCGCACCACTTCGCCCAGGCCTTGCGCTCATTTCGCAGGTTGATACGGTCTTCGATTTTCAACAACCGCAGCACTTCGAAATCGAGCCCTCTTTCCCGAAGCATGGCGGGTATCATATAGACACTCGCCGAATCCGGCACCGACACGACCCGCTCGAGAGGCACATTGCTATAGACGCTGATTTTCTGGCGTACCTTTTCCGTAACCGCCCTTGCCGCACGGCAGGCGATAATATGAGGCTGAACACC
>CAZFHM010000225.1:0-3172 GCA_964518825.1 uncultured Pirellulales bacterium
ACTGTACCGTGCGCCGAGCTTGACCGGGTCGCCGGCGTCGCGAAGGTTGAGAAAATTAACGCCCTTGACGACTCGGCCGTCCTTTACATCGAGACAAGGTATTATTCTCTTTGCCAGCATAACGGTCAGCCTTTTTCACAAATCCCGAAAAAATTCTTCAGCACCTGCAGACCGTTCGGGCCGCTCTTTTCAGGGTGAAACTGCGTTCCGTAAACGTTGCCCTTCTGAACGGCCGCGGGCAACTCGAAACCGTAATCGGTATATGCAACGAGGGCTTGCGGGTCGGCGACCTGCGAATAATACGAATGTGCGAAATAAAAATGTTTTGCAGGGCCGAGCTCCTCAAACAACCTCATCTCCCGCGGCAGTTCGACCGAATTCCAGCCCATGTGCGGAATGGTCCTGCCCTGCGGGATATTAACGACGTTGCCTTTGATAAGGCCCAGTCCCCTGAAAGTGCCGTGCTCACAGCTCTGGTCAAAGAGTAACTGATAGCCCACACAAATCCCGAGCAGCGGCTTGCCCCTGGCCACCACTTCTTTTAACAACCCGGCCAGGTCGCCGAGTGCGTTCATCGCAAAGCCGAACGCAGCCACGCCGGGCAGGACCAGCCCGGATGCGTATTCCACATCCTGCGGGTCACGGCTGAGTTTAGCCTTATAACCGATGCGTTCAAAAGCATTACAAACGCTTTTGACATTTCCAACGTCATAATCGATTACAACGACCATAAGCAACTGCACTCCAAAAGGTTACGGCCCGGTAAAAAAGGCCGATATTACCGAACCCTGCGTACAATTAAAACGTATAAGGGCCGTCAAGTCAAATGCAAGCTGCTCAGGAGGAGACTATACCTAATACAAAACTTTCTGAAGCTTGTCGGGCTGAGGTGATTCTGGTACACTTGCTCATCAATTTGGCCCATTTAAAAAAATGGATTTGTAGATTCGACGGAGATAAATATGTGTGGCATTGTGGCGTATCTCGGCAAGAAGGCTGCCCAACCAATTCTTATAGAAGGCCTGAAACGGCTGGAGTATCGCGGCTACGATTCTGCAGGCGTAGCTCTTTTGCACGACGGGACTATAAAGATAAAGAAGACGAGCGGCCGCATAAGTGCTCTCGAAGAAATTCTCGACAAACCTCTCAAGAGTGACACGCTTGGTCTGGGACATACACGCTGGGCGACACACGGTGAGCCTAACACCACAAACGCGCATCCGCACCTCGACTATACCGGCAAAATCGCTGTGGTGCATAACGGCATCATAGAAAACTACTCCACGCTGAAAAAATGGCTGCAGAGCGAAGATGTTAAATTCGTCAGCGATACTGATACGGAAGTTATCGCAAATCTGATAGGTTATTTTTACTGCTGTGATGAGAACGGTCAGCAGCAGAAACCGCCTGCCGGCCAGAATAAATTCGAATGGGCCGTTCAAAGAGCTCTTCACGAAGTGCACGGCACATACGGACTGGCAATACTGTGCAGTGACTGTCCGGATATGCTGATCGGCGCGAAAAAAGGCAGCCCGCTTATCCTCGGCGTAGGTGACGGCGAGTATATATTAGCTTCCGACGCCTCGGCGATTGTCGAGCATACCACCCAGGCAGTCTATATGTCCGATAATGAAATGGTAACCATCGGTCCGGGCGGTTTCAGCACCAAGACGATTGACAACGTTACCGTAACAAAATCGCTTGGCGAAATTGAATTCTCGCTCGAGCAGATAGAGCTGGGCGGCTTTGAGCATCACATGCTCAAGGAAATTTTCGAACAGCCGCAGGCCCTCGAGATATGTATGGGCGGCAGGCTCGACACACGCAATAACAAGATAGTGCTCGGCGGAATAGAAAAGTACCTGCGAGAATTGACCAAAACCAAACGTCTCATATTGACCGCATGCGGCACAGCATGGCACGCCGGAATCGTCGGCGAGTTTCTCTTTGAAAACCTTGTTCGTATCCCAACCGAGACCGAGTACGCCAGCGAATTCAGGTACCGAAATCCCGTTATCGAAGACGGCACCGTCGTTATCTGCATCAGCCAGTCGGGCGAAACGGCCGACACACTCGCTGCGGTCGAACAGGCCAAGGAGCGCGGAGCAACGGTACTCGGCATCGTCAACGTTGTAGGTTCTTCCATCGCACGGGCAACCGATGCGGGTATATATCTTCACGTCGGGCCTGAAATCGGCGTTGCAAGTACAAAGGCCTTTACGGCTCAGGTAGCCGTGCTGACTATGCTTGCCATTGAGCTTGGAAGAAGGAAACATCTCAGCAGCGATTATGTAGCACATCTTATCGAGGAGCTCTCCCGGATTCCGGAAAAGATACGCAGAATCCTCGAACAATCGGATTACATAAAACAAATCGCCCAGGCAAATCTGGACAAAAACAACTGGTTATTTCTCGGCCGAGGTGTCAACTACCCCGTCGCTCTCGAAGGCGCTCTGAAGCTCAAGGAAATTAGTTATATTCATGCCGAAGGTTTGCCGGCGGCGGAGATGAAACACGGCCCCATTGCACTTATTGTCGAGCAGATGCCGGCAGTCTTTATCGCTACGGAAGGACCGCAATACGACAAGATTATGGGCAATATCGAAGAAGTAAGGGCCCGCGGCGGAAGAACAATCATCGTGGCGACCGAAGGCGACGAAAACATCAAAGAGCACGCCGACCACCTGATAACAGTACCCGATGCACCTGAGCTGTTGCAGCCTATGCTGACGGTTATTCCACTACAGCTTCTGGCATATCATGCGGCGCTGCTGCGAGGCCATGATGTCGATAAACCCCGTAACCTCGCCAAAAGCGTGACGGTTGAATGATATCTGATTTCTGGAACTCCACACTTTCAACTATAAATTGAAAGCCCTCACAATATGTCACGGAAGATAAACCTCAATCGCGCTTTTACATTAATTGAGCTGCTGGTTGTCATCGGCATAATCGCCCTGTTACTTGCCATACTAATACCGGCACTTGGAAAGGCCAGCTCTCTGTCAAAGCGAATGGTGTGTGCAAGCAATCTCAGGCAAATCGATTTAGCTATGCGCATGTATCTGAATGGCAATAACAATACGTATCCGAGCACACAGGACCCCGTCTATATAGACCCAAACACGGGAGATATTGTCTGGCTTTGGATGGGTCGCGGCTGACGTTCGTT
>CAZFHM010000226.1:0-3132 GCA_964518825.1 uncultured Pirellulales bacterium
GAATGCGCTGAGGAAGTTGCCGCTTTTTGGTCTGAAGCTGTCGGCAAACGGAGCACTACCCTGCTCAATAGCCAGGTTGGCTTCGTCGTCGAATATCGTATTTGAATAGTTCGGCTCGTTGAAAAAGCTCTTGGTATCGTAATAGGCGTTGAGGTAAATTTCCCGGCCGTTCGGACCCTGCAGCATTATTTCCAAATCGAAGACATTGGTGTGTGTGATGTCAATCGCCACGTTGATGTCGCTGATAATTCGATGGTCGGTGATATTGATGACGGCGCTATCCATCAGGCCTATGCTCAAATTGCTATCGGCGGGTATTGGCCTTGGCGGGCCGTCATAAACATAAGTTATCGTAGAGCCATATACCGGCAGAACGACGGCGGCAAATACGATAAAGGCCAAAAATATTACAGCAGAATTCCGAGCGCGCACTTTAAACCCAAAGCCAAAGAAATCAATACGTGACGACTCGAACACTCCACCCCAATTGCGGGGAATTATAGCGTTTTAGCGCCGTTTTGTCAAGGAAAAACCGGGATTGCTGTTTTTCTCAATGCGAATCTTTAGAGCACTTCGAGTCCGACGATTGTGATGTCGTCGATTTCATTGGGGTCGAGCTGCTGTTCCTGGGCAAGGCTGTTGAAACCCTGGAACATCTGCGTCAGAGGCTGGTGCGTCAGCTCGAGGAACTGCTCGGTGAAGATGAAACCTTTCTTGTCGTCGAAGGAACCGATGAACGGGTCGGCGCCGTCGGAGTAGAGCACGAGCTTATCGCCGCTTTGAAGCTTAATACTCTGCTGTTTGTACATTGCCTGTTCGAAGATGCCGAGCAGAGAGCCCCTGATTTCGAGCTGCGTGCATTTGCCGTCACGAATGAGTATGGGATAGGGATGGCCGGCGCGGGCGTAGATTAGTTCGAGTGTTTCGGTATTGAGCAGGCAATAGCAGCAGGTGGCAAACTGGTATCCACTTAATCGCTGGCCTGTCATCCTGAGGTTCAGGTTCTTCACAACGTCGGCAGGGGCAAATATGCTGTAGTCGTCGCCGAAAGTTTGACGCATAACCAGGGCCTGCTTTAGGAATATGGTCAGCAGTGCGGCGGGCATCGAATGGCCCACGGCGTCGGCAACGTAGAAACCGATATGCTGTTCGTCGAGCCGTGCTATATCGTATATGTCACCGGAGACCCACTCGGCCGGGAAAAACGCGGTGGCCCAGCGGAGTTTTTTGGTATTGGGCAGATGTTGAGGCAGGAAGTCCCTCTGAACCATACCAGCCAGACGCAACTGCTCGGAAAGATTGTCCAACAGGACCTCGGTAATATTCAACTGGTCTGCAAGGCGGTTGCTGCAGGTGGTGGCAACTTTTTTCGGAGGCGCGGCGGGTTTTATTACCATGCCGGAACTCTGCTTACGGTAGGCGAGGTTGACACTGATGCGAATCCACAGCTCGTCGAGGTCGACCGGATACAGCTTGCCATTGCCGGATGGGGTGCTTTGGTCTGTGTAAGAGTCGGGCCGGGCGGCTTCGGTCTGCTGGTTTCCGCTGAGCAGGATTACGCCAATATTATTCTGCTCGAGGGATTCAATTACCTGGCCGAGCCGGCCGGGATGCGAAATTTCGGTGCCGAGGATATCTATTATTACAGTTCCGATAAGGTCGAGGCGCTGAACAATGCGGGCAAAATCGGCTTCGGACAAAACGAGATAGGACAACTTTTTTTGTCTGAGCAGTTTGCGAATACGAGCCGGCATCTGCCCGTGGTTGGTCAGATACAGGACATCGGTAAAACTTATCAACAAATCGGCCGTTTCTGCTGATGCGGCTCTTGTCATTGGTGTCCCCATTACCCGTTTACTTATAGGACGTTAAAATAAAATTATTTTTCCACCAATACCAGCAGGTCTTTTCGGCTTGTTCGGGGTATGACTTTGCAGGATTTTGGCTTTTGCAGGCTATTAACGAACACGGCAGCCGACGGGTCAGCCGGCAAATATGGCTGAGCCGATTCGCAGGATTGTGGCCCCTTCTTCTATCGCCACCTCGTAGTCACTGCTCATGCCCATACTCAGCTCGGTAAAATCGGGTCCGACAACTCTTTCACCCTTCATCTCGACGAACAGCTCCCGTGCCCTGGCGAAGCAGCAGCGTACGATTTCCTTGTTATGGGTCAGTGGCGCCATTGTCATCAGTCCGCACAATTTCAAATTGGGCAGCGTCTCAATCTGTTCGGCCAGGTGAATAGCCGCACCGACGGGGACACCGTACTTTTGCGGTTCGCTGGAGGTATTGACCTGCAGAAGGACCTTTGGGTTGAGGTTAAGCTTAGCGGCGGCGGAGTTGATTTCTTCCGCCAGCCGCAGGGTATCGACCGAGTGTATCAGCCAAATCAGCGGCAGGACCTGGCGGACCTTGTTTCGCTGGAGGTGGCCTATCATGTGCCAGTGGATATCCTGCGCTGCCAGGCCGTTGGCGTTATTGCCTTCGAGATACTCGACCAGCTGGCCGGCGACTTTTTTCAGCTGCTGAGCCCGGTTCTCACCGAGGTCGACATAGCCGAGATGGAGCACCTCCTTAACGGCGTCGATATCGGCCGACTTGGTGACAATAACCAGCTTGACCTCGGCGGGGTCCCTTTGTGCACGACCGCAGACCGTTGCGATTGTATCCCTGAGCCGTTCAATTTTCTCTTTAATTTTGGCCATTTTTCAAGGGGCAGACTAAGCCAAACAAACGAAACCCTAAAAAAATATCACTAAAAGGGCAATTTTGCTACTGCAAAAAGCTGCAAATGCCCGATTTTCGGCCAACTTACAGACCGTCAAAAGGCCCTGTTAGCTGCGAAAGGTCGTTATAATAAGGACTTAAAAATTCCTCGAAACACGAATTTTACACTTGATTTTCCCCAATGGACACTGTATATTGAGCATATAACTGGGGAGCTTGGGGCTGTAGTTCCCTCGCAAGAAAAGGTTTTTTATTTGACAGTCTTTTTATAGTAAACTAAGTTCCGGTATTATTCCGAAATATAAATTGATATAACGCTGCGATTTGCAGCTTATAAACCTCGGCGAGGCAGCGTGGCACACCGGTTTCCCCCCCAGCCGGTCACCACCACCTCGCCCGTTTTTT
>CAZFHM010000227.1:0-3131 GCA_964518825.1 uncultured Pirellulales bacterium
CTCTTTTATGACGGATATATAATCTGAGTTAATCTCATATCCTATCGAATTCCTTTCGAGATTTCTTGCCGCCAGTGTGGTTGTGCCGCTGCCCAGAAAAGGGTCGAGCACGGTATCGTTAACGAAGCTGAACATCTTAATAAGGCGGTGAGGAATTTCTTCGGGAAACATCGCCAGATGCCCGTTCTGTTTTTCGCCCGGTATATTCCAGTGGCCGGCAAAATACCGGTTCCATTCTTCAATGGTCATTTTTGATTTTTCTTTTACGGTGCTGCCGACGGTCGGCGGTCCGCCATGCTTTTTGAAGATCAAAATGAACTCATAGTCGATTTTTAATATGCCGTTACGCGGATAAGGAAACGACCCCATTATTGTTGCGCCGCCGGTTGTATTGCAGGTAGTAACCTTTTGCCAGATTATCGCGCCCATATAATCGAATCCGACGGTCTCGCAGAATTTTATTATCTCCGTCCGTATCGGGATGACTTTGTACCTGCCGTAATAGACGGAGCGGGCAAACTGGTCGCCGATATTGATACACAGCCGGCAGCCGTCGTGCAAGACGCGGCGGCATTCGTTCCAGACAAGATTGAGATTGTTTATATAGTCTTCATAGCTGTGGTCGAATCCGATTTGGTCGCTGTTGCCATAATCTTTAAGCTGCCAGTAAGGCGGCGAGGTTATAATCAGATGTACCGATTTATCCGGTACCTCATTCATTTCTCTTGAATCGCCGATTATGATTTTATGATGTGTCATAAATACAATCTCTTCCTGAAACAGCACTAGACAATTCTTATCGGAAAGACATTATGCCCGATATGGGGTAAAAAGTCAAACAAACCCGCTACGTTAACTCATCAGCCTTTTCAGTAATGCACGCTGGAAGTGGAGGCGGTTTTCGGACTGGTCGAAGATAATGGAGTTTGGAGATTCAGCTACCTCGTCTGTTATCTCGAATCCGCGATACGCGGGCAGGCAGTGCATAATCTTCGCACCGGCTGGGGCGTTCTTCAAAAGCTCGGCGTTTACCTGGAAGCCTTCGAAATCTTTTATGCGCTGCTGCTTTTCCTGTTCCCGGCCCATGCTTACCCAGGTATCGGTGTAAACTACCTGCGCATCTTTGACCGCAACGACGGGATCGTTAGTCTGTGTGACGGCATCGGCGGCAAAACTATTGGCCTTGTCGATTGACTCGGCGTCCAGCTCGTAACCTTTAGGCGAGGCGACCGTCAGTTTCATTTGCAGCTTTGCTGCGGCAAAGGCCAGTGACCGGGCGACGTTATTGCCGTCGCCTATGTAAGCTATTCGTACACCTTCGAGCTTACCGAGGTGTTCCTGTATCGTTAGACAATCGGCCATGGCCTGGCAGGGATGCGACCAATCGCTCAGTGCGTTTATCACGGGTATCTCGGCGAATTGAGCAAGCTCGACTATTGTATTATGCTCGAACGTCCGGGCCATTATGCCGTGGACGTAGCGGCTCAATACCCGCGCGATGTCTTTTACCGGCTCGCGCTTGCCGATACCGCCTATGTCCTCGGGTTTGACGTATATACTTGCTCCGCCCAAATCGGTCATTGCAACCTGGAAGCTCAGACGCGTACGCAACGACGGTTTCTCAAAGAGCATTGCCAGGGTCTTGCCGGAAAGGCAGAGGTCGCGTTCGCCTTTTTTGTAGAGCTTTTTCAATTTAGCGCTAAGCTCAAGCAGTTCGGTAAGCTCCTGCGTTGTGCAGCGGTCTATGGAGAGAAAGTTCTTCATGCCGAGGCCTCGCTCATAACTTCGTCAAGAATGTCTATCGCCTTGTCGATTTGTTCTTTGGTTGCAATCATCGGCGGCATAAACCGGAGCACCGTGTCGTGCGTGCAGTTTATACGCAGGCCTTTCTGCAAACAGCTATCGACAATTTTCGCGCCCGGTTTTGTAAGCTGTATGCCGAGCATCAACCCGATGCCGCGCACATGGTCGATAATCGAATGTTTGCTTTTCAATTCTTCGAGCTTCTGCATTATATATTTGCCCAGCTCGTTCGCGTTCTGCAGAAGGTTCTCCTGCTCTATTGCTTCGATGACTCCGATGGCCGCTGCGCAGGCCAGTGCGTTTCCGCCGAAGGTCGATGCGTGTTTTCCAGGCACGAGGACAGCGGCGATTTCGGGCCTAGCCATCATCGCACCGATTGCGACGCCGCCCCCGAGCGTCTTGGCCATAGTGATAATGTCAGGCGTCACGTCAAAATGCTGATAGGCGAACCACTTGCCGGTCCTGCCGATGCCGGTCTGCACTTCATCGAGAATCATAACCGCGTTGTTCTTATCGCACAACTCGCGAACCGTATGGAGGTACTCATTTGTTGCTATATTGATTCCGCCTTCACCCTGAATGGGTTCGACCATAACAGCAGCGACTTCGTCAGTGAACGCCTCTTCGAGCGCTTTTGTATCGTTGAACGGCACGTACACAAAGCCCGGCAGCAGGGGCAGAAAGCCTTCGTGGTATTTCGGCTGGGCGGTGGCCGTCACCGTGGCAAACGTCCGGCCGTGAAAGCTGCCTTCGGCTGTGATAAACTTATACTTTTCCTTAGATGTATAAAGGCGCGCGAGTTTCAGCGCAGCCTCGTTTGCCTCAGCGCCGCTGTTGCAGAAGAAGCACTTGCCGCCGAATGCGCGTTCACTTAAGAGCTTCGCGAGTTTGCCCTGCGGCTCGGAATAGAAGGTATTGTCCACATGCAGCAGCTCGGCAGCCTGTTTGCGGATAGCCTCGACGACCTTAGGGTGGCAATGGCCGATGCCGGAGACGGCCCAGCCGGGGAACATATCGAGTATCTCGTTGCCGTCGGCGTCGTACATATAACAGCCCTTGCCCTTGACGATGACACGCGGCAATCGGCCGTAGTTGGCGATCACGTATTTGTCGAACATTTCTATCGTTTCCTGCGTCGTCATTGTCCTGCGCTCATATAATCTCAAAATACCGGTAAAACCCCGCGTAAAACGCGGGGCTAAATACAAAGACTTTATTTGACTATCTGTGTGCCGATACCCTTGTCGGTGTAGATTTCGAGCAGCAGTGAGTGTGGGATTCGGCCGTCTATAATATGTGCCTTCTTTACGCCGCCGTCTATTGCAGCA
>CAZFHM010000228.1:0-3130 GCA_964518825.1 uncultured Pirellulales bacterium
TGCAAAAACAGCTAAAAGGCGTCAAAATTACCGTCAGCAAGAAGGATGCAGACCCGTTTGTATGGAAGAAATTATGACCGACAACCAGGAACAAAGCCTGCAGGATGAGCAGGCCGATTCGCAGGAACTCGAAGAATCCCTTCAAAGTGCCGATGAAGCGGTGGAGATTGCCCGGGAAAATGAAGATACCGGGCAGGAGCAGCCGGCCGAGCCGGTTTTTGCCGAACCGGAGGAGCCTGTCGAGACGACTGTCGAATCGGTGATTGAAGCAATTCTTTTTGCAAGTGACGAATCATTGTCGGCGACGAAACTGGCGGCAATTGTCGAAATCACAACCAAGCAGGTGAACGAGTCGGTCAAGGCGCTCAACGAGAAATATAAAGCCGGTAATCACGCATTTCGCATTGTGCAAATCGCAGGCGGCTATCAGATGCTGACGCTTTCGCCGTACAATCACTGGCTTAAGAGTCTGCTTCGGGCCCGCAGCGACAGCAAACTGAGTGCAGCGGCCCTGGAAACTTTGGCTATTATCGCTTACAAGCAGCCTATAATCCGGGCCGACGTCGAAGCTATTCGAGGTGTTGCGGCAGGGGAGATGGTTCGCTCGCTGATGTATAAAGGCCTGGTGAAGATAACAGGCAGGGCCGACGTACTCGGCCGACCCATGCTCTACGGGACGACAAAAAAATTCCTCGAAGTGTTCGGCCTGAACAGCCTTAAAGACCTGCCTAAAATCGAGGAGTTGAAGAAGCCGCAGGAATGAACTATTCCGCAGCCGATTCCGTTAAAGGCAACTGTTCAGAAGTTTTGACGCTGGAATTTTCGAGTTTGCGAAGCTCGCCGTACGCCTTGAGACCGCTATAGATGCAGAATAGTGCGAAGACGTGAAAGCCTATGCTGAGCCAGTCCTGGATAAGCAGAAACAGCAGCCCGTCCAGCGCGTAAAGGACCATACCCACTATGAAGGCCCAGATGTATCGCTTATTCGCAAAAACACCGAACAAGACAAAAACGCCCGCTGTAATCAGGGTAAATATAAAAGCAACTACCGTTCCTATCGAGCCCAGGTCCTCGGCAGCGGCAGCTCCTATCGCACTGATAATTTGTGTAATGCCCAGCCCGATGACAAATCCCCAGTTGCTGCCGGTGAACAGCAGTACCGAGTTGACCACCGAGAACCCGGCAATCCAGTAGAACCAGTTCGCCCCGAGCTTGAGCTGATGTTCAAGTTTGAGTCGTTGTTCAATGGCTTGCGTTTCTCGGTCTTCCATGTCAGGCTCCCTCGAATAGAGGCCGCTGGCTTTGCCGCGACCTGAATCTGGTCGCCACGATAACGGGTTTATATAATCGCCGCCTTGCCCTGTAAATTAAAAAGCACCCCATGCTTGTTTGCCGGGGATGTATGCAGTCGGGCAGATCCATTTGAACATATTTGCGAACTTGCGGACCTTGGCTAATTTGGCGTCATCTTCTGCTTCCATAGCCGCCAGCTCTTTGCCGAATACCTGCTGGAAATATTTATCGGCGGCCTGGTGACGCGATTCTTCGGAATCAAACATCTCGCGGATTTGACCAAGCTCACCGGTGTCCAGCCAGATACCCGCGCAGCCGGGGCACTCGTCGATTTGAACCTTGTGTTTGACGCTGAAGAAATGCCGCATCATCACGACGCCCTCACACTTGGGGCAGGTGAACCTTTGATTATGGTCAATCCGCACATTCGGGTTGTGCTCCATCTCGAGCAGCTCTTCGCCCGCCGACTCGTGCGGCTCATCGAATTTTTTGAGCTCGAAATTATCGAACCATATTCCTCCGCAGCCGTTTTTGCAGACATCCACAGTGACATCATCGACCGTCATTTGCGTCAATTCGTTCGAACATGCGGGACAGTTCATTTTATTTGTCCTCCAAATCAGGCCAAGTCAGATTTTGTTTACTTTCTTGATTATCGGCAATTTCGACGGCCGTTTTGAGCTTCTTTTGGCCGATTAAGTCACCAAAAACCGACAAAAATACGATTTTCCCCTTATTGTTTTGTCCAAATCCGCGTATTGAGGTTCAGGTCCTCGACTATTCCCACGGCCAATTCTAAGTCCTCGAAATACTGTCTTACCAGTCCAAAGTCCAGCAAGGTCGAGAAAAGCTTCGGCTCGAACAAGCCTCGGTTATAGCTGATTGCCACGTTAACCTGTGAGTTTATAAAGGACAAATGAATTTTCCTGTCGCTCTTTCGCTTGAAATCCACAATCCTTTTCATCAGGCTGGTTGAGAGTATGTATCTCGCCTCGACCTGGTCGTTGCTGTAAACCACAAATTCCTTCTCGAACTCAGGGTCTTCCAGTTTTACCAGTTCGTCACGTGTGAAGTTTAATTTCTGGAAAGTCTGGGCTAATTTACCGAATAATTTTTCTGTTGTATCAGGCAAAACAACGGTCCTGCCGCGGAAGTGCTTGTTGAAATCGGCGATGAAAAACAGGCCTTTGAAGATTTGTACAACGGTCCGGTTCTTACCCGAACCGCTCTCATGTTTGGCGTCCAGCTCCGAGAATCTTATTTCTGTCTGACCTATTTTACCCGAAACATAATCATCCCCTTTATAGATATTCGGTTTAATATTAAAAATCTTAGATGCGTTGAATTCAGATTGTTTGATGTGTTTTTTTGGATTATATTTTAACTGTTCGTCAACAAAACTCACGAGCCGCTTGATAATCGAAACTTTAAAATCAGCTCTGTAGTTCTTTGATATATACCACCCCAAACCAAAAGTGATACCGCCCGCCGCCATCAATGGAAAAATTATGCACGGAACGGGGTCTCTCATCCTGCTTACAGAAACGAAAATGATAACTCCCGCAATGCCAAAAGCACCAATGCCAATATAGGTGATAATTTTGACGAGCCCCAGCCGCTGCCGCTCCAAGACCTGCAAGTCCGGCTTGAGCACCTCGTGATAAAATCTTTTTAGCTCATCGAGCGTTTTCATTTTCCTGTATTACCTAAGCCCAAAAAATTGGGTTTGCCCGCCTCCGTGCTTGCTTCGGCGGGTAAAAATTGGGTTCGTTTTGGGTTCGTCCGCCTTTGGCGAGATAAAAATTGGGTTCTTTTGGGTTCGTTTTGGGTTCGTTTT
>CAZFHM010000229.1:0-3104 GCA_964518825.1 uncultured Pirellulales bacterium
GTCGAAAACGTGCTCGGCAACAAAAATAGGCGCTCCGACTCCCACCGATAATGCTATCGCATCCGAAGGCCGCGAATCCACCTCCACCGTCTTGCCGTCAAGATTGATACACAGCTTCGCGTAAAAGGTATGATGAAGCAGGTCGGTTATCACAATCTTTTCAATTTTGGCGCCGAGCGAGGTTAGCACCTGTTCGAGCAAATCATGTGTCATCGGCCTGGGCGGCTGCAATCCCTTGAGCCTGCGGTCGATGGCAAAAATCTCGACAATCCCGATGACTATCGGAAAGCCGCGGTTGCCGTCGCGCTCTTTCAGTACAATGACTTGCTGGTCGGAGGCCTCGTTTATGATTATCCGCGAAAGTTCGACCTCGATTTCCACTTGCGCACCGCCTTTTCAATTGCCGCTCTGCAGTTGGGCAACGTGTTCTTCAATCGCCGCTAACTGCTCAGCTAGCTCATTTAGTCTTTGCCTTGCCTGTTCTACGACCTCCGGCCTCGCTTTGTTTACAAAATTCTCGTTCGCAAGTTTTGCCTCAACGCCTTTTTTCGCCCGCAGCGTTTCTTCTTTTTGCTTCGTAAGCCTTTTCAGCTCAGCCTGCGGGTCAATCGCGCTGTGCAGGTATATTTGCATCTGTTCGACAATCGCCGCCGCCGCATTAGCCGGTTTGGCAAGTCCAGTCCGGGCTTCGAACTCTTTCAGATTTGCCGGTTGGCGGATAAGCGCACTGTTTTCATTCAGCATCCCGGCAATCTCGGCACCGGCCGCAACAGAGGCATCCATCTTTTTGCCTGGTGCGATATTATGCTTGCTCCGCAGGTCCCGCAAGGTTCGCGTTACCGTCTGGATGTGTTCAATATTTGCCTCAGCCGCATCATTCTTGAGTTCGTCAATTCGCCTCGGCCAGTCGGAAACGACCAGGGCCTGCGTTTTTCCAGCGTCAGCCAGCCCGTTAAGTTTACGCTGCGGCACGACCTCATTTAGTTTCTGGAAAATCCCCTCGGTAATAAATGGCACAAACGGATGCAGCAGCCGAAGCGTCTGGTCAAGCACGAAAGCCAGCACATTCTGCGCTATCGCCTTTTGCTCACTATCCTGCACGCGCGGTTTCACCCATTCCAGGTACCAGTCGCAAACATCATTCCAGAAAAATTTATAAAGTTCGTTTATCGGCTCACTGAACCTGTAGTTTTCGAGACAATCATTCGTCCGCTCTATTGCCCTGGCCAGCCTCGATAGTATCCACTCATCGGCAAGCGTCAGTTTGCCTTTATCGAACGCGGCCGGGTCCGTCCCTTCCAGGTTCATAAGACCGAATCGTGATGCATTCCAGAGTTTGTTGCAGAAGTTCCGCCCGATATCGAATTTCGGGCTGGTATTTGCCTTTCGCCCGTCAGGCAGAACCATCTCCACGACCGGCATCCTCACGTCCTGCGTCTCGGTTGTCATACTGGCCAGTGTAAACCGCATCGCGTCCGCACCGTGCGAGTCAATGGCCACCAGCGGGTCAATCCCGTTGCCTAAGCTCTTGGACATCTTGCGTCCTTCACCGTCCTGTATCATCGCGTGGATATAAACATCGCCAAACGGAATATCACCCGCGCAGTATTGTCCCATCATCACCATCCGAGAAACCCACAGCGTGATAATTTCTCTGGCTGTGCACAGAACGTCACCGGGATAAAACGTTTTTAATTCCGCCGTATCGTCAGGCCAGCCCATCGTACTAAACGGCCACAACGCAGACGAAAACCACGTATCCAATACATCCTCATCCTGAACAATATTTTTACTGCCGCAATGTTCGCATTGGGTTGCATCTTCAGTTCCGCTGCTGGTCTTGCCGCAGTCATTGCACCACCATACCGGTATTCGATGTCCCCACCAGAGTTGTCTGCTAATCGGCCAGTCTCGCAGATTCTCCAGCCACGCCTGATAGGTCTTGGCATATCGCTCCGGAATAAATCTTAATCGTCCGTCTAATAATGGCTTCAACGCTAATCCCGCCAACGAGTTTGCAGGCACGTCAGTGCCATCGATAAAACCTTCTGCGAGCGACGAGCGACGAGCGACCAGCGACGGTATCGGTTTTTTTACCGCGATATACCACTGGTCCGACAGATAAGGCTCAATAGGCACATGGCTGCGATAGCTGTGCCCGACCTCATGTGCATATTCGCGCACATCCTCCAGCAGATTCTCCGTTCGGAGCCATTCTACAATTGCCTCCCTCGCTTCAAACCTGTCCATACCAAGCAGAAATTGTGCATCATCGCCTGCATCATCCCATCCATGTTTGTCACTAATCGACCCGTCCAGCGCCATAACGTTTATGACAGGAAGATTATGCCGCTGCCCGATTTCCCAGTCGTCGGGGTCGTGGGCAGGTGTCACCTTTAAAAATCCGGTCGAGAACTTTGCCTTCTCATCTTCACTTTCAGGGTCGGGCAGCACAACGTGCTCGTCGCCGATTATCGGTATGATTCTTCCTACAATCGGCAGCCGAACTTTTTTACCGATTAGATATTTCGCTCGCTCATCAGCCGGGTTCATCGCCACTGCAGTATCACCGAGCATCGTCTCCGGCCGGGTCGTAGCTACCGTAACATGCTCGATTGTTTTTCCTTCAATTTCAACCAGTTCAACCAACGGATACTTCAAATACCAGAAATGTCCTGCAATAGTCTCGTGTTCGACCTCATCATCCGCCAGGACGGTTTGCGTAGCAGGGTCCCAGTTGACTAATCTTTTTCCGCGATAAATCAGCCCGTCCCTGAATAGCTTAAAGAATGCTGCCCTGACCGCCTTGGCGCAAACTTCATCCATAGTAAATCGCGTCCGTGCCCAGTCACAACTGCACCCCATCGCCTTAAGCTGACCGATGATGCACGCTTCGTATTCATCTTTCCACGCCTGTACCCGCGCGACGAATTCTTCCCTTTTGAAGTCTGTCCTGCGCTTGTTCTCTTCCGCCAGTATCCTCTTTTCCACCACCGTCTGGGTCGCAATCCCCGCGTGGTCCGTACCCGGCATCCACAGCGTGTTATACCCCTGCATCCGCCTGAATCGAATCAGTATGTCCTGCAGCGTGTTGTTCAGCGCAT
>CAZFHM010000230.1:0-3060 GCA_964518825.1 uncultured Pirellulales bacterium
ACGGAAAGGTTTATAAGCTCCGCTATGGATTATGCCTTGAGCCGCAGAATTATCCCGATACGCCCAATCAGCCGACATTTCCTTCGTGCGTCCTGAAACCGGGCGAAACCTATAAGCACGATATCGTGTACAGGTTTTCAGTAGCAAAATAGCAAGAGCAGATTGAATTTTGGAACAGCCCACTCGTTGATTTCAGCGTCGTGGGCTGTTTTTATTTGAACAGCTGCTCCGGAGGGACAAGATGCTCCAGTTGCTCTTTGAGGTCCGCCGGAAGCATTTTCAACCCTGCCTGATAACTTGCATTTACCCAGCCGAAACCCTCTTTAGTTATGTACGAAAAATCCGTACCCACGTTTCCGTATTCGGCGAAAACCCGGTGTGAACGTTTTATGACATCGAATTTTTCAGGAATCGTCCCGTTATAATCGGCGGCGTTTCTGGTAATCGTATACAACCAGCGGTAGATTAATCGATAAGCAATATCATTATAACCGTAGTTAATAAGCCCCCGCCATGCTATCATCTGGTGAGGAGCCCACCCGTACGGGTAATCCCATTGACGTGCCGGACGCAGCTCAGAAATCGGACCGCGGGAATCTTCCGCAGAAGCGGCTATCCCGCCGGGCATTTCCAAAGCCGGTACCAGCTTTTTAATAATAGACTCAGCTTGCTCCCAGTTTGCGATGTTGGCCCACAACGGATAAAACCCTGTGGCGCTGATATATACTTTTCGTTTCTTGTTAACGATATCATAATCAAGAAACAGCCCCTGCTGCGAATCCCACAGGTATTTATTAATCAGCTCTTTTCTTTTTTCCGCTTTTTCATACCAGGCCGTGCTTGTCTGTACATCTCCGTTTTCGAACCTTAATAAACCGTTGAATTCTTTTTCAATTGTCCGGGCGATATCGGTTTCGATTTTATAAAGCAGCGAATTTAAATCGACCGTAACAAAATCGGCACAGCGGTCGTCCCACCGGTAGGTTTTATCGTGGCCTGACTCACGCATAGCTCTGTCATGGATGAAGAATTCGTCAAGCTCCGGAATATTCAGCTTTCCGGTCGTATACAAATTTACAAGCTCCGCCGGTTCCATACCGAGCCTGGCAGCGAATCTCTTGTAAAGAGCGTCGAAGTGGCCGGGTTCGACCTCGAGGGGCTGGCCTATTCCAATACCATGGTATCGACTCAGCCCTGTTTCAGTAAGCCTGTCCTGGTTCATCCAGACTTCGTGGTATTCTTTTATCGCAGCTTTGAGGACGGTTTTAATCCACGTTCTGTTCTTTGGATTTTTCGGCATCTTTTCGTAAACAGCCAGCGCCATCGAAGTTAGAAAAGGCGGCTGGGAGCGGGTCAAATAATATGAGCGGTTGGCATTTAGAATCTTGCCGTAGTAATTGATTTCGTAAACAAAATTATCGACCATCGCTTTGGCTAAATCTCTCCTGTTGTCTTCTAAAAGCCCGAGCGACTCGAAGTAGCTGTCCCACCCGTACATTTCATTGAAGCGTCCGCCCGGCACTACAAACGGAACACCCCGGCAATTCCCGTCAGAATCCCATTGCAACGCCAGACTCAGCAAACCGTGACAGCCTTGCCTGTCTTTTACCCATTCGGGCGTAATAACCTGCGGCAGGCGAACAACTTTAATTTTCAAATCCGGATGTTTTCCGGCAATCCTGAAGAAGTATTGGTATGCCCTTTCATCGCCGTTAGGAACATATATATAATGAAACCCGTCAACGGTAGTCGTTTTGGCGTCCGTAAAAAGAGGGACTATATTCTCCTCGTCAATTCTTCTTGTCAGGCCTTTCCAGTAAATTTGGCGAATGGAGCGCGAGGTACGATGAACCGGATTTTCAAATATTCTTTGAGGGTCTAACAGTGCCGCCCTGCCCTTTTTGTCCTTTGATAAAGTCAGCTCCTGTAAAAGATTCGAAAGGTAATAAGTTCCTTCAACCTGGTACTGATTGCCTTTATGGTCTACAAGGTAAAACTTCTTGTCTCCGCGGTCGCCTTCCACGAAATGGTCATCGATGGTAATTTTCTTATCGCCGTCGGTATCTTCCTCTTCAATCAGCCTTTCAATATTATGTTCGATATTGACCCGGATTCTTCTTCGTACTGACGCCGCCCTTTGAGTACAGGAAGTGGAAGAGGCGGTCGCTATCACAACTGCCAGCGGCAGCGAAATAACCGACGCGGTACGTTTTGTCTTTGAACGCTTTGTCATTAAAAAAAGAACCTCATTCGCCGATGAAATCGGAAGCCCTCCTGAGACTGGAGCCTATGGGATTCGAACCCACGACCTCTTGCATGCCATGCAAGCGCTCTCCCAACTGAGCTAAGGCCCCGTTTGCCCTTTAATTTAGCAGAAAATACGGCTGTGGCAAGCAAATACCAAAAAACAATGTTGGCCTACTCCACTTCCAGAACAACCACCGATTTTGAGGGAATAGCCGCTGCGATTTTGCCGTCCTTTATCTGGACCCCGCTAAACTCGGCGGGTTTTACGGCATCAGGATTTTCAAATGTATTATGCGCATTCATAGCCTCGGCTGTAAGAATACGCCCCGTAACCTTCTGTGCTTTATAATCCTGCAGGCTGCATTCAAGGTCCGCCGGTTCGTTGGGATTCAGATTGCATATCGAAATATGTATTTTCCCCGAATTGTCCTTTGATGCAGACGCCGTAATGCCCGCAAGCGTTTCATTACCGTACTTATAAGGCTTACATTCGATTTCGCCGGGCAGATACTTTGCTCCCTGATGAACCTTGTACATCTCGAATACATAATACGTCGGGGTCAGGACCATTTTTTCGCCTTTTGTCAGAACCATCGCCTGCAGAACGTTGCAGGTCTGGGCGATATTGGCCATCCTGACCCTGTCACAATGCTGATTGAATATATTCAGGAAACACCCGGCAACTACCGCATCCCTGAGGGTATTTTGCTGATAAAGAATGCCGGGATTTTCTCCTTCTTCAGCATTCCACCACGTTCCCCATTCATCAACAAAAAGTCCGATGCGTCCCTGCTTGTCATATTTGTCCATAAT
>CAZFHM010000231.1:0-3040 GCA_964518825.1 uncultured Pirellulales bacterium
ATTTGCGAAAAAACGAACCCAAACGAACCCAATCAAACCCAATTTATCTCGGCAAAGCGTAGCGAAGACGGATTTATCCGCCGACCTACCTGTCCACCGAAGTTCCTACGAAGGTGGAAGACGGAAGCGAAGGCAAATTTTTATGTTGAAAAGGGCGGCGATTGTGCTAGAATTTGGGGTTTTAGATTGTGGAGTAAAACTCGATGAAGAAAGATATTCACCCTAAATACGACAAGGTCACGGTCCACTGCGGCTGCGGCAATACGTTCGAGACACGCAGCACGGCCAAGGAAATCCACGCTGAAATCTGCTCGATGTGCCATCCGTTCTATACGGGCAAGCAGAAATACGTCGATACCGCCGGCCGAATCGAGAGATTCCAGAAGAAATACGGCACCAGCTACATCAAGCCGCCGAGGCCCCTCACGGGGGGCAAAAAACAGGCCGAAAAGTAGCTGTGGCCTGCCTTTAGCGGATAGTGTATAACGGCCAAAACAATTAGACTGACCGTTAAGCGTTATCCGCTATTTTTATGCACACAGGAAAATGATTATGGCTGATGCCAGGGACTCACTGACAGCGAAGCTGGATGAGCTCGAAACGCGGTACGATGAACTCAAGACGCATATAGCCTACCCCGAAATCTAGCCTGACCATTCGAAGCTAATCGCGCTGAGTAAGGAGCAGGCCAAGCTGCGCAAAATCGTCAGCAAGTACCGCCAGTACAAGCAGGCGCAAAGCGAGATTGCTGATGCCGAGCAAATCTTCGCGGATAATTCAGCCAACGAGGACTTCAAAAATCTTGCGGCGGAGGAGATTGAGCAATTGCGGGGGCGATGCGAGTCGCTGATAACGGAGATTCAGGACAGTTTAGTAATGGCTGATGACGACGCTATCAGCTCAATCATTATGGAAATTCGCGCAGGAACCGGCGGCGAAGAGGCAGCGCTGTTCGCAAAGGACCTTTATAATATGTACATCAGGTACGCCGAGGGCCGAAAGTGGAAGGTCGAGCAGCTCGATTTCAGCCCGGCTGAAATGGGCGGTTTTCGCGAAGTTATACTAAATATAAAGGGGTCGGGGGTCTGGAGCGAGTTGGGTTACGAAGGCGGCGGGCATCGAGTACAAAGGGTGCCTGAAACCGAATCGCAGGGAAGGGTTCATACCTCGGCGGCGACCGTAGCAGTACTGCCGGAGCCGGAAGAAATAGATGTCGAAATCAATCCCAGTGACGTTATCGAGCATGTCAGCCGGGCCGGAGGACCTGGCGGCCAGAACGTAAACAAGGTCAGCAGCGCAATCAAGCTCGAACATGTCCCGACCGGTATAACGGTCAGTATGAGGGACGAAAAAAGTCAGCATAAAAATCGTGCCAAGGCGTGGCGGATACTGCGAAGCAGGATTTACGAACACTTCGAGAGCAAGAAGCGTGCTGAACGGGACTCGGCCAGGAAGACAATGATAGGCTCCGGCGACAGGAGTCAGAAAATCCGGACGTATAACTTTCCGCAGAATCGTGTGACCGACCATAGAATCAATCTGTCGCTTTACAATCTCGATAAGATAATGGCCGGCGGCATGGGCGAGCTGGTAGCCGCGATGCAGCAGCATGAAAAGCAGCAGCGTCTAAAAAATCTCTGACCTTATGGGAGCCTGAAATGATTGTCGTAGTGACCGGGATGGTTGGTATTGACAAGAAAAGCTACCTGCAAAAGGTCTGCGAGTATGCCGGCGCGCACGACAAAGAGATACTGCTGTGCAACGTTGGTAATATGATGTACGCCGAGGCGCCGGATATTCGGCCCGGCAAGATTCTCGACATCCCGATGAAGCGGCTCAATTCGCTGCGGCGAAGTGTCTTCAAGGACATTATCTCAAAGGCTGAGAGCGTCTCGAACCTGATAGTCAACACGCACGCCACGTTTCGCTGGCGGCACGGCCTGTTTCCCGCGGTCGATTTCGACCAGATGCGGCAGCTCAACGCCGATATGTATATCAATCTCATAGACGGGGTGACAGTGCTGCATCACCGTCTCGAATGCGAGCACGAAACACAGCACGGTCTCAAGGACCTGATTGTCTGGCGGGAGGAAGAGATAATCGGAACCGAAATGCTCTGTCGCGGCGTTGGTGAGAATATCCCGTTCTACTGTCTGGCCCGCGGCGCCGATGTCGAAACTACCGAAACGTTTTATCAGCTTATGTTCGAGCCGCAGCGCAAAAAGGCATACCTGAGTTTTCCGATGACGCACGTGGCTGAAATGCCCGAAGTCAAAAAATCGATAGACCGGTTCCGCGCTGAAATAAAAAAGAACTTCTTATGTTTCGACCCTGCGGATTTGGAAGAGGCGTTTCTGCCGGCCAGGGCACAAAAGGCAAAAAAGGACGGGCTTGACTATGTTGAAGTTGATATTTCCGGCAGGGTTTTCCGGCTCGATTTGCAGCAGGTTCTGCAGATAGAACGTGACATCAACAGCCAGATATACGCCCGTGATTTTCTTCTAATCGACCAGTCGGATATGATAGTCAGCTTTATTCCAACATTGGCTGACGGGCGGCCGGCCGTTTCAAGCGGCGTTGAAAGAGAGCTCCAGCACGCACACGAGGCGGCAAAAGAAGTTTATGTCATCTGGGCCTCGAAACAATCGCCTTCCGTTTTTGTAACACAGACCGTAACCAAAGTCTTTACGGATACGAATCAGGCAATGGCGTTTTTCAAAAATAAAGGGTATCTGGACTGATGGAAATTACAGCGGAGAAAATGGCAGCTCATATAGACCACACGCTGTTAAAGGCGACCGCGACAAGTAATGACATAAAACAGTTGTGTGCTGAGGCTAAGGAATATGGTTTCTGTGCAGTGTCAATCAATAACCGCTGGGTAAGCCTTGCCGCGGACATCTTAGCTGATTCCAGGGTCAGGGTCGGTGCGGTGGTATCGTTGCCTTTGGGCGGCGATACTACGGAGGTAAAGGTCGCCTCGGCAAAACGGGCTGTTATGGACGGGGCCGATGAGGTCGATATGGTAGCGGATTTGGCG
>CAZFHM010000232.1:0-3017 GCA_964518825.1 uncultured Pirellulales bacterium
GAATCGTTCTACCGCTCGAATTACAGCTATATGGTGAACCTGGCCAAATATATAGCCGGCCCGTGCATCGTTATAATGCTCGGCTTTGTCGTCGGCTTCGTAGTGTATGCATTTTTTACACCCATGGTGAAAATAATAACCATATTGTGCAGTACTGTGACACCGTAGGTCTGAGTGAGTTATATGGTTCGAATACGAAGAAAAAACGGTTTGATTATGACGGAGCTGATGGTCACGATGTCGGTTTTGACCCTGCTTATGGTCAGTTTTGCCGTGGCCTTGGGGGCGTTTAGTGCCGTCAATCATTTCTATATGAGTAAGCAGAGATGCATTGCCGCGGCGCAGGCGCAGCTCGACAGTATCTCGGCCACCGGCAAGGCGCTCGATGCGGAGGATTTAAAGAGACTCTGGCCGAAGGTGGAGCTGTCAATCGAGAAGTCGCAGGGTACGGACCAGTGGCAGGGGCTGACGCTTGTCAGGGTAAAAACAAAAGCAAAGACCTGCGGGCGGACAGTTACAGTCGAATTGGCAAGATATATGAACGGTTCACCGGGGCAGTGAGTATGCGAAAGGGAACTTCACTAATTGAAATGCTTACGGTCATATTCATAGTAGGGGTGCTGTTGGTGCCCTTTGCTCGTTTGACGAGCATAACCGCTCGTGACATACCCCGTTCATATCGCACGGCCAACGCCAATACGAGCCTGCTTGCAGCGCTGCAGCGAATGCGTGAGGATATAAACAGGGCCGTTGAGTTTCCCCAGTCTTATGGCGAGCTTTCAAGCGACAGCCGGACGCTGCTTATACAACTGCCCGACGGACTTATCTGTTATGGTTTTGACGGGGACAAAATTATCCGATATGTACTTGTCGATTCCCGGGAGGGAATCTGGCAGGAAGGTATGGAATGGTCTGTCCCCAAAGCAATAATAGATTGGAGACTGCTGCGAAACGGCGATGAGACGTTCGCAGTGGAGCTGCAGAAATATATTGCGCACAGGAACGGCGATGTGGTTGATAAGAAATTAGCCAACTCTTATGTGTTCTTTGTCGGGGCGTATCCGGAGCCGAACGAATGAAAAGACGGGTAAACAAACGAGGTTTTGCACTGGTCCTTCTGGTTTTCTTTATCGCTATAATAGGGATAGAAACTATTATCCTGAGCGGGATATCCAATACGATGGCCTTCGAAACGAACCAGGCATACCTTCAGGCCGGCCGTGAGAACCTTGTTATCAGCGGCCTGGCCTGGACCAAAGAGAATGCTGATAAAGTTCGGACCAACGAAATGACCAACCTTGATATCAGCTCACTTGCCCTGCGCAGGGCCGAGCTGAATGTCACCGTCAGGGCATCTCGAAAAGAAGCGGATATCACAGCCAGGTGCTCCGTCGCGCGCCAGAGGCTGCGAGCAGACAGCACATACGAGTTTTGATGTTTTGTTAAACAGTCTTCTGCTGACCTTCTGCCGCCATACGCCGGCAAGGCCGCACTACCCCCGATGGGACTCCACCAAGCTTTGCCTGGTTAGAACCCAAATCCCGATGTATCGGGATTTCCATAGGGGCGCTGCCCTCTGGCGTCACGAGCTATCGCTCGTTCCTGTTACCCCGACGACGTGGAAAAATTCTTTTTCCACACCTTTTGAGGGTTCTAGTCCAACTATAGTCAATTCGGTGGAAACTTGAGACCGATATGGTCTGCATTTGTTGGCAAGGCCGCACTACCCCCAAGGGGACTCGAACCCCTGTCACATGGATGAGAACCATGTATCCTAGACCACTAGACGATGGGGGCGTATTCGTCGCTCGCGACTCGTCGCTCGTATCCCGAAGAACGACGAATTACGAATCGCGAATCACGATTGACGAAAGTAGCGGCGGTCGGGGTCGAACCGACGACCTTGGGCTTATGAATCCCACGCTCTAACCAGCTGAGCTACGCCGCCATAACCAGCAGCAATTTACAAAATCGCAGGACGCTTTGCAAGATATTTTGCCGACCAACCCCGGGTTGACTTGCCTCTGGTCAACTATCTCACAGCTCTACTACTCAAATTATTTCCAATGCATACCGTCTTTGTCTTTATAACTTGCTTTGAACAGCCTCATAATATCACCTACTTTCTTGCTCTTCTCGTTTTCAAAGGCGAGACAATTTCCCCGTCGGTTAGCTGTTGAAACCTGTTAGGCGATAAGTATTTTGTATCATCAGGTAGATTGGCTTGATAAGTTACAGTATCCCCGATATCCAACGAAAGCAGTTTTTGCTTATGGATTTCGTTAAACTCTACTTTAACTCGGAAGTGTTTTGTATATTTCGCAAGTTCTTTGTCAGGATGTTTATGAAAAAATTGCACAATGTAGACTTCTGTGCCTCCCTTTCTTTTTTCAAAGTCGATAGTATAGACTTTACCTGTCCATTGTACTCGTTTACCTTTATAATTATTTTTATATTCTTCTTCTTTTTGCAAGTCTGTCATAGGCGTCGTACAGAATTTTTGCAGCTGATTAAGAGTAATCTTACTAACGTTTTGGGATTCGTCCTTCGATGTTATTTTACCCTCTGCGGGTGATATACTGATACCTGCTTGAGAACACAACCTTTCCAGTCTTTCAATTTCTTTTGTTTGCTCATTTAGTTGTTGATTAAGCTGGCTAATTTTGTTTTGTTGGGTCTCAACTACATTTTCCAACTGTTTAATTTTTTCCCGTAACATTCTGATTTCTTCGTTTGGATCTTCTTGCCCCCATAGCGTAGTATTTAATACGAATAAACAAGCTACAAGAATTATTCCTATGATAAAAGACTCTTTAGATTTCATTATTTCACCTGCCTTTTCTTGCTTTCTTAGTTAATTTCTTTCTGGCAATGGTTAGCTCAAAATAATCCAGCAGAATATCAGCGGTCTCGACCTTTCGTAACCGCATTATCCCTATCTTCCGCCAAATAATCCAGCCGTTTTTTATGGCAAAACTGCCCCAAAGCCAAGTCCTTGACTTTGCACGAATTTGGCA
>CAZFHM010000233.1:0-3010 GCA_964518825.1 uncultured Pirellulales bacterium
AGGCAGGAGCATATTCGTCGCTCGGCCCTCGTATCTCGTTTAGCGTATAGGTGAGAAGGGTGAGAAAAGTATGAAGGTGTGAAGGGGTGGATAGGAGGACAGAAAGTCAATAAAAGTTCTACCTGTGTGCGGTTAGAGCAATTTAATTTAGCATGCTCCGCTTCTGGCTGCTGCAAATCCGCAATCCTACGTCCGGCTGCATCGGCATATCAACCAATATGCCTGTTTCGCCGTCCTTGACTTGCGAATTTTCGCTACACCATAACCGGAGCATCATATCTTAAAGTGCTCTAAAACATATTCCCAGCGGGCTGGCAGTGAAGGTTCAAAAGAGCCGGAGCCAAGGACTGAACCGTTATTATGCGAGAAAGCAAATGTGCGAACTGCTGGAGAATAAATTACTCGGCAAAGAAAGCCCAGAAGCGAAAGAGAAAAGAAAAAATCAGGAAGCAGAAAGACAGAAAAAGGCGGCGGCAAGGCCGAGGAAAAGTGTGAAGGTGAGAAAAGTGCGAAGGGTGAGAAAAGTTTGAAAGGGGTGAAATAGGGTGTAGGGGGTAGGGTTCAGGGGACAGGTAAACGACGTTAAAACCCCACGTTCCGCCGTCGCTGTTCGCTATGGCGGACAGGGAAACGTGGGGCTAAATATAAAGACAAAAACCTAACAACCCTGCCATCTGTAATCCCTCAGGGATTCCAAGAATGGCAGGGCTAAATATAAAAACGTTGGTCCGCGGGCTAATCGAAAAGGGTTGACTTTTGGGGTTTGTGGGCTAAACTGGGGGTTTTCCCCGGCGATGGAGGAATAACCGCCGAAGAGCAGATGAGAACCCCGCAATAAATTGCGGGGCTAAATTGAACGACGAAAACCCCCAAAATAAATTTGGGGGCTAAACCCGGGATTCGATATGACAATATGGAGATTTCAGTGGGATATAACTGTGTGGTATTGATAAAACAGGTGCCGGATACGAAGCGAATCACGGGCGAGGCGATGAACGACGACGGGACGGTGAACCGAGGGGCGCTGCCAGCAATATTCAATCCTGAAGACCTTAACGCGCTCGAACTGGCTCTTGAAATCAAAGAAGAGTACGGCGGGACGGTGACGGTGATAACGATGGGGCTGCCGGCTGCGGCGGCGATACTGCGAGAATCATTATATCGCGGGGCGGACCGAGCGATATTGATTACCGACAGGAGATGCGCGGCGAGCGATACGTTGGCGACGAGCTATATCCTCAGTTGCGCGGTTAAAAAGCTGGAATATGATATTGTGATTTGCGGCAGGCAGGCGATTGACGGAGATACAGCTCAGGTCGGGCCTCAATTGGCGGAAAAACTCGGCATTACGCAGATAACATACGCAGAGAAACTTTTAGAACTCGAAAATGGTCATATAACGGCTCAGCGGAATCTCGGCAACGGCTGGCAGCAGGTGCGCGGTAAACTGCCGGTGCTTTTGACCGTAACGGGCGAGGCGAATGAGCCGAGGGTCGCGGCGGCGAAAAGACTGATGAAGTATAAAAACGCGATGACAGCGATTGAAATCGGGCAACAGATAAAACCAGAAAATCCCAGCGCTGATGAAGAGACTTTAGCTGGACTTGTCGAGAGGAAATGCGGACTGCTCAAAGACAAGGGATTGCTTATCGAGCAGTGGGACCTGGATTTTCTGGAAGCGGACCTCGGCTGGTGCGGCAGGAGCGGCTCGCCGACGAAAGTGCATCGTATTCAGAGCGTGGTGCTGGCTGCGAAAGAGAGCAAGGACGTTGAGCCGACGGAACAGGGGATTGCTGATATGGTTCATGAACTGATAGAGGAAAAGACGATTGCGTAAAGATTGAACATCGAACGTTGAACGTTGAACATCGAATATTGAATGTGGAATTACGAAGCGAAGAAGACTTTAAGGTGTGATTTTGCATGATAGACGTGAACAGAGAAGGTGAAGTTTGGGTGTTCGCTGAGCAGCATCAGGGCAAGCTGGAAGATACGCCGCTGGAATTGATGAGCAAGGCACGGCAGCTTGCGAATATTCTGGGCGTTAAGATGGCGGCGGTGCTATTGGGCAGCGGCGTCGGGCAAATTGCCAAGAAGCTGATTCAGTACGGTGCGGACAAGGTGTATGTGGCTGATAATCCGCTGCTGGAGCATTTTCAGACGAACAGCTATGCCAAAGCGATATGCCAGTTCATAGAAAAATACGAGCCTCAGATTGTTATGTACGGTGCGACAGTGACGGGCAGGGACCTGGCGCCGCGAATTGCGAGCGAAATCAAGGCGGGACTTACGGCGGACTGCACGGATTTGCAAATCGGGGACCATACGGAGACGGGAAACGGGAAGCTGCATAAGAATCTTTTGTTCCAGGTTCGGCCTGCGTTTGGCGGTAATATCATCGCGACGATTATTAATTATGACCGCTGGCCGCAGATGGCTACGGTGCGTGAAGGTGTGATGCCGATGCCCGAGCCGGACGTTTCACGGCAGGGACAAATTCTCAAAGGGCAGGTGCAGCTTAGTGATGCGGATTTACCGTTGACGATTTTGGAAGAGCATAAGCGTGAAAAGAAGGTTGACCTTAAGGCGGCGAGGGTAATCGTAGCGGGCGGAGCGGGTGTCGGCAGTAAAGACAACTTCAAACTGATATGGAACCTGGCTAATGTTCTCGGTGCGGCACCGGCGGCGACCAGGGCTGCGGTGGACCTGGGATTTATCGACAATGACCACCAGGTTGGTCAGACGGGGACGACGGTTCGGCCGAGCCTTTACATAGCAGTCGGTATCAGCGGCGCGATACAACATCAGGCGGGGATGAGTGACAGTCAGAAGATTATCGCAATTAATAATGACCCGGATGCGCCGATTTTTCAGATTGCGCACTATAAGGTACTCGGCGACCTGAACGAAATCGTGCCGAAGATGATAAAGGCGCTGAAGGAAAAGACGATTAAAGAAGAAGTCGCAATAGCAAAATAACAAAAAATTCGAAATACGAATATCGAAATAC
>CAZFHM010000234.1:0-3003 GCA_964518825.1 uncultured Pirellulales bacterium
TGTTTCAGGCGCAAGCATCTTGGGCATAGACGAGCCGAACCGTGAATACATCTCGGTGTAGACCGCTTCAAATGCCTCGTCGTAACCGGCGACGCTCGTGTTTTCTGTGGGATTGAATCGGCAGGAATCCCAAGTGGCATCGTAATCGACTTCGTTTTGTATACTGATATAGTCAGCGTCTACGCCGTAGGTGCCTGACCATGCGCTTATACTGTCGGCCCACCAGTCGGCGAAGTCGTCGTATACATAGTTATAGGGCCCACCGTCCAGGGTTGCATTATCTCCGCCAACCGTTTCGCCGTTGCTTTTCAGGTAACCCGGCGGCGACCAGGAGGAAATCAAAATTTTAAGGTTTGGATTACGCTCTTCCGCCTCGGAGACTATCTGACCCGACCGACTCATATAATCAGCGCCGCCGTCCTGGTCGTAGGCATTGCGCAGCCGGTATATATCAAGGCCGAGTTGATCGAAGAGGAGATTATAAAGCGTCTCACTGCTTGGATGGTCGGTAAGCCAGCCTTCGTACCAGGCGCCTGCGGCTCCGAAGCCTTCAATCGTCTGGTATCGTGTGTTTGTGTTAATCTGGCCCGTGGCGCCATAAGATGTTCCCAGTAAAAGAGTTACTGCGACAAAAAGAGACACAAACAGTCCTTTTGTGGACATCGTACTCCTCCTTAGAATCGAGACTTCATACAGAATATGCACCGTTTTTGTTCAGAACTAAACAACCATAGCCAAATACAGCCCCTATAATGGTATCATATCTGCGGCTTATTTGCAAAAAAAATCTTGTTTTGCGGGTACTGCCTGCGCGGAATCTTCAAAAGTGCGATTTTCAGCTTAAAAACGGGCCTGACTGTACGATAAGGGTGTAGACTGGCTGCCTTGTAACGTACCAAGGGGGCTAAAAATAAAGGTCGCCGCTGCTTAAGAGCAGCGGCGACGTGGAATTGCTCCGTTATATGCGGTGTTAACCTTGCCTTTTAAGACGGGGTTATTTTAGCTTCATTCCAACAGTGCCGTAGAAATATCGGCCTGATGCTAATTTGCCGATTATTTGTACCGAATTAACACCGAGTTCAAGTTGTGCCATACAGTCGTATATATCAAACGTAGCGTAGACTTTAGTTTTACATTTGGGAGCGACGCCTTTTTGGTAAGCGGTCTGGTCCAGGGCTTCGAGCGAGCCAAGAGAAAAGATAATTAGTTCCACCATGTCGATGTCAGTTGTAGCCAGACCCTTGGGCATCTTGAAGTAAGCCAGAACCGTTGAACCTTTGACTTTTGCCGTATTTATGCTTTTGGGCTTGCATTTGACTTTGAGCTGAAGCGGCGCAATAACCTGCACCGTACAATAATCAGGCTGTGACTGTTCTGTGCCGTTGTCTGCGATAAGCTGTATGGTGTATTCCCTGTCACAGGCGACAGTCTTTCTTCTTTGGATTTCTTCTCCGACGGGCAGTGTGATTGTTGGCGATACACCGTTTGCTTCGTAGTCGTTGCCATCGACAGTCCAGCTCCAGTAGTAAGTTAACGGCAGGTCATTGATATCATAGGAGCCCGAGCCATCCAAATTGACGTCGGCATAACCGTCGAGAAATGCGTATACTGTTTGGTCCGCCCCTGCATCCGGATAGATGGGGCCCGCAGTATAATTCCGTATAATCCCAAGATCATAGGGGATGTTACCATAATCTCCATAATCTCCATCCACTACTCCCTGAAATAGAATCTCACAGTGATCTATATCGCTGATTTCCATTCTTTCATCCGTTCCTGCGCGGATTATCTCTCCATGGGAAACCTGGTCTGTCCAGTGGTCTGCATTGTATACCAGCTGATCTCTATGCGCCCATTGCTCTTCAACCTTTGTCCATGTTCCACCAAGGCTGCTTGCAGTCCACAATTCCTGGTGCCTGGCAATATCTTCAACCATCATATAATAGTTGTCATCCGCATTATTTTTATAAACGTGTGACGCTTCAAAGGTATCGGTTGCTGCAACAGTAGCTGACGACCAATTGTATGGGAAATTCGCAACCGTTGTGCTGCGTCTTTTAATTGTACGTGATCCGTCCTGCGGGGAATAAAAACAGTACACATTGTTGCCGTCAGAAATACACCAAAAATCAAGAGTACCAGACTCGCTAAACATGGAACTTCCAGCCGTCCATCCACTTGGATTGTTGATATCTGTATTAGTCGAAAAGGTTGCCCCTAATCCGCTCTGGTAAATTAAATACCATTTGCCTTTTGCTTCAAACCAGAATACCTGCGGCGCGCAAAAATAGCCGCCGCCGTTAAGTGAGCTCATAAAAGTACGAGTTGCGCTATTTAGCCCTGATATTGTGGTTGCAGAAGCATACCCCATACGCCACATACTGCTGTCACGCCCGGTGTAAAAGAGGTGCCATTTACCCCCGGAATACACAATGGACGGATCTTTGACAGCTATATCATCAAATGAGCCTGACGGCCCATCTAAAAAACATCTTGCATCTACTCTCCATATCGAGTCACCACAGATTCCGCAGTCAGCCTCACAGGTCGAGCAGT
The DNA here is from genome assembly GCA_964518825.1 of uncultured Pirellulales bacterium. GTDB lineage: Bacteria > Planctomycetota > Phycisphaerae > Sedimentisphaerales > Anaerobacaceae > JBBABK01. The sequence continues at coordinate 2,557 of CAZFHM010000234.1, forward strand.
CTTCATCAGTGTCGCAGGTGCCGTCGCCACAATAACCGCCCTCGGTAATAAAACTCCACGGGTCACCGGTGTATATCGTGCCGTTATCATTGCAATCAACCGCCCAGTAATAAGTCGTCCCTTCAGAAAGATCATTCGGCGGGTCGTAACTGTTCGTATCAACCGTATTTTTTGGATTGCTGTCTACGGTGGGATTTGTGCCGAAATAAACGTCGTAGCTGGTCGGCGTAAATGCCGCAGGGGCATCCCAGGACAAACCGGCGGAAACAGAAACGTTACTTGCACCGTTGGATGGGTTTGGATAAGAAGCCATGTTAGGGTCGACTGACGCTGCCTGAACCACAAAACCTATTATCATCTGACGGTTTATTGTATCAGAATAAGTAGCGCTTGGCGTTTCACTTGCTCCTGCTGCAGCCTTGTGTCCTGTTGCTCCGGTAACTGTAC
>CAZFHM010000235.1:0-2974 GCA_964518825.1 uncultured Pirellulales bacterium
AATCCGAGTAATCCGCGGATAATAAAATCTTGTGTTAATTCGTGTTACTTGTCTCGGCGTAGTCCCGATGGTTTTTATCGGGACGGAGACGGAATTCGTGGTTAATATTTCTGTGTAATCAGCGATTCAAACCCCGCAATACTCGATACGCGATACGCAATACTCCATCATAAGCTTTCCTTATGATGTCATAACTATTTTCCCTCTTGACAAAATCACCCCCATTTTCAGCCCAAAAACAAGGGGTGCAAAAATCGTTAAAAACCCGCAAAAAACCTTCAAAAACCTATCAAAATCCGTAAAAAACCGTTCAAAAAGATGAAAAAACCGAATACTTTATTCCTACCATTCCACTATGATATAAAGTTGTAACTCATTTATCAATAATCACTTATCAATAATCATTGCAATTTTGGCACTTTTTACCGGCTGTCCAATTCCCTCCCAAATCCTCGTTTTTACGCTAAAATCCCCGATTTTGCTCTTTCGCCCCCAATTTTTCCATTCTGCGCGCGCGACAGGATTCAGGTTTTGAGCTAAAAGTGAGGGTTTGTACTTTTCAGCACAGAGTCCCGAAAACAACGACTTACGAGAATTTTCAAAATTTTTTTCACTTCCCCCGATTTGTATTCGTCAGATCTTACCACCCGCGTATACCGTGCCCAGCGCTGGAAAACCTCGAATTATCCGAACCTGCTGTACCAGCCTGAGTATAACCGTGGAGTATCTAAGTAAGAGATGTAAGAATTCTTGAGTCATTGGCCGATAAATGGTAATATAACGCTCTTTACAAGCCTGCCTTAGGGGCAGGCGTAACAGGGTGGTATAAAAAATGGCGAAGGAGACACGGATTTACACAGTTGTTATTAGACACGGATTAACACGGATTTACACTGTTTATAATTATATCTCTGTGTCTTATATGTTTTGAAAATTTGAACTTTGATGATTTGAATTTGTTTCGGATTTAGGGTTTAGGGTTTAGAATTTTATTTTATGCGGCCTCTGTTGCATAAAAGAGTTAGATAGCGAGTCATCATATAGTTACCATACATAAGACAAATCGCCGGCGGTATCTCAAAGGCCTGGCGTTCGGCACGTTCGGCTTCTGTACGCGCTGGGCAATCAGCAGCAAAGGCGACCGCGACGAATGGGTCGAAGTAGTACACGAGCAGCTGCGCCTGCCCAACCTGCCCCGGCCGTTCGAGCAGATGCGAATCGTACACGCCAGCGATTTCCACTGCAGCAGGACCGTCAGCGGCAAATACCTGCAACGCTGCGTTGACCGAATCAACGCGCTGCAGCCTGACGTAATCGTCCTGACCGGCGATTATATCACGCACGACCACGCCGGCAGATTCAGCGAAAAGGTCAGCCGATTGCTTGCCGGGCTTAAATCGAAGTACGGCATATATGCGTCGTTAGGCAACCATGATTATGGAATCGGCGGCGGTATTCGCATCGACCGCAACGGCGGCCTGGATGAAATGATTGACAGGTTCCAGACGGCTGGTATCAGGGTGCTGCGTAACGAGGCTGGGTGTTTGGAAATAGACGAGCATAAGCTGTGGTTTGTGGGGTTAGGCGATTTGTGGTCCGGTGATTTCGAGCCTGCCAAGGCGTTTGGGCAGGTGGATTCGGCAGGGCCGGTGATAACGCTGGCGCATAATCCGGAATCGGCGGGGCACATCAGCGAATTCGATTTCGATGCGCTTGTCTGCGGGCATACACACGGCTGCCGGCTCGAGTGGACGACACTGCCCGACAGGCCGTTGGTTAATCGCAGGCGGTTCAAGGCGGGGATGTACACTATCGGCGAGCGCTACCTGTATGTCAATCGCGGCCTGGGCAGGCACGGCAGGCTGTTCAATAAAAGGCCGGAAATAACGGTGTTTACTCTTTGCTGATTCTTGATACTCGATACTTGATGCTGGATACTCGATACTGGATGCTCGAGACTTGATACTGGATTCTGGACACAAGAGACTGAATGCCAAATTAACCAATTAACTAATCAACCAATCAACCAGCCTGTTTTTTTGGTACTTCCAGTATTTTTCCGCAGCGGGGACATTTGACCGTATTGGGTTTGTAATTGGGCGGGACTTTCAATTTCAGGCCGCAGGCGCATGTCAAAAATGCAAATCCGTTGACTACACGCATTATGTCGCCGACCTGGCGCATCTGGTCGGCTTTGCGTTTATCCGTTGCGGGTTTTTCGCCGGCGTCGCGGATGTTTCTATCATTATCGCGCAGCGCGCTTGGGGGGACGATTGTTTTGTGGTGCGTGGTCGCGGTGTAGGATTGCGAATAATCTTTGTATGATACGCCGTGCGTCATATTGCGCAGGATACGGATTCGCTCGGAGATTGGCGGATGCGTGCTGGTCAGGTCGGACAATTTCATCTGTCCCTTCTTTTTGAACGGATTGACGATGTACATCGGCGCGGTGACTTTATTGGCGGCGGCCAGTTGTGGTGACGGGTCGGTTGAGATTTTTTCCAATGCGCTTGCGAGTCCTTCGGGATAGCGGGTAAGTCTTGCCGCTCCGGCATCGGCGAGGTATTCCCGCCTGCGGGACAAGGCGAAGTATAAAAGGTGGGCCATAATCGGTGCGAGGATTGCTGCGACGATTGCAACAATGACCAGAAGAATCATAGCTTCGCCGCCGCCTTTGCCGCCGGAGGAATATCTTCTTCTGCCGCCGAGGCTGCTGTAGAACATTCCGCGGATGAGCAGCTCGGAGAGCAGGACGATTGTGCCGAGCATAATTCCGGCGAGGGTGACATATAAAATATCGCGGTGGATTATGTGGCTCATTTCGTGTGCGACGACGCCCTGCAGTTCATCACGGTTGAGTCGGCCGAGCAGTCCCGCGGTTACGGCGATTGATGCGTCCTGCGGTTTGCGGCCGGTGGCGAATGCGTTGGGGGCGGGGTCGGGTACGATATAAATTTTCGGCATCTTGCTTAAC
>CAZFHM010000236.1:0-2898 GCA_964518825.1 uncultured Pirellulales bacterium
CTACCGGGCTGATTTCTATCATTTGTTGGACCGAGATATAGCAGGGTCCGATATTGCCCAGCGCCGAGAACATGCCCGACAGCGATTCCCACGGCCCGTGCCTGCTGAACAGGGCGGTTATAGCTCCGCCGACAAGCAAAAATACAATCCAGGTGTAAAACAACGCGGAAACCCGGTGGACCTCGTCATCAGACACCGGCTTATTGTCAATGGTCAAAGGGGAAACGGTCCTGGGGGAGTTTCTGATTTTGAACAGCTCCCGCATCATAAGGCGGTTCAGGATAGCTACTCGCAGCACCTTGAAGCCGCCGCCCGTTGAACCGACACAACCGCCGATTACCATCATTATCAAAAACAACTGCTTTGATACCGCGCCAAAGAAATCGCCTCCAATATCTTTTGTGCCGAATCCGGTGGTTGTCAGGACTCCGATGACCTGAAATATGGTTGTTCGGAAGATTTCCTCGAACTCGGCGAAGGTCGTTTGGCCGCCTTTAGTGAACAATTGTTCCAGGGCTCCGCTTTTGTACATATGGTCTATGATTATTATTCCGGTAAAGGCCAGTATCATTCGCCACCAGTACCTGACCTCGATGTTGTCCCAGAGTGCCTTGACGTCGCCGGTGAGTACGCGGTAGTGGACGAGGAAGTTGATTCCTCCGAGCATCATGAAGAAGGTTACCGTGTATTCAATCATCTTGTAATGAGGATGGCCGGCCTGGCGATAAAACTCGATGCTGGCATCGTGGGGTGAATAGCCGCCGGTCGAAAGCGTGGTAAGAGCGTGACATATCGAGTCGAATATCGGCATTTTTTCCAGTGCATAGGCTGTCGCGGCAAGAACGGTAAAGAGCGTATATATGAGCCACAGGATTTTGAGTGTGCTGAACAGGCCAGGCATTGGACGGCTGGATGAGATTTTGTGACTTTCAGCGCCGAACAGATGATGCGCTCCGCTGCCATAGGTGACCACTAAAAAGAAAGACAATATACCGATGCCGCCGAGCCATTGTGTCAACGAGCGCCAGAACAGGATGCTCTGAGGCATACTGTCAAGACCGGAGAAGACGGTTATCCCGGTTGTTGTAAAACCACTCATCGCCTCGAAATATGAGTTGAGATAGCTTTGGCCGAGACCTATCACGAATGGTATCGCCCCTATTGCCGAAGCTGCCAGCCAGCTTATGGCGCACAATAACATCGAGCCGGTCGTATCGAGCGGCTGAGGTTTGCACAATCGGGTCAGCAGAAAACCAAGTAATACCGAGCCGGCCGCCGGCACCGCGAATGCCAGAAACGTCCGCCAGCCTTCGTTGTCATTTTGCCAGTGAATTACAGTAAATATAAGGGGGAACAATATGAGTATAGCCAGCACCAGCAGGAAGGTGCCGGTCAGATTCAGGATACAGCGAGCTTTCTGGAATCTTTGTCTCATTTTGCGCCAGGGCCGGGCAGCGAGCTGCCCTAAAAGAAGCCTTGTTTTATTCACGTAGAAATCGGCAAAAAGAGGTGCTGTCTTGAGCTTATATTAGCGGACGTTGGGCTTAAATATAGACCTTATCCATCATTCGAGGAAAGGCGATGCACTGGCGAATATGTCTTTCGCCGGCCAGCCAGGCTACGGTCCGTTCGACGCCCAGGCCGAAGCCCCCATGCGGCACCGAGCCGTATTTACGCAGGTCGAGATACCAGGAATAATTTTCCGGCGTTAGATTTTGTTCTTTGATTTTTGCAAGCAGTATATCGTAATCGTCCTCGCGCATGGAGCCGCCTATGATTTCACCAAAGCCAGCTGGCGCCAATAAATCGAAATTCCGAACGACCTTGTTATTTTCCGGGTCGGTCTTCATATAAAAGGCCTTTGCCTGTTTAGGGTAATGTGTAACAAAGACGGGTTTATCGTGCATCTGTGAAATAATAGTCTCATCGGAACCGCCGAGGTCTTTTCCCCATTGGAATTCGGCGGCGAGCTGCGCATGTTTGGGATTGTTCTCTATCCTGGTATCGACTTCGACAAGACTCGATCGTAGTTCGATAAGCTCGGCTGCTATTTTGTCCTTCTTCCACTGTTTTAGCTTAGGGTCTTGCTGCTGTGCTTCGAGCTCAGTAATACGGTTTTCGATTTTTTGTTTTTCGGCCTGCAATTCGGTCAACTGGGCGGCGAGAAAATCCTTCGCCTTGTCACTGGTAAGGATGTCGCCGACCTCGGTGTAGGTAAGGCGATAGAAGGGCGGTTTGATGATTTCTAATGCAGATATGTCGGCCTGTAATGTTTCAAGCTCGCTGCGGTTATTTTCGAGGACCTGTGTAACAATAAATGAGACGAAGTTCTCCGCCGTTTCCAATAAACCATCGAGGTCAATAAATGCGATTTCCGGCTCGACCATCCAGAACTCTGTCAGGTGCCGGCGGGTCTTGCTGCGTTCGGCGCGAAAGGTCGGGCCGAAACAATATACTTTGCCGAAACTCATCGCCGCAGCTTCGAGATACAATTGGCCGGTCTGGGTCAGGTGAATCGGCTGGCCGAAATAATCGACCTCGAATAGTGAGCCGACCTCTTCGCCTGCTATAGTGGTGAATATCGGTGTGTCTATAAGTATAAAGCCGTTGTCGTTGAAAAATCTGCGTATTGCGTCGATGACGGTGTGGCGGATTTTGCCGATGCACCATTGCCTTTGACTGCGCAGATGCAGGTGCCGGTTCTTTAGTAGAAAGTCGATTCCGTGTGACTTGGGGGTGATGGGGTAATCTGTCGATTCGCCGATTATTTTTGCATCGGTTACAGCAAGCTCATATCCACCGGGGCTTCGCGGCTCCTGGCGGACGGTGCCGGTAACCGTCAGCGACGATTCCTGGCCTAAGTGTCGTAGCTGCTCGAAAAGTTCATCGGGAATTTTG
>CAZFHM010000237.1:0-2896 GCA_964518825.1 uncultured Pirellulales bacterium
AACTGATCCGCCCCTGAGTGCAAGTCACAACGGCACTATGTTAAGGGTATAGAGAATGAAAATTGTAACTGATCCGCCCCTGAGTGCAAGTCACAACTGTCCGCGATACACTACGATGCCGGCGGCTATTGTAACTGATCCGCCCCTGAGTGCAAGTCACAACAGATAGTTTACGAGCCCGATAAGCAGCGCAATTGTAACTGATCCGCCCCTGAGTGCAAGTCACAACCGGACACGCTATGTGGATTCTGGATTATGAATTGTAACTGATCCGCCCCTGAGTGCAAGTCACAACACAGGCGGCACGGTTCAACGGCCCATTCAATTGTAACTGATCCGCCCCTGAGTGCAAGTCACAACTGATGGGAGTCGTTGTCTCTTTCGCTAAAAATTGTAACTGATCCGCCCCTGAGTGCAAGTCACAACGCTACATACGGAGATTCACAAACTCAACACATTGTAACTGATCCGCCCCTGAGTGCAAATCGTAACTGCGGTCAGCGCGACAGGAGTAATATTATGACGAGGACACTGACGGCGAGAGCGGCGCCGAGGCTGATTACGAGGATTTTGTAGCGAGTAACGGCCTCGTCGGAATACTCCTGCTCATCTTCGTCGAGGGCTTCGCCGTCGCTTAGCTGCTGGAGTGCGGAGACGTCGAATTTTGTGCGGGCCCTGTAGGGGGCCTGTCCGGCGCGGACTGCTTCGAGGTCTTCGAGCAGCTCTTCGCAGTCGCTGTACCGGTTCTCTTTATTCTTGGCCATCATCACTTCGATGACTTCTGAGATGCCGGCGCTGAGGGAGGTGTTGATATGGTCGGGCGGAACGAGCTCTTCGCGGAGGTGTTTTCTCATTACATCGGAGGGGTCGTCGGCCATAAATGGGACACGGCCGGTGAGCATATGGTAGAGGGTTGCGCCGAGGCCGTAGATATCGGCCCTGCCGTCGATATCCATCTCGCCGCGTATCTGCTCCGGGGCGATGTAGTAAGGGGTGCCGTATGCTTTTCCCTTTTCGGTTTTTGCGAGTTCGACGTCGGTGGTTTCCCGCGCGAGACCCATGTCGGCGAGCTTTACGAGGCCTTCCTCGGTAATCATGATGTTCTTGGGTTTGACGTCGCGGTGAATCAGGCCAACGGAGTGGGCGTGGTCGAGGGCCTTGGCGACCTAGATGGCGATGTCGAGTGCGTCCTGTTCTGAGAAGATTTTGCCGGCGGCGAGGTCGTCATATATCGTTTTGCCTTTGACATATTCCATGACGAAATAGTGATATCCGCCGGCTTCGCCGACGTCGACGGCCTGGACTATGTTGGGGTGATTGAGCTTGCCGGCGGCCTGTCCTTCTTTGTAGAATCGCTCGACGTATTCGGGATTTTCGGTGAATCGGCCGGGGAGGACTTTGATGGCGACGGTACGATTGAGGCTCAACTGCTTAGCTTTGTAGACTACGGCCATAGCGCCGGCGCCGAGCTTTCCTAAAATCTTGTAGCCAGGTATCTGGTGAGTTGCGGACTTGCTTTCTCTGAGCGCGGTTCTGAGACGTTCGGCCTGTGCGGCTGTGACATAGCCCAATTCGATCATCAATTCCTTAAGTGTCACGGGCTTATCGGGCGTGCGAGACTTGAGAATGGCCAAGGCGCGCTTTAGCTCATCTTCGGTACACAGGCCCTGCTCGACGGCCATTTTCCCGAAAACAGAGTCGAAATTTGTTTCGTTCGTCATTAAATCCCCCGGTCTTCGTCCCGAACCTCTTATTTTGGACTACGCCCCGGCAGGCCGGTCTTCGTCCCGAACCTACCGGTGTCTGAAAGCAATCATAACATTTACTTTGCGCGAATCCCTTTCTGTCTTTAGATAGGTGCGGGACTACGCCCCGGCAGGCCATCGTCCGGCTATGCCGGAGCCGGGTAACCATCCCACGCCGAGCCAATTATGGGTCAATTTCGGAGGTATTGTCAAAGAAAATTTCTACCGGCCTTGATTTCCCTATATTTCGGACGTTTCGACAGGCTGGTTTAGCCACAGAGGACACGGAGAAGGCAGAGAAGGATTAAGGATTAATGATTAGGGATAAAGGATTAAGGATTATTGATTAAGGATTAATGATTAAGGATAAAGGATTAATGGGAACCGCGGATTGAGTCATTTACTTAGACGCGGATTACGCAGATGAACGCAGATTAAAGACCAACGACTATGTTTAACCGCGGATTGCGGCGTCGCCTGCGGCTATGCCGCGACAAGTAACGCGGATTTACGCGGATTTTTAAAAAAAGTGAAAAAGGTACAAAATGGCAAAGGCACAAAGAATATGGAACCGCGGATTGAGTCATTTACTTGGACGCTGATTTTCACGGATTATTTTTAGTCACGGATTGACATTGTTTATATAAAATTATCCGCGGATTACGCGGATGTGCACGGATTTTTAAAATAGAAATTAACCACGAATCCCGGCGCGCCGGGACGAATAAACACAATTTTTTTTAACCACGGATTAACACCCGGCTTCGCCAGACAACGGCTACGCCGAGGCAGGCGGATTTTCACGGATTTTATGTGGGGGATTCCGTCTTCGTCCCGATAGAAAGCATCGGGACTACGCCGCGACAAGTGCCTGTTGCTGGACGGGTTTATTTGCGTTTCGAGGCGAGCAGGCGAACGAGTGTAATCGCGAGATAGAGCAGTACCTGGCCGATTATTAGTGCGATTAAGCCGAGACCCAAGATTGCTGTTGCGAGAGATACGGCGATTGACAAGCCGGTCCATAGGATTGTGGATTGATTTTCAATATCAGCGGCCTTGTAGTAAATAACCGCAAAGACGATTATGACGATGGTATCAATGCCGTATACTCCGAGAAATTCCATAGGGACTATTTTACGTTTTTTGGAGCT
>CAZFHM010000238.1:0-2869 GCA_964518825.1 uncultured Pirellulales bacterium
CCCAGCGGATACGATAAGCAGGCTCACCATCCATCGCCTGGCCGGGAGTGTCGAAAATCTTTTTCTTTCGTCCGAGTGACTTGCCGTTGAGGAACAGCTCAGCCTCGTCGCCGGAGGTAAAAACGTGGACCGGCGTGACCTGTCCGACGCGTTCCGGCCAGGTCCAGTGCGGAAGGATGTGCGCCATAGGAATCTCCGGCCGCCAGTGCGATTGGTAAAGGTAGAACCTGTCTTTTTTGAATCCTGCCAGGTCGATAACCCCGAAGTACGAACTGCGGGCTCCATAGTAGGGAGTCGGCTCACCGAGATAATCCCAGCCGCTCCATACGAATCCCCCCGCCACATACGGATGCTTGTCCAGCGAGGCGAAGACCTTATCAGCGGAGGAACCGAAATCAGCCGTATACAACTCGTATGCACTGACGTATTGATTTTTCGGATCCCCGCCCAATCCATCCTTCACCGGCGCGCTGATTCCTTCACAGACCGGCAAAAGATATGTCCCGCGACTGCTCAGAGCGGCGGCATTCTCACTGCTGAGGATGACCTTGTCGGGAAGTTCTTTGTGGAAGGCGGGGTATACCGGAGGTGTGCTTATCCCTTTGAGCACGGAATAAGCCGGAGCATTGCGAATCCCTTCACCCTGATAATTCAGGCTGATGACGTCCGGGACTTTGGGCAGGGGCATCTCCGGCTTGGACCAGTTCACCGCGGTAGTCGTCGGACGGGTGGTATCCTCCTGCTTAACAATGTCGCCCAATCGCTTCGCCACCGCCGCGCCTTTTTTGTCGGTATATTGCTCGCCGACTTCGTTGCCAAAGCTCCACATAATCACCGACGGGTGGTTCCGGTCTCGGCGGACAAATGCGCGTGTGTCCTGCTCATGCCAGTCCGGGAAGACCAGATGGAAATCGAGTGGTGTCTTCTTTCGTTCCCAGACATCGAATATCTCGTCCATAACCAAAAAGCCCATCCGGTCCGTCAGTTCCAGCAACTCTGGAGCAGGCGGATTATGGGCCGTGCGGATAGCGTTGCAGCCCATTTCTTGGAGTATCTCGAGCTGACGCTCAGCAGCGCGGATATTGAATGCCGCGCCCAGGGCGCCGAGGTCGTGATGCTGGTTGGCACCTTTGATCTTGATATGCTCACCATTGACGTAGATACCAGTGTCTGGGTCGAAACGCAGCGAGCGGATGCCGAAGCGCGTTTCGTAGCAGTCCAGCACCTTTCCGTTTTGCGAAACCGTCGTCACAGCCACATAGCGATTCGGATGCTGCGTTGGAGGCGGACCCCACAGGCGGGGATTTTCGAGGGTGACGGAGCCTTCGACCTTGGCGTTCTCGCCCGCCGCAACCTGCGTCTTCAGGGGCTCGAAACTGGTGACGGCGCCGCCGGTTTTGTTGCCGTCTGCATCCAGAACGAAGATCTGCGTGACCGTTTCGACAGCGGCGTTGTTCCTGGAGTCGTTGTCGATAGTAACTTCCAGGTCGATTGTGGCGGAGGCCTCGGAAACATCTCGCGTCGTCACAAAAGTCCCCCACTGGCCGACATGAACGGGATTGGTCTTGGTCAGCCAGACATTGCGGTAGATGCCGCCGCCGGGATACCAGCGCGACAAACTGGGCGGATTGTCCAGACGGATCGCCAGTTGATTCTCACAGCCCGGCACGATGTAGGGAGTGAGATCAATGCGCCACGAGGCATAGCCATAGGGCCAGCCGCCAACCAACTTGCCGTTCAACCAGACTATGGCGTAGGACATCGCACCGTCCACATCGAGAAAGATGGATTTGCCCGCGTCGGCAGCCGGTATGTCCAGCTTCTTCCGATACCACGCCACACCGGGACTGGGCAGGCGTCCCATGCTCCCGCCGACTTCAGCGCCCCAGCCTTTCTGGAAAGGCCCTTTGATCGCCCAGTCGTGCGGCAGGTTCACGCTCTCCCACGAACTGTCGTCGAAATCGCTCTGAACGAACGGGAAATCGCTGCCGGGATTGCCTTCGGGACGGACATGGCGCTTGACTGGGTCTTTGATGAAGTCGTTGCAGGTCGGCAGGACCCAGGGCTTGAGCACTTCCTGAGTCGTTTCCACTTCCAACGCCTCCGTGGGTTTGGCATCAGCCGCTCTGTCATCTTGATCGTCTTTTACCTCCAGGCGCACATCGTAGATCAGTTTGTCCGCTTGAGCTATAGAATCATACTTATAGAAGCTCCAGTCTTCATTGATGGAAATGCGCTGCCGAGGGACACTGTCAGTCTCGGTCATCGCGGCTTGCGTAAGCGCCGGGGTGCCGGCAAGCAGGACCAGGCACATCATGGAAGCGAAAGTACTCTGCAGAACGGAGTTAAAGAAATAAGGGAGATTAAATTTACTCATAAATACATCTTTCATTTTTTCTCCTCATTATTTTTAATCATTTTTTGCTATCATCATAATTATATTCGACGAAAGTTCATTGTCTTTTATACGGACTTTCCTGCATTTTTAGGTAAGTTTCTTCATAACCTCCACAATCAACGATGATTTTTTGAAAAACCACGCCTGGGTCTAAAGGACGCAATGTAAGTGTATGCTCTCCATTCTGGCTCACTTGAAGATCGAACGTTTTTTTTGCTTCAATAATGCGAGCTGCTGCTGTGGGATACATCTTAGTGTAGTTGTTCGCCCATGTAAGCTGGTCGTTAATGCACCAGGACTTTTCCTCGCCGTTGTCAAAGCGTGCAGCAACACTTTGACCTCCCTTCTTGAATGGTAATGTGCTGTCGAAAATGACATGCTCCTTTATCGATTCCACGGTTTCATCCAGTTTCATTTTGTAAACAAGCGATGCTCCCTGGACGTTTTCCGTATATGGTAATAATGCAATGC
>CAZFHM010000239.1:0-2855 GCA_964518825.1 uncultured Pirellulales bacterium
AAGCCTTGGAGTTATATACTCAATTGGGGGGATTATCCGCATCAGAATATGCCGAGACGACAAGTCTGCTCAAAGAAATTTCTGAAGGGGCACAGTTATGACACAGGAACAAGGAAATAAAGAATACGCCGCCCAGAACAACCCGGAGCACCGGCTACGCCCGATATTCGTACTCCATGATAAGCACTGGTCATACATTCAAAGACGGTACCTGATGAGCCCAAGGGAGCTTGAGATTGCAAAGCTTGTCTGCCAGGGCCTGAGCAACGACCAGATAGCAATGGATTTGGTAATAAGCAGCGGGACCGTTAAGACCCATTTGCGCAATGTATACCGAAAAGTCAGAGTCAAGAGCAAGCTTATGATGCTCCTTAAGTTCATCGCCGCGGCGGCCCATCTGGCATCTCAGCCACATAACCCGGCCCCGACCGTTGGGATTAAAGCAGCTGCCCCGCACCCGCAAGAGCACAGTTCTGTTGATACCCCCAAAAGCCGCAACTGAACCACCATACCCCTTCGGCGAGAGGGGGATTTCTCACTAATTTCACTCAAATCGCCGGCATTTCAACAAACTCACCTTTCTTTGCCCCCTAACCGGTTAAGTCCGGAAAAATAACCCGTTTTTTTTAATTTTTTTGCCATTTTATTGATTTTCATATTGACCTTATAGGACTAAGGCTATATCATTGTGCATTCGTCGGTTAGGAAGGAACCTACCATAAGCAGTCCCTGATGTGAGGGATATACCTTTTTAGGATGTATTCACGCGGCATTTGTGCGCTGGTGCGAACTGCGATGAGTGTTGGAGACGAGGTTTTTACTCTGCTGCGGAGAGCAGGAATGTCATTGCGAACTAACAATTTTGTTCTGGTTACAGTTTGCTTGTGTATCGCAGCATCGGCTGCTTATTGTGCGCCGACAATAGGCGGCCAGAAGGAAGCTCTAAGCTCAGGCCCATCGACTCTCGACAATTCTGCCGAGCTGGTTTATCCAATCGGTGACAATCTTGGCTCTGTAAATAATCCGCTGGGTGAGCTTGGCTCGCAACTTCTCAATCCACCCGCATCAATAAAAAGTCTGGCTGAGCTTACAACCGGTAATCCTGTAAAATCATTGCCTGCAGTACCCGCCGCCGTCTTTATGGTCTTGTCCGGCTTTGCATGTGTCTCGCTTGTTAAAGACCGAAGATTCTGGATGGCAGCTCTTGCCGCCGTGTTCTGGGTCGGACAGACAGGCCTTGCGAATCTGCCGCGACTGGCGCAACGCCTCGCCCACAGTAACAGAGAGCATTCTGCGAAAGAGTCTAAATATATCTGCCTGTTTGATGACTCTTCACGTCTTCGCAGTGACCTTGAGGGCACAGAGTATATCGGCCTGTTACACCACCTGGGCGGTATACCGGACAATAATCTTCACTCATTATTAAATCAATTACCATATTCTCCTGCTTTCGATAGCCGCCAAATGCCGCTGTCAAACCAAACCGGCGTTGTTGTTCAAAAGCACACCACGCTCCTTGCCGCCCTTTGCGAGCGGCAGAGGATATTCAATTCGTTGTTTAAATGCCTGGATTTTAACGCCAGGCAGCATATTTCATTTTCCCCGGCATTTATATTTAATTCTTTATCCCGCGGTCCTCCGCGATCGGCCTCGATGAACTTTCACACTGTTGGAGTGTAATCGCGAAACACTCTATCTTTTAGTGTCTTTTTTTGTGTTAAGAATTAAGTTTTTAATAAAACGGAAACAAAATAGTAAGGATTTAAGAATTATGAAAAAGTTAATAATGATTTTAGCGGGTGTGGCACTTACGTCTGCCTTAGCCAGTCCGGCGATGGCAAATTTGACTTGGAACTATAATTATGCAGACGGCGATGGCACCTCACTTACGTCTCCCTATCCCGGGGTTATCGTTGACACATTCGGCCCCAGCCCGAGACCTGGATGGACTTACACTGGCAATGCCGTTATCTATACCAACGACGTGTCTGGAAAAGCCTCAGCTCCGTGGAGCGTCCTGGATGGTGTCAAAGACGACACTCCCTATTTGGCAGTACCCAATGACGAGGCGTCTGCTCCCTATGTAACTGTGGATTTTGGTGGGGGCAGCTACAATTATCTGGGTCTCCACTGGGGATCGATGGATGCATACAACCAGATTGAGTTCCTATCGGGTGGAATTGTAGTTGAGACGATTACAGGAGACCAGGTATGGATTGGCAGCGGTCCCGCTGGCGGCCAAGCAATTCCCAATACCAATCAATATGTGAATTTCTTTAGTACATCAGCCTTCGATGCGATTAGAATTACAAGCTTTGGCCAACCCGGGTATCCCGGCACCAGTGCGCCGTATGCGTTCGAATTAGACAACCTCGCCGTCGGCGTCATTCCCGCTCCTGGTGCTATTCTGCTCGGCGGCATTGGAGTGGCTCTTGTCGGTTGGCTGAGAAGAAGAAAAACGTTGTGAGAAGGAGTTGTTGTATTGCTCTCTTTAATTTAGGAGAAAGATACAATGAAAAACAAGTATTTGATTCTTGTAGCATTCGCCGTGCTTCTTTATGGCTCATCGACAGGATTGGCCGGGCCTGTGCTGAGTACGGCGCAGGACTTCGCGGTCCTGGGTGGCTCGACGGTGACCAATACCAACTCGACCACCATCACCGGAAATGTGGGTGTCTGGTCATCCGGAGGTGCTAATGCGGTCACCGGCTTTCCTCCGGGGATCGTGAACGCACCCTACACGATACACGCAGGTGATGCGGTCGCGCAGCAAGCTCAGAGTGATGTCACCACTGCGTACAATGCCTTGGCAGGCATGCCGGTCGATTACACCTATACTGGTTTTGTACTGGGTT
>CAZFHM010000240.1:0-2845 GCA_964518825.1 uncultured Pirellulales bacterium
CGAAGGCTCATACTTGTATATGCCGACCACCATGCCTCACGCTTCCATCGGAGAATCTCTCGACGCCCTGGAAAAGCAGGATATGGCTTTTCAATCAATTCCTGAAATTGAATCGGTCGTCGGCAAAATCGGCAGGGTGGAAAGCCCACTCGACCCGGCGCCGATAAGCATGGTTGAGACCGTCATCAACTACAAATCCGAATACATCACCGACAAGGACGGCCGACCACTACGCTTCAAATACGACTACAAGACTGACAATTTTGCCCGTGATAAATTCGGCAATCTCATACCCGACAAAAACGGCGAACCATACCGCCAGTGGCGCGGCCACATCAAAAGTCCAGACGACATCTGGGACGAAATCGTAAAGGCAGGCCAAATCCCCGGCAGCACAAGTGCGCCGAAACTCCAGCCTATTGCAGCCCGGCTTGTCATGCTCCAGAGCGGTATGCGAGCGCCTATGGGTGTCAAGATTAAAGGTCCAGACCTTGAAACCATCGAAGCCGTTGCCCTCGAATTCGAGCACTTGCTCAAACAGGTCACCGGTATAGAGCCGTCCGCTGTCATCGCCGACCGAATCGTCGGCAAGCCTTATCTTGAAATCGACATCGACCGCAACGCAATCGCCCGTTACGGAATCAGCGTCCAAAAAATCCAGGACGTTATAGAGGTGGCCGTAGGCGGCAAACGAATCACTACCACAGTAGAAGGGCGGGAACGTTATCCTATCCGAGTTCGTTATATGCGTGAGCTGCGCGACACGATTGAAACCCTCGAAAAAGTCCTCGTCCCCGCGGTCGGCGGCGCGCAGATACCTCTCATTCAGCTCGCTAAGGTAAAATACGTTCGCGGACCACAGTCCATAAAAAGTGAAGATACATTCCTCGTAGCTTATGTTCTTCTCGATAAAAAACAGGGATTCGCCGAAGTCGATGTCGTAGAAAATTGCCAGGCCTTTCTCAAAGACAAGATTGACAAAGGCGAGCTTGTAATTCCCGCAGGAGTAAGCTACGAATTCGCCGGAAATTACGAAAACCAGGTCCGGGCACAAAGAAGACTGGCTGTAGTTGTCCCCGCTGCTTTGTTCGTTATCTTTATGATACTGTACTTCCAGTTCCGCTCTGTGATAACCAGCCTGCTGGTCTTCTCCGGCATCATAGTCGCCTGGGCAGGCGGCTTTCTGATGATATGGTGCTACGCCCAGCCGTGGTTCTTTAACCTGAGCTTCTTCGGCGTCAATTTGCGCGAGCTTTTCCAGATGCACCCGATTAATCTCAGCGTTGCTGTCTGGGTCGGCTTTCTTGCCCTGTTTGGTATCGCCAGTGACGATGGTGTCGTGATGTGCACTTACCTCGAACAGTCTTTCGCAAAGGCAAGCCCCTCCGGCAAACCTGAAATCCGAAAAGCCGTCATCGCCGCCGGAACCCGGCGGGTCCGACCCTGCCTGATGACCACTGCTACGACCATACTTGCGCTGATTCCCGTCCTGACCAGCACCGGCAGGGGTTCTGACATCATGGTCCCCATGGCCATCCCCGTCTTTGGCGGAATGACCATCGAGGTTCTGACTATGCTCGTCGTCCCTGTCCTCTACTGCTGGAGAAAAGAGCAAGCCTCGAAAAAGAAACAGCCGCTGTGAAAAACTCCGGTTGCTGTCTCAAATCACCAATTCACCTTTCTATTACCATAAGCCCTGAAATGCCAACACCTTGCTTTTGGCTGAGGGGCGTGGCGGATAAACTATTATTGGAGCTTGACAGTATCCGGCAGAGTGGATAAAATACTGTTTACAACGATGAATTTTTCTCCCCTCCGAATCCGTCGCCGGACTCACAGGTCTTGGCGACGGATTTATTTTAATCGCCGCCGGCGCCTTCGGCTCGCAGAATAAGCGCCTTTGCTTCTGTGCTTTACAAATTCCCGCATTCGATGTAACATAATCGCCCGTTGCCGATGTAGCTCAACGGTAGAGCACGGCTTTCGTAAAGCCGGGGTTGTGGGTCCGAATCCCACCATCGGCTGTTAGACACAGATTTACACTTTTTGATAATGAAATGCCAAATTCTAAAATGAAGCTCGACACGCCAAAGGAGGTTCTTAAAATTCAATACGACTTGTATCGTAAAATGACCCCTTCAAAAAAATTCAGGATTATCTGTGATGCGTATCGTTTCGGACAATCTCTTGCGATGGCGGGGATTCGAATGCGATTTCCTGACGCAAATGAAAAAGAAATAAAACAAATCTGGGCAAAAGAGCATCTCGGTGAAGAATTATATAATAAGGTCTATAAGGACAAGTCCGGTGAGCGATGTTCAGCAAAGTGAGATAATAAGAATACTAACAGATATCCTTGATGAACTGAAGATAGGATACGCAATCGGTGGTTCAATCGCAAGTTCAATATACGGAACGCCGCGTTTTACGCAGGATGCGGATATAGCTGTTCAGCCTTTTTTGTCTGTCGCAGAGCAGTTTTATGAAAAACTGAAAGACAGCTTTTATATCAGTAAAGAAGCTATGTATCAGGCTATAAATTCCCGTGGCAGTTTTAATGTGATTCATTTTGAGACAGCTTTTAAGATAGATATTTTTACTGCAAACAGTGAATTTGAAAAATTGCTTCTGACCCGAAGTAAAAAAAATAAAATTGATGAATCTGTCAATAAGCTTTTCTCCCTTGTGTCGCCTGAAGATATTATCCTGCTAAAACTCCAATGGTATAGACAAAGCGGCTGTGAATCTGAAAGGCAGTGGACGGATATTTTTGGGGTTCTCGCCGTTCAAAAAGAACATCTTGATTTCGACTGCGAGCCTCCAACCATTGAAGTTTTGTTGCAAC
>CAZFHM010000241.1:0-2779 GCA_964518825.1 uncultured Pirellulales bacterium
AGGTGCTGATGATAGGCGAAATTCGTGATGCCCAGACGGCGAGGATTGCAATCGAAGCGGGTCTGACCGGTCATTTTCTTATGAGCACTATGCATAGCGGCACGCCGTCGGCGGGATTTCTGCGGCTGCTCGAGATGGGTATCGAGCCTTACCAGGTGACATCGAGCGTAGGCGCTATTCTTAATCAAAGGCTGGTTCGTAAACTATGCGCCAAATGTAGGACTAAAGACGCCGCCGGTGGTTTCAAACCCGCAGGCTGCGATGAATGCTTCAATACGGGTTTCAGGGGACGAGCCCTTGTCGCGGAAATTGCCGAGATGACGAGCCAACTTCGAAAGGCGATTCTTGCCAAGGCGGACATTGAGCAGCTCGATGAAATGATTAAACAGACGAGCAGGTCGATGCTCGATGACAGTCTGGCCCTGGTAGAGCAGGGCATAACAACGCGAGAAGAGCTGGACAAGGTCTGCCCTGTTACTGAAAGAAAAGAATAAGCACACGAATTGGGGAATGGTTATATGGCGACTTTTGAATACACGGCCCTGACCTCGACGGACCGGCTTATGAAGGGTTCTATCGAGGCGGGCTCACGCCAGGAGGCTGAACAGCTTTTGCGGGACATGCAGCTAAATGTCAACTCGATTGAACCGTCCCGCGAGAGTAAACCGAAAACTTCGATCGGCCGAACGGAATTCGTGCTGTTCAATCAGCAACTCGCTTCGATAAGCAAGACAGGTATCCCGCTGGAACGTGCACTGCGGGAGCTGTCGAAGGATATTGTTTCGAAACGGATGCGGAAACTGGTCGGGGAAATTGCGGATGACCTTGAGGCTGGTGTAGATATTGTCGATGCGTTCGAGCGGCGTCAGAAAGCGTTTCCGCCTCTTTATGGGCGAATCCTCAAGGCCGGTATCGAGACCGGCCGACTCAGCGAGATGCTCACCAGCCTCAACCGCAACCTCGAAGTATCGGGCCAGACCCGCCGAATAGTTTTCGAAGCTATGGCCTATCCGGCAGTTGTTCTGGCGATAGGTTCAGTAATCCTCACGGCGGTGTTTATTATCATAATACCGCAATTTGGGCCTATCCTGAGAGAAATGGTAAGCGGTGAACTGAATCCGCTGAGCGCCACTTTTTTTAGTATGGCTCAGCACGTGGTGCCTTTCTGGATTAGTATCGGTGCGATAATATCCGGCTTAATAGTAGCTTTATTATTGCTGTCGACTTTTTCCGGCGGGCGAAGATTCAGAGAATGGGTGTTTATGAAGATACCCGTTTTCGGCACGCTGTACCGCAGCAGTATCCTGAGCAAGATGGCTGAGTCGATGGCGATATTAGTAGCGGCTGGCGCGGAGATGCCGACTGTGCTGCGGTTGGGCTCACAGGCTTCGGGCAGTGAAAAACTTTTACGCGAAGGTGAGCTTCTCGCGGCGGGAGTGGAAAGCGGGGCGAACATCATGGAGGCGGGGCAGGTTTGCGTCAGTATACCGAGATTGTTTTTGTATTCGATGCAGCTGGGAACTCAGCGCAATGAGCTGCAGGATAATCTGTACAGCCTGGGACAGATGTACTCGGAGCAGACACGCTGTGGTCAGGGGCGCCTGCAGGCGGTCCTGCTTCCGGTGATGCTGATTGTGGTCGGCAGCTTTATAGCGCTGGCGATTCTTGCGATTTTTCTGCCGATGATACAGGTTGTGCAAGGTCTGGGCGCCGCCGGATAAGCGATGCTGATATTGTTAATAATAATCTGTTTCATTGGTTTTGGCATCCTCGGATTCAAAAGACCGGCCGTTACCATGATAGCTGCGCCGCTGGTGAGCCTGGGGCTTTTTGTTTATTCAATTAACATGGATTCAGTGGTGGCGGCTGTTATATCGCCTTTAATTTTTCTCGCAGCGCTTTTTACTGTTTCAATGTCCGAACCCGGGCCGGATTCGAGAGGGTGGTCCCGCTCGTGCGCGCGATTTATGCTGTTCAGTTTGTTATCAGCGGCCGTATTGATTGTAGCATGCGGGGCATTTGGTGTTTTTGGTTTTTACATGTTTGTTATTATTATCGTCAGTGCATCAGCGATTTTGGGCTGTGCTTTAACTTCTAAGAATGCATTAGCTGCGTATGTTTTATCGACTATCGGCTCGAGTGTGAGGCAGAACCTGCCTTTGCCGATGGCTTTGGAATGCGCTGCCTGGGGACAGTCGGGTAAAAGGGCTTTTATCCTGCGTAGAATAGCAAAATGGCTGGTCCAAGGCTATTCGCTAAGTGAGGCCCTGAAAAGGGGTTACCCGAAGTGCCCGGCAGGTGCGTTGTCGCTGATTGCATCAGGCGAGCGTATCGGGCAATTGCCCGGTGCGTTGCAGGCAGTCGAAGCTGATATCGTTGCCAGGACGGAAGAAGGCAAAAGAATACAGCCCATTCATCCGAGTTATCCGGCGGTGCTGCTGACCGTTGTTTTCTTCATAGTGTTAATGTTGACAAAATTTGTCGTTCCGAGGTTTCTCGATGTCCTTCAGGAAATGATAGGGCATGAGATGCTGCCTGCTTCTACACGCGCGCTGCTGGGCGCTACCAACTTCATTGTCTATGGAAGTGGAGGGGTAATATTTGTGACGGGATTTTTTGTTCTGGTAATTGTGCAGATGTTTGCGATGTATGCGCGCTTCAGGTCGCGGCAGACGGAACGGGTCTTTATGACTTCGAGGATGAGTGATTTTATCAAGTGGCATTTGCCAATTGTACACTGGTTCGAGAAAAACTACTCGATGGTGCAGGTGGTTGAGGC
>CAZFHM010000242.1:0-2749 GCA_964518825.1 uncultured Pirellulales bacterium
CACAGGCCCAGCTAACGCCCGTCCCGGCACAAGAAACTTCCGTGCCCGTGATAGAACAGTGCCCCATCAATTACCAGTGCAGAGTATTACACAAAACCGATATGGTCGCAGGCGCCGTGCCTGATGATATTAAAAAGCAATTTTACCCCTCGGATGACTACCACCGCGTTTACTTCGGCCAAATCCTCGCCTGCTACGCCGACGAAGACCTCAAGCTCGAATAAAACCCCCTGCCAATATTACTAAGCGGATATATATCTTCACGCCCCGGTGTTAAAAAACACTGCGCCCTCAATGAGTTCCGCGGTGAACACGAGTTATATACGGCGTCGTTGTTACTGCGTGGTTGACCTGTCTCGCCGGTTCTTGCGCATCTCTTCCCTGGCCTTGCGCCTTTCTTCCAATTCCTTAATACGCTCCTGCCTTCTCGCCTCTCTGGCCTCATCAAGGACCTCATCCACCTTGGCGACTCTGGCCTCGAGTATTTTATCAATCGCAGCGACAGTCTGCGTCGCACCTTCCGACTCGGCTATCATCTTCACTATCTGCAATTGCGCTTCGGTCGTTTTCTGTGCCGCCCTTGCGAACTCAATCCTCTTATCCATCTCCAGTTCCAGCCAGCCCTTGGCCTCGCTGTCACCAGCCCGGTCAGCATCAACCCATGCCTTCTTCAACATTTCCTCGGGCGAATTCGGCTCTGCCGCCTCAACTTCGACTTGCTCTGTCTCTTCAGCATGCATCACCGCATCTTCTGTTGTTGACTCGTCCTCTTCGGCCGTTTCCGCCGCCACAGCCAACAACACACAGGCCGATAATATCAAACCCCAAATAGCTAAAAACCTTATCTTTCCCACGGTACAGCCTCCAAATTATGACAGATATTCACTAACGTTTTTCAGATTCGCATTCGCCTATTATAGCACTGATAAGCCCGAATTACACTTCAAAGCCGACCGGATAACGCCCGACACCTAAACCTCTTCGAGCGCCTGCACACCAAGCTGCTCACTGATTCTGTCAAACTCATCGAGCGAGGCGAACTCAATCACGATTTTGCCGCGATGACCGTTTTTCTTCGTTACTATCGCTACCCTGGTCCCGAGATGCCTGCTCAGCCGGGTTTCCAGCTCCGCTATATGCGGCGGTTTATGCTTTACTTTTTTACCGCTGTCAACGCCGCCCTGCAGATACAGCCGAACTAAGCGTTCGACCTCGCGCACACTCAATCTGCCCGCCATCGCCCTGTTGGCTAATTTACGCCTCAGGTCGTCCGTCGGCAGCGCGAGTATAGCCCGCGCATGGCCCATCGACAAATCCCCCGCCACGAGCATCTTCTTGATTTCATCCGGTAAGTCTATCAGCCGTATATAGTTAGCAATTACAGAGCGGTTCTCGCCGAGCCGTTCGGCAGCCTCAACCTGCGTCAGGGAGAATACATGAAGATATTTTTGATACGCTTTTGCCCGTTCGATGGGGTTAAGGTCACTGCGATGAATATTCTCGACCAGCGCAAGCTCCAGGAGCTGTTCGTCCGTTGCCTGGCGTACCAGCGCCGGAATAGTTTCCAGCCCTGCCTCCTTCGCAGCACGAATCCGCCTTTCGCCTGCTATCAGCTCATACCCGCTGCCCGAAGGACGGACCACAATAGGCTGTATAACACCATTAGCCCGGATAGAATCAGCCAATTCCGTCATATCCTTCTCATTCCAGCTTGTCCGTGGCTGATACGGATTCGGCAGTACCGAACTAATGGGCACCTCTCGTAGCGAATTATGTAACTCTTTATCTGACGGGAAGTTACCGCCACCGCCCCCTGCCATTGCCGCGCTTAATTCTGCCATTTGTGCCTGCTCAGTTATCGGACCTAAAAGTGATTGTAGCCCCCTGCCCAGATGTTTTGGTTTTTCGCGCTTCTTTGTGTTCATAAGGCCTCCTATGCCTGACGGGTTACATCCTTGTTCGCGCTCTTGTTTTGATACGCTCCATCCAGTTTTTCGGAAGTTTTAACGAATTTTCTGCAACATTACCAGCAGAAAACGTGTGTTTTCATTAAAAATGTTCCACGTGAAACACCAATCCCGCCCCAATTGACCTGCCTCGTGCCCGCAGCCGCTTTATATTCGCAATTTTTCGGCCCTCTGGAATCAAGCCGCCTTTCGGATAAGCCAGGCTGTCTGACCGCAAAATCCGCCGAAAAACTACTACCGGCAGGGCGTTCCAATGTTCCACGTGGAACCTTTTACCTGACCGTACAACATCACAGCCAGTCTTTGCCGCCGGGCGAATTGTTCAGAATTGTAGGCCACTTGAGCCTCTGCCTCAGCCATCCCACAGTCCGGGCATTAGACAGAAATCGAGCCTGTTCCACGTGAAACATTTCTTCTCTATGCGGGTATGGCTCTTCGGCTTTACTTTACAGGATTTCTTCGATTACTCATTTATTACTTAGCTTGCTTCTGTACAACATAAACAATTCCACGCTGCTTTATATTTACTTGAGTTCGTTGGAAACACATCTAAAGATAAGCCTTTCTATGAACAATGACAAATTGTTGGTTTTATAAATAGCTAATAGGACGTATCAACTTGAAAAACCTGTATTTTGAATTTCGTGGTAGCAGGGGACTTTTATCGGACGTTGAGTGCCATATAGATTAAAACGGGCGGCTGTGACAGCCGCCCGTTGAGTTTTTAGGTACATATCTGTATCGAGTATTGCCTCTCCATACTCAAGTATCCAAATAATTAG
>CAZFHM010000243.1:0-2738 GCA_964518825.1 uncultured Pirellulales bacterium
CCCAGGACAACACCAAGCAGACCCTGAACCAGACACTGCACACCAGTCAGCAGAGTATTGCCCGCAATATTGAGACCAGCCAGAAGGTTCTCGGCCAGTTGAATTCCCAGATCGGCGAGCTACAGGGCACCAACAAGCAGATGCTACAGCTCGGCACCGACGTCAAACGCCTCCAGGACATCCTCGCAAGTCCCAAGCTTCGCGGACAAATCGGCGAATGGTCACTCAACAATCTTCTTGAAAACGTCCTGCCCGCCGACAGCTACGAGCTTCAGTACTCCTTCAAAGACGGCCAAAAGGTCGATGCCCTTATCAAATTAGCCGGCTATTCCGTACCGGTCGACGCGAAGTTCCCGTTACCGGCCTTCGAGGCATTGCTCAAAGCCGAAACTGACGAAGAAAGGGCCGGACTGAGAAAGCAGTTTCACAGGGATGTCGCAACCCACATTGACAAAATCGCATCTAATTATATAAGGCCCGCCGAAGGGACCCTCGATTTCGCGCTGATGTTCATCCCCGCCGAGAACGTTTACTACGAGACAATCGTCAAAGATCCCGATGATGCCAGAGACCAGCTGAACTATTCGCTGGACAATCTCGTTATACCCGTTTCGCCGAATCTGCTTTATGCTTACCTGATGACGGTGGTAATGGGCCTGCACGGCCTGCAAATCGAAAAACAGGCCTCCGAAATCCGACAAAACCTCTCGAAGCTCAACGCCTCTTTCGCAGGCTTTCTTGAAGATTATGATGTCATTGGCAAACACATTAGGGACGCGCACAATAGATTTGACGACGGCCGCAAAAAACTCGACCGTTTCGGCGACCAATTAGAGCAAATACAAACTGAGAATCAAAGCCCCGCGTAGAACATAGGACTAAGTATGTTTATGCGAAAAACGTTGGGATATATGTTGACCTGGACGACTTACGGCACTTGGTTGCAGGGCGACAAAAGAGGTTATGTCAAAAACGGCAGGATTCTGCACAAAAACGAGAAATTGATGAAAACAAACAAAGAGTCCCAGGCAAACGATACCGTTCGACTTTCACCGAAACAGAAAAACACGGTTCGTGCAGCGATTATCAAAGAGGCCGGAGTTATCGGCCAGCGAGTGCTTGCACTTGCGGTCTGTTCGAATCACGTTCACCTTGTAGCCCAGTACATTCCAAAACCGGTTGCCGATATTGTTGCGTATTATAAAAAAGCAGGTCGTCTGGCAATAAAGGCCTATGGCATCGACGGCAAAGTCTGGACGAAAGGTTACAATAAAAAATTCTGTTTTGACCCGGCGGCTCTTGAACGGAAAATAAAATATGTTCAAAATCATAACCCCACGTGAAACGTGGGGCTAAATATTTAGCCCCCGGTTTCACCGGGGGTTTAGGTGCTGAACAATGAAAAAGAATATCTTAATAATAGCTTGTATAGTTTTTGCCGCATTCGACTTTAACTGTTTATCCGCCGGGCCGACGAATCTTATCGGCCGGGATATGCCGCAGCTCGGCATTAAAAGCTGGCTCTCCGAAGAACAGCTAAGGCCGTATGATTTAGAGGATAGAATTTATGTTCTTGAGTTCTGGGCCACCTGGTGCCCGCCCTGTATCGTGTCAATGCCGCATCTGAATGAACTGGCCAAAAAATACAGGCCGAACGAAGTGTTTTTTATAACACTTTCAGAAGACCAGAACGCAAGACAGCCCAAAGCCTTCATAGACAAAAATAACTTCGACAACCTCTTCGTCGCTATGGACAGCGGAATAAGCGATAAACTGGGGGTCACTTGGATCCCGATGGCCTATATCGTCGGAGCCGACGGCAAAGTCCTCTGGCAGGGTATTCCTGCTTCACAGGCATTCGATAACGCCCTTGAAAAAATTGTAAAAGCAGCGCCGCCGGCCTTTCTAAACGACGTCGACCTGGGGCCGTACGAGGATTTGCGATTCCAGTTGAGCGGCTGCAGCGGGTTCCCACGTGCCTATAAAACGCTGCGTATGGAGATGAGAAAAGACAAATCGGGAAATGCCGGCATCGCCGCTGAAGTAATTAAGGCTATAGATACAAAAATCAACAGCCGCATTGGGCAAATACGCAAAATTCAGGCAGACAACCCTGAAACGGCAGTGGATTTATATCGCAAACTCATCTTCAGATTCAATAGCGCCGAACCAATCGACCGGGCCAAAACCGAGTACAAAAAATTAAAAGAACAACCGAATACTGAAAAAGAATCTTAATCGGATTATTTTATATTTAGCCCCACGTTTCACGTGGGGTTTTGCTTAAATTTGTGTAATCAGGATTAATTATATTTGTGTTTATTCGTGTTAATTCGTGGTTAATTAGCAGAACGAAATATGATGATTTACGAAGACCTTAAAAATAAAAAAGTTTTAGTCACCGGTTCCAGTAGCGGCATCGGCCAGGCTACAGCCATTATGTTCGCAAAGCAGGGCAGCTTCGTCGGAGTCCACTATTTCCGAACAAAAGACGGTGCTGAAAAGACCCTGCAACAAGTAAAAAAACACAGCGACGGCTGTCTCGTCCGCGCCGACGTCCGCGACGAAAAACAGACAGGCGAAATGGTCGATGCCTTCGCAAAAGCGGCAGGCGGCATTGATGTTCTGGTAAATAACGCCGGGACCCTGATTGACCGACAGTCCTTCGAGCACGCAACCGTCGAATATCAAGACGATGTCTACGCAACCAACGTGCGAAGTGTCTTTCTGGTTACCCG
>CAZFHM010000244.1:0-2735 GCA_964518825.1 uncultured Pirellulales bacterium
AAAATGAACTTAGCAACTGTGTTCGTCGATTGCGATTCGAGCACGGCCAAATGACTCAGCAGGACCTCGCCGATAAGGTCGGCGTCACTCGCCAGACGATTATCGCAATCGAGCAGGGAAAATACTCGCCTTCGCTGCCGCTTGCCCTTAAAATAGCAAAGACTTTCGGCGTGACAATAGAACAGGTGTTCGAATTGAACGAGGGCTGATATGCCTATGCATTATAAAGCCATCTCAGCCTGTGTTATTGCACTTCTGCTGTTAATCTGCGCACAGGTATTTGCCGGGACGGTCGAAGTCAAAGCTGTTGTTGACCCGCGAATCGAACTGATGAGCGTTATTTTCCACCTGGCCGGTAACGAGGAATACAACAAGTGCAAATCAAAACGGTTTATGGCGAACCTCGACGAGCATTTCAAAGAACACGGAAACCATCCTGCTGTGAAAATGGCAAGGCAGCTAAGAAAAAACAGATGGGTAAGTTATGATGCTGTTATGGGTATGGCTGTCCACATTAAGGACGTAAATACCTGTGCCGAGCTTGTTCCATTCGAGCCTCGGCCGTTGGGCCTGGACGGGCGGTGGCGAATTGATGAGGCCCGCGAGTTTTTGGCCAAATGCCGCGACTTTGTCAGGGACACAAATTTCGACGCCTTTCTGCAAAAGAACAAACCGACATATGACGTTGCAACGCAAAGACTGCAGTACCTGGTCGATAGTCAGGCGAAACTTCAATGGTTTGACGATTTTTTCGGCACACAACACGACAGGCAGTTTAATCTAGTCGTCTCAATCCTGAACGGAGGCTCGTCTTATGGTTCACGTGTGCAAATCGGCGACGAGATGAATATATATTGTATACTCGGCGCCTGGCGGATTGACTGGTTCGGCTGGGGCAATGCGAGTTTCAACCCGGGTGTGGTTACTACTATAGTGCACGAATTTAACCATTCGTATTGCAACCCGGTTGTTGATAAATATATGGACCAATTCGAAGACTTCGGCAAAAAGTTCTATAAAAAGTATGAAGAGCAAATGAAAAGCCAGGCTTACGGAAGCTGGCAGACGATGATGTACGAATCGCTCGTCCGTGCCTGTGAGGTCCGCTACGGATACGCTAACAACGGACCGCAGTATGCCGAAAGGATTGCACGGTATCAGATTTCGAGGGGTTTTCCCTGGACGAAGGAGCTGTCGGATGTTTTGGCTGAGTATGAAACACAGCGAGATAAATATCCCGATTTTGAATCCTTCATGCCGCGCGTAGTGGAGTTCTTCGAGGATTATAGCGATACACACGACTAAGCGATGAGCCCCGAGACAGTGTTAGGTACGGTTCATTTTCCCAGAATCATTTTGACCGATATCAGCAGCAGGGCCGCGCCGAAGATTCTTGTAAGCATCGTATCGGGCAATACGGTTGCGAATTTTGCTCCGAGCAGACCGCCGACGAAAAAGCCGACGCACATAATCGCCGCTACTTTAATATCGACAAATCCTTTGGAGTAATACGCCCACGCGGCGAGCAGCCCTATAGGCGGTATAAGCATCGCAAGGGTCGTACCCTGTGCGCTGTGCTGGGAGAAGCCGAATATAAAGAAAAGCGCGGGCACAATGATTATGCCTCCTCCTAATCCCAACAGGCCGCTGAGAATCCCGGCGGCAAAACCAATCAATAGCAGTAACAAAACGTACATAAGCAGTTCCCTTATTTACTAATCAATCGAATAATTCCCGGAATTTTTGTTTTATGTCACCGCTCTGGCAAAGGCTCTGGCCGATAAGGCACGCCCGTGCTCCGACTAAGATAAGTTTTTCAACGTCAGCCCGCGTCTTTATCCCGCTCTCAGCCACGAGCTCATCGGTGTTATCCAGCAGTGCTGATAATCGGCTGGTCGTGTTGATATCCACTTTCATTGTAGTCAGGTCACGGTTGTTAATGCCCAGTATACTGTAACCGCCTTTCGGAAAGCCGATAAAAGAACGCACTTCGAGCAGACTATCCGCGTCGTGCACCTCCAGCAGTACGGTAAGCGTCAGCTCAGAAGCAAGAATCAGAAGGTCGGATATCTCAGCGGTCCTGAGCGCTTCGGCGATAAGTAAAATTGCGTCAGCCCCTGCCGCCCGTGATTCGTATACCTGCCACTGGTCGATGATAAAGTCCTTTCGCAGCACCGGCAGGTTAACCGCAGCCTTGATTTGATTTATGTATTCGAGCTTCCCCTGGAAGTATTTCTCATCGGTAAGACAGCTAATCGCATCGGCCCCGCACGATTCGTATGTCTTTGCGATTTCCACGGCGTCGAAGTCTTCGCAAATAACCCCTGCCGAAGGCGACGCCTTTTTGACTTCCGCGATGACGTTAATACCGCGGGAGTTGGGTTTGGTGACAGCCTTATAAAAATTACGGCACCTCGGCATCGTGCTGATTTGCTCTTCGAACTGCTCGATGCTCACGTGCTTTTTACGTTCGGCTACTTCCGCCTCTTTATATTCGATTATCTCATCGAGTATATTCGCCACGGCTGTCTTATCCCGCCAGTTTCACATAGGCCATACGGACCTGGTTTAAGGTCTCTTTCAACACGCTTTCTTCCTGCTCGGAGAGGTTGCCTTTGGTTTTTTCTTCGACAGTTTCCAGCATATCGATGTTATAGCGGGCCAGCTCCATATCCGGCTCACGGTCGTCCTGTCCTTCTATCTTAAACGCCCCCATCGAGAAAAAGGCCTGTGTG
>CAZFHM010000245.1:0-2723 GCA_964518825.1 uncultured Pirellulales bacterium
GGTTAAGATTGGTACGCCTTACATTGACGGGGCAAAGGTCATCGCCTCGTTCAGTACGACGGCGGCCGAATCGATAGTAAAAGGGCCTAAGCTGTACCCGATGCACTTTCGCAGGCGAAAGGCCAGCAAGAAACGCACAGGACACAGGCAAAAGTATCTGCAGGTAATAATAGAAGAAATCCTAAATCCTAATCTCTAAACACTAAACAATCTCAAAATACAAATTCCAAAATTTGTAAAACCCCGGTGTTCCGTGTTTAGAATTTTGTTCATTTGGATTTGTTTAGGATTTCGGATTTAGATATTCGAATTTCGCTTTGTAGGGCTGTGGTCCCGGCCACGGCTTTTTTTATGCTTTCAAACAGCCCGCCGCGGCAATATATTATGGTCGATGGGCTTTTAAAGGACACCCTCAGAATGAGTATAACGGAGCCGGTAAGATTACAGACGCCTTTGAACGAAGAAGATGCACGGGCGCTTAAAGCGGGACAGGAAGTATTGCTTTCGGGCGTTATCTACAGCGCGCGGGATATGGCGCATAAGCGTCTGTGTGAGGCAATCAAAAAAGGTGAGCGTTTACCGTTCGAGCTGACCGGTGCGGTCGTCTATTTTCTCGGGCCCACACCGGCCCGGCCCGGCAGGGTGACAGGCGCAGCGGGGCCGACGACGGCGTCGCGGATGGATAAGTTTAGCCCGATTCTGATTGAACACGGTCTCAAGGCAATGATTGGCAAGGGGTACAGAAATAAATCGGTTTGTGATGCCCTGGCTAAATATGGAGCGGTTCACCTGGCGGCTGTCGGCGGAGCGGGGGCGCTGCTGAGCAAAAAAATTACAGAAGCCGAGGTAATAGCATACGAGGATTTGGGGACCGAGGCGATTCGCAAACTTCAAGTGGTCGATTTTCCCGCGATTGTCGCTTATGACAGCCGCGGCAACAGTGCTTATTAATAAGGAGTATAAATGCAGGCGGCGGTAATCGGACTATTGCAGTCGGGCAAGAGCACGCTGGTCTCGGCGATAAGCGGCAAGGCTCTGCCTCATCCCGGTACAACCGCGATTGAAGAGGCGATTGTCTCTGTTCCGGACGAGAGAGTTGACTGGCTGGCGGGGCTCCACAAATCCAAAAAGATTACACACGCGACCATAGATTGCCTGGATGTACCGGGTTTTAATTTTGCGGATGAGCACGGCAGGGCGGCGGCAAGACGGTATCTGCAACAACTACGAACGGTCGAGCTGCTTGTGCTGGTTGTCAGGGCCTTTGCAGATGTGTCGATGGGCCGTAAAGCCGACCCTGCTGCAGAACTTGCCGAACTAAGAACGGAACTGCTGCTGGCTGATTTGGAGCTGGTGGCCAAGCGCATCGAGAACCTCGAAAAGCAATTAAAAAAACCGGGCAAGGTACAGTCTCGCGATAAGGCTGAGCTTGCACTTCATCATAAACTCCAGGCTGCAATCGAGCAGGAAAAACCCATCAGCGCCGCAATCGAGACGGATGATGAACGCGAGATGATAAAGAGCCTGGGCTTTCTGACACTCAAGCCTATGGTTATAGCGGTCAATGTCGGTGAAAATCAGTTGCAGGAGAAAATCGACCTTGGCGACGCCGTCGATGAGCATACACCGACCGTTCAGGTCTGTGCGAAGCTCGCCTTTGAACTTTCACAGCTCGATAAGGAAAGCCGGGCCGAATTTATGAAGGAAATGTCAATCAGCGAATCGACGGTGAGTAAATTCGTGCGGAGCTGCTACGAAGCGCTCGGGCTGATTAGTTTTCTTACCGTCGGGCCTACCGATGCACGGGCCTGGCCGGTAAGAAAAGGTATAACCGCAGTAGAGGCTGCGGGGAAAATACACACGGACCTTCAGAGAGGCTTTATTCGGGCTGAGACGATGAAATTTACCGACCTGAATGAGTTAGGCAGTGAAAAGGCGGTTAAAGCGGCGGGCAAAGCGCGGCTGGAAGGTAAAGACTACGTTGTGCAGGACGGCGATGTGATATTGTTCAGGTTCAACGTATAGAGGGCAGGGCGGTGAAGGCGGTACAACTGACAGGTATAAAACGGATGGAGATTGCGGAACTGCCCGAACCGCAGATTGAGCGAGACAGCGATGTCCTGATACGGGTCAAAGTCGTCGGGGTATGCGGCAGCGATGTGCATTATTACGTAGAAGGACAAATCGGCTCGAATAGAGTTGAATATCCGTACCGGGTCGGGCATGAGTGCAGCGGTGTTGTAGAGCAGGTCGGAAAAACTGTTACCAAAGTTAAAATCGGCGATGAAGTAGTGGTTAATCCCGCGCAGAGCTGCGGCCGGTGCGACCAGTGCAGGATGGGCAGGGAAAATACCTGTCGCAACCTGCGCTTTCTCGGTACGCCAGGCGAGGGGCCCGGCTGTCTGTGCGAATACATAGTGATGCCCCAAAGAAATCTGTTTAATGTTACAGGCAGGATGAGTTTGGAGACGGCGGCGCTGTGTGAGCCGTTCACAATCGGTGTTTATGCAGTCCGGCAGGCGGGAATAAAGAGCGGCAGCAGGGCGACGATTTTTGGCGCAGGGCCGATAGGGCTTAGCTGTATGATTGCGGCAAAGGCGGCGGGCGCCGAACGAATATATGTGACGGAACGAGTCGAAGCGCGGCGCAGGGCGGCTATGGAGCATGGGGCCTGCTGGGTCGGCAATCCCGACGAGCAAAGTGTTGTAGAGGATATCTGTTCG
>CAZFHM010000246.1:0-2722 GCA_964518825.1 uncultured Pirellulales bacterium
GGCGTGCATAAACGCAAAGCCGGGCCCGTCCTCGTGAAAGCTGAACAAATCGAGCTGCCTGCCTAAGACCCGGTGGTCCCTTCTCTTGGCCTCTTCCAGCCGATTCAGATACTTATCCAGTTCCTTTTGCGTCGCCCAGCAGGTTCCGTAAACCCTTTGCAGCATTTTCTGGGTCGGGTCGCCGTGCCAGTATGCGCCTGCGACGTTCATTACCTTGAACGCGCCGCACTTGCCGGTACTCGGTATGTGCGGCCCGCGACATAAATCCTCGAAACCGTCGCCGTGCGAATAGAAACTTATAATTTCGCTGTCGGTGCGGTTGATATTGTCGCTTTTATATTTATCATTCGCTAATTTCTGGAGCGCTTCGGCACGGGACATCTGGTTACGCACGAATGCCTGGTCAGCCTTGACAATCTCCGCCATTTTCTTTTCGATTCTCTCGAAATCGTCAGGCCGAATCGGCTCGTCAAGGTCGATATCGTAATAGAATCCGTCCTCGACAGTGGGCCCATAGACTAATTTTGCGCTCGGCCATATATCGCAAATTGCCTCAGCCATAATATGCGCGCAGCTATGCCGCATCACGTCAAGACCCTGGGGGTCCGTGGCTGTAATTATTTGAACCTCCGCATCGTTGTTTATGGGCGTTGATAAATCTACTACCTGCCCGTTGATTTTGGCCGCGACAGCCGCCTTGGCCAGTCTCGGCCCTATTTTTTGAGCCAGTTGTTCGGCGTTTACGCCCTCGGTGACCTCCATCTCGGCGCCGTCGGGCAATTTGACTTTAGCCATACATCCTTTCCGGCAAAACCCCAGAATTCGTTGTTATCTCGTTGTCGAAACAACAAATTTACCCAAATCCCGCAGTTATGTCAACCTATTTAGCCCCAGACCTTCAGCCTGCCGCAGCTTTGTGGGGGGCTTGCTCGATTATCGAACGGCTCATGCAGGCGGCTTGTGCGGCAAAGCGGCAGGGTATAATTATCCGGTCACTGGTGGTCAGCAGGTGGGTTATTGGGGCCGGGTTGGGGATTTGGGCAGGCAGGAGGTAAAATAATAAAAAAGCCGAATATTTATTTGTTGAATCGAATTAGCCGATATGGTCTAATGTCAGCCATGGGTTGTATTCTTGTACCTCTCGAGAGTAGCTCCCTAATAAAATTAAATAAGAGGTATTAAATTATGCGGCCTTGCGATATGGGCCAAAGGAGAAGTTTCAGTGAGCACAGGTAAAGTAAAATGGTTTAACGCGAACAAGGGTTTTGGTTTTATCGCTCCGGATGACGGCGGCGAGGACCTGTTTGTCCACCACTCAGAGATTAAGACGAGCGGCTATGCGTCACTCGACGAAGGTCAGTCGGTTGAGTTCGAGGTAGGACAAGGCAAAAAGGGGCCGTGCGCGACAAATGTAGTGCCCGGCTAAGGTAAGAGATTTCTTACGACCTATTGGCCTCGGCCCAAACGCCGGGGCTTTTTTTTATGTAATCATTCCAGCCAAATCGGGCCGTTTCGAATCTGACGGCCAGTTAATATTTTGTCGGACAGATTCAATACGAGATTCTTGATTCTCGCTCTCCGATAAGGTATAGGTATCAGGTGAACCGGCTTATTTGGCTTTAGTGTAGATAAGATATTGACAGGGCTTTACTATGCTGGATCCATCCAGGAAAAGATATCGGTTGAGGGTTGTGATTCCGGCGTACCCTGCCTTTAATATTTATTCGCGCATAGCCAGAAGGACAACGGCCCTGGGTCCCGTTTGTGTGGCCAGTGCAGCCAATAAAATGGAAAAATGGGATGCCGAGGTTATCGACGAGAATAACCTCGGCAGGTTCGGTCCCCGCTGTGATACCGCCGGAGCCGACCATGAATTTTTACAAAAACAGAGACCTTCGGATGTAGTCGGATTGTATGGCGGCCTGACAAGCACCATTCCCAGACTGTATGAAATAGCGAATTTCTACAGGAAGCAAGGAATTATAACTATTGCCGGGGGACAGCATTTCGTAGAGGAGACCATACCCGAAGCACTGTCCGTGGGCATTGACTATATTGTCCTCGGTGAAGCCGAAGAAACAATCAGGGATTTGTTGCAGGCTATCCAAAACGAACAGGACGTCGGTAGAGTCAGAGGCATCGCATATCTGAAAAACGGCAAGGTTGTTTTCACCGCAAAGCGGGAACACCTACTGGACTTCGACAAGCTGCCTCCGCCGGATTTTTCGCTGGTCCGCTATGCTAAAATCAGGCTTTATCCGGTGGAGAGAATCCGCGGCTGCGGCATGAACTGTGAGTTCTGCACCGTTAAGGGTAAACCGAGGCACGCCGAGCCTGAAAGGTTGCTTGAGCACATCAGTCTTCTTGTGGAAACGTACAATGCAAAGCGGTTTTTCATTGTTGACGACCTTTTCGGCCAGCAGCGGGACGAGACGATAAGGCTTTGCAGGATGCTCGCGGATTACCAGCGAAGGGTCGGCAGGCGATTGCGGTTAACGGCCCAGATACGTCTGGACAAAGCGCGCGATACGGAATTGCTTTCTGCTATGAGGGACGCCGGCATCAGGACAGTGTGCATCGGCTATGAATCGCCTATCGAGGAGGAGCTGCTGGCCATGAACAAGCATATCAGCTCGGCCGATATGCTCTCGCTGACGAAAATATTTCACGAAGCCGGATTCCTGGTTCATGGGATGTTTATCTTCGGCTATCCTCTCAGGGA
>CAZFHM010000247.1:0-2714 GCA_964518825.1 uncultured Pirellulales bacterium
ATTATCTCCCGCGCAAAATCCGGCAGGGCGTTAAAACTAATGTCCTTACCAGTTGTTTTATTCTTAATCAAGCCCTTTTCAAAATCGATATCAACCTCGTCACCGTCGCTGATTCCTTCGGTCGCCTGCGGCGTTTCGATGATATACATCCCGTTATTGATTGCGTTACGGTAGAATATCCGCGCAAAGCTCTTCGCTATAACGGTTGCGACCTTCACCCCGCGAATCGCCCACACCGCATGTTCTCTCGATGAGCCGCACCCGAAGTCCTCACCTGCCACGATAACGTCACCATGCCGAACTTTCTTGACGAACTGGGCATCCAAATCCTCCATACAGTGCTTCGCCAGTTCCTGCTCGTCGTCCGTATTGAGATACCGCGCCGGTATGATTTCATCCGTATTTATATGGTCTCTTATATATACGTGTGCTTTTGCCATAACAAACCTTCCTTTGAACTTCCAACCTCCAACGTTGAACGTTCAATGTTGAATGTTCGATGTTTGACGTCGATAAGATTTTCTATTTGTACTTTCGGCAATCAGTAATTCGTCTCTAATTCATCGTTTCTTTTTTAATCAGTGTAAATCCGTGTTACCTGTCGCGGCGTAGCGTAGCGAAGACGGAATCCGTGTCTGATAAATTCTCATCTGTGTTAATCTGT
This sequence comes from uncultured Pirellulales bacterium, assembly GCA_964518825.1. Lineage (GTDB taxonomy): Bacteria > Planctomycetota > Phycisphaerae > Sedimentisphaerales > Anaerobacaceae > JBBABK01. The sequence goes on from CAZFHM010000247.1 coordinate 665, forward strand.
GTCACCTGTCCTGAGCCTGTCGAAGGAATCAGTTGTTAAAAATAGTTAGTGTTTATTCGTGTTAATTCGTGGTTTCCTTTATTAATTTTGCTTTTTGGTCATTAATATTTGTTTAGGACCTGTCCGCCGTAGTCTCTGACGAAGGCGGATTCAGTATTTAGATATTAGAATTTTCCTGTTTCGTTCTTCTTTCGACCTCGAACTCGACGTATTGTTTCGAATACTGGTACCAGTTAACTATGGCCGCGATTGCCAGCAGCAGCGTCGTAAAAAGCTGCAAGCTGAGCAGCCTTGGGCCGTAATCTTTGCTGGCTACCATCAGCAGCGACGTAACCAGGCTGCATACAGCGGCTACCGTAATAAGAATCGAAACGAAACGTTTTGGTCTTTTGTGCTCGTTCATAATTTAATCTCCCTGTAAACTTTTTTAAATTCGTCCCGGCGCGCCGGGGTTTGCGGTTAATAATTTTTTGTACCTTATTTTTTTTCTGTTATGCCTTTTGTTTTTTTATTTCTTTTTTTAATCCGTGTTAATCTGTGTTAATCCGTGTCACCTGTCCTGAGACTGCCGAAGCAATCTGTGGTTAAATATACTTTCTGCAATCGGTTAACTTCCCTTCAATAGCACTCGCCGCAGCCGTTGCCGGTGAAACCAGATACACTTCACTCTTCGGATGTCCCATCCGCCCGACAAAGTTACGGTTAGTTGTGCTGACGCACTTCTCACCTTCAGCTAAGATTCCCATAAATCCGCCCAAGCACGCACCGCACGTCGGCGCCGCTATGACACATCCCGCGTCGTAAAATACATCGAACAGACCTTCATCCTTCGCCTGTTTCCATATCATCGGCGTCGCCGGCACTATCAGCGTCCGTATAGCAACTTTCTTGCCTTTCATAATCGCTGCCGCAATCCTCAAATCTTCTATTCGCCCGTTCGTACAGCTGCCGATATACGCCTGGTCCATCTCCTTACCCGCGCATTCGCTTATCGGCGCACCGTTACTCGGCAGATGAGGCATCGCCACCATAGGCTCTAATTTCGAACAGTCGATTTCTATAGTGTCACTGTATTCGGCGTCCGCATCCGATTCGAACACCTCGTAATCGACCTTGCCCTTGAGCCGACCGTCGAGATATTCCCTGGTAACTTCATCGACGCCCATTATACCGTTCTTCGCGCCCGCCTCTATCGCCATATTCGTTATCGTCATCCGCGCTTCCATCGACATTTTCTTTAGCACTGGCCCGACAAACTCCATCGCCTTATAAAGCGCACCATCCACGCCGATTCGCCTGATGACCGCCAATATCACATCCTTACTGTATACGCCTTTACCGAGCGAACCGTTTAATACGAACTTGATTGATTCAGGCACCTTGAACCACAGATTCCCCGTCGCTATCGCCGCCGCAAGGTCGGTCGAACCAATCCCCGTACTGAACGCACCGAACGCGCCGTAAGTACACGTATGCGAATCACCGCCGACTATCACCTCGCCAGGCCGAATATGTCCCTGCTCCGGCAAAAGCGCATGACAGACACCTGCCTGCCCAATCTTGTAATAATACTTGATATTGTGCTTCCGCGCCCACTTATCCAGACGCTTGTGAAGCTCAGCGCTCTTTATATCCTTGGCAGGCTGAAAATGGTCCGGCGTCACCACGATTTTCTCTTCATCGAAGACCGCGTCGATTCCACTGTCTTCCAGCATCGTTATCGCAGCCGGCGTCGTCACATCGTGGCACATTATCACGTCGATACTTGCATCGACCAAATCACCAGCCTTAACCGCCGCTTTCCCACTTGCCTTCGCCAATATCTTTTCCGTTATCGTTCTACCCATTTTCTATTCACCTTACTGTTCGAAATTCTATATTGAAAATTCTACATTCAATATTCATTTCTCTGTGTTCTCAGCGCACTCTGCGGTTAATTTATTTCGCCGCCGTCATTCTGTTCAGCGCATCGACATACGCCTTTGCGCTCGCTTCGATAATATCCGTACTCAGCCCGCGGCCGATGAACACCTGACCAGCTTCACGAATC
>CAZFHM010000248.1:0-2669 GCA_964518825.1 uncultured Pirellulales bacterium
CCGACAAAGGTTGTTGAGGAGCTTGATGCTATTTATGAGACACACGCACGACTTGCTTCGAATGTTCCGTATAATGGTAGAAAAATCAGCTTTGTGGTTGTGGACCGACTCAAATACCATTTATGTTCAGGCAATCCCGTACTAATCCGCAGAGACCGTGTGCCCGTTGTTCTTAATGATTTCAACAAATTAGGACACCCCGGGTGGGGATTGATACATGAACTCGGGCACGATTTTGTAGCGTCAGCGCACAAACACATCTATCAACTCGGCAGCGGTGACAATGAAAGCTGGGCCAATGTATTCACATTTCATGCTTATGATACTCTGAAGCTTGATTATGATAAGAATGATGCACATTTTAATGAATTTCGAACCGGTATTGACTATTACTTCGCAAAGAAAGCAGATTATGAGCAGCTCAAGAATGATAGCTGGATAATGCTCGGCTTACTTAGAATTATTAAAGAGGCCTACGGCTGGGATGCCTTTTATCGCTTTTTCGAAGTATGCGCTCAAAAAGCCGAGGCCGGGCAAGTTCCGGGCACCGAACAAGAAAAGATTGATTTTCTTGTTCGAGAGCTGAGTTTGGCAGCGGGCGTTGACCTTAGTTCCTACTTTGTCCGTTGGGGATTCCCGGTTTCAAAGGATGTTGTCAATGAACTACGGACCCTACCGCCGGCCGAATTGGATGAGGCGGCAAGAAAGATGGCTATGCAATATAAGATGTCAACTGATTGATTATCGTTGAGATGGTAATCAGGGACAGTTCCTGTTTTAAGCACAGATTACAGGATTGACAGACTCGATGAAATAATTGAAATTATCAGGCACAATGTGGATGAATAAGTTAATGATAGCAAGAACATTGATAGTGATTGTTTTTTTGAGCGGGTTTTTCTTGGGGCAGGGGTGTACGCAGGTGTCTGCTGTTGGGGCGACAGAAGTTAAAGAAACCCAAACGGCACCAGTTGATAAAGTTGATGAGATACTGGCTAAGCTCAATAAACGCTCGGGGGAGATAAAAACTTATCAATGTAAGCTCGAACATCTGTCGCGTCAGCCTTTGTTTGATTCGCAGACGCTGCGAACAGGACGAATGTGGTATCTTCGGGACAAGAGCAAATCACTGCTGCGGGTCGATTTCAATACACTCAGGCAGGACGACCAGCCGCAGGAAAAATACGTTGAGCAATTTTTCTTCGACGGGGTGTGGCTGACGAGAGTGGACTATCAGCTCAAAGAAGTCAAGAAGCATCAATTGATAGACCCCAATAAGCTTGAAGAAAACGAGGGCGTAGATGCGTTCGACCTAATTAGTGAACATCTGCCGATTGTCGGTTTTACCGGTACGGACAAGCTAAAGAAGGAATTCGATATTACCCCGGTTGAGCCAAACAAGGCCGAGCCGAACAACTGGGTGCAGCTTCACATGACAGTCAAGCCGGATTCGGTTTATAAGGATGACTGGGTGTGGATTGACTTCTGGATTGACACAAAGCTCTATCTGCCTGCAAAGGTGGTCACACTTTCGACGCAGGAGGACACATACGAAATATCTTTTATAAACGCGAAAGTCAATGAGCCGATAGACGCTGATGCGTTCAGGGTGGTGGTGCCGGAGGGTTTTGTCGAGGCGGAAGTGGTTCCTCTAAAGAAACAGTAAGACAGAACTAAGGGACGTGAAAATGGCTAAGGGGATTGTGGTTTATTATTCGAGAAGCGGCAATACGAAAACGATGGCGGAACTGATTGCCGAGGCGATGAATGACGAGGGGCTCACCACCGATTGCAAGAGCGTCGATAAGGTCGAGGCCAGGGATTTGCTCGATTATGACGCAATTGTGTTAGGCTCGCCGACATATTACGGCCAGATGGCGGGGCCGTTAAAGGAGCTGATTGACGAGACGGTGAGCTTCCACGGCAAGCTGGACGGCAAGGTCGGCGGGGCGTTCAGCAGCGCAGCCAATATCGGCGGCGGCAATGAGACGACCGTCATGGGAATAATAGAAGCCCTTTTAATAGCAGGACTTATAGTCCAGGGCGACCCGCAGGGCGACCACTATGGGCCGGTGTCTATAGGCAAACCCGACGAGCGAGTCAAAAAGCAGTGTGCCAGACGCGGCCGCAGGATTGCCCAGCTTACCAAGATGCTGTCAGGGTAATTTTTGGGGGGAAATCGTTTTTTGGGCGAGAAATGCGGATTTTCCTTTGACAAAGCTTGGCGGTGAGGTTAGTTTTTTCGTTTGATTCTAACTTCCAGAGCGTGGAGGAAACGCAAATGCAAAATTATGAAGACCTGAAAGCATTGGTGGCTGAGTGTGAGGCGGATATCAGCAAGGCCGAGGGCGGCAATAAAGCCGCCGGTACGCGGGTGCGCAAGCAGATGCAGCGTGTGAAACAGGCTGCTCAGGTGGTCCGCAGCAAAATCCTTGAAATCAGATCGACTGATTAAGCCTTTCTGAGCCGCCAAAGGCCGGACTCGACTTCGGTTTTTTGTAAGTGTCATACAAAGACCGACACCGTTCGTATGGTGTCGGTCTGGCGTTTTGATTTCACATAATTGTGTCTCATCGAGGGTAGTAAATGCCGCCGGTGTTGTTCTTTAACCTGTCTAAGATAGATTTACAGGGTGAGCCTGTTTTCACCAGGGCCGATATCGAGAAAGA
>CAZFHM010000249.1:0-2652 GCA_964518825.1 uncultured Pirellulales bacterium
GCTCGGCCTCGCTGCTGTCCACAGCAGCACCGCTCTGCTGAGCCTCGAGTGCCTCTGAAAAAGAAGTTACTATGCGCTTATAGCCAACTGTATTGACATTGGCAAGGTTATGTGCTATCGCGCTGAACTCCTGCTCCAGCGAAGTTATACTGGATGTTACCTGTGAGTTCATATCTATCGACATTTGGAACTTCCTATACTGTCAAAACCGCATTTGCACTTTGTAAAACCTCTGACGGCTTATCCTGTTTTTCGCTGCGCTCACTCGCTTCCACTGCTGCAACATTTGTCGCGCGGATAAGCTCATTTATATCGGCGTCGCTCAGGCCCATTAGCTCCACGGCAATCGAAAACCCGTTTTCAATCGCTTTAATATGCCTGACTTCACCGATACCCTCCACTATTGTGGCTACAGGCTTATAGGATGACTGTTCGCCATGCGTCTCCTGATTATGCTGTGACTCAAACTCAAATACTATGGCGACCCGCTGCCCTATTTTCAGTTCCAGCGGCGATTCAATCCTCAGACCCGGCCCTGCCAATTCCATCAAAACCGCCTGCGTAAACTGTGGCAATGCAAGCCGTGATTCAAACACGTCACCACGTGATAACGAACCTGCGGCACTGTCGGCAAAAATCTGCTTTTCAAAGGGAAACGACGCTATGTATGCCTTTTTATTGACCGGCACACGCAGAAAACGCCTTCGGTTGATAAAGCGAATATCCTTACTGTGCCCCAAAACCAGCATGTCACCGTCATTGCGGATTACGGCCACGTCAAATTCCCATACCGACGCACCATAAAAGTACCGCACCTGCCATTGTTCATTCGGCGGGCTATTCACCCCCATCGGCAACCTGACAGTAATCCCCTCATCTGAGTTCCTGGCTACTATCACCTCAATGTCATCTACATCTCGATTCGTTCGCCGCGTAATATAAAGCGTTTTACCTTCAGGTATCTCTCTGCTGCTGGGCTTGTGCCCCGCTGTCGCACCAGCCGTCGAATCGACAAAACGCTCCTGAAAGCCAAGTTTTTCCCGAAGCCAGTTCAGCTCTTTTACCAACTGTCTTATGCGCTTGGCATCCATACCGGACGAAGCTTCACGGACCAGTTTCTGTGCACCGATATCAAACGCCTTTCTCATCGTGAATATAGTGCTGTGGTCTTTAAGGCCGGCAAGCTTCGCCACGTAAATAAGAATACGGCTTTCTCTGCCGCTAAGGCCTCGTCTGCCGGCCTGCTCGACAAAATTGTCGCTGTTGTCTGCATCGCGCTCGGCCCTGCGCCTTAAAAGGAAAAGCACGCATAGTGCTACTAATGTCAGCAGCGCCGCTGTACCGACCACATACATCCATTGCTGAATTGTAATCGCATTGTCGAGCCGTTTTGCCGCCTGCCATCGCTCCACAGGGCTCAAAGCCAGAATCAACCAATCACCGGTTCTCGCTGCAATGGCAAACATTTCACCTCATTCCGTTATCGTATCAGGTTCGACAACTCTGTTAGAATATCATTGGCCACCTTTATGGTCCGCGCGTTCGCCTGAAAACCGCTCTGCGCCTGAATCATGTTGACAAACTCACCCGCAACGTCGGCATTGGACTTTTCAAGAGACCCTCCGCGAATCGTGCCCGCACCACCTATCAGCGCCTGAGTAGCAACTGCACTGCCGGAGTTTGCTGAGGGTATATAGTAACCGTTACCGATATTCTCCATACCCTGCGGGTTCTGGAACAGGGCTACCTGTAAGACAGCCAGGTTCTTCTTGATGCCGTTTGAAAAAGCCCCGATTAGAAGGCCGCCGGCATCAACCGATACAGAACTGAGCTTGCCGGACTCGTAACCGTCCTGCTCTTTGGCTACCGCCGTTGAATTGCCGGAAAACTGAGTCAGGCCGTCCCATTTGCCTGCTGTGCCCATATCAAGTTCAATGGTTTGCTCGGCTATAGGGTCATATCCCCACGTTATTCTGAATTCCGGCGTGCCGGCCATGTTATCAAACGCGCCGTTTGTGTCGAAGGCAATACCGTTGACTCTCCGCTCATCCATATCTATCGTTTCAACGTCGCCCGAAACCGAGCAAAGCAGAAAGTCCCATTCGTTGGTCGTATCTGTTCTGACAAACGCCCCGCTGAATGCATGCTTGCCGCCAAGTGAATCAAAAATCGTTATATTGACGTTCTTGACTTCATCTCCGCCAACCGTCAAAACCTCAAAGTACGCCGGCAGTTCCAGCGTCGTACTTGTACCGCTGGTATCCGCATAATTGGTAAAGGCAAGGTCGGTATAGCTGACGCCCGTTTGTGTATCGGTGACACGAATTTGTCCGTTCACCAGACTCGCCGTCGCTCCGGTCGTCGCAGAATCAAAGCAGGCGGCAGAATTGAGCTCATCAACGAGGTTCTGCATGGTGATCGTCTCGTCTATGCTGTAGACATGACTGAACGATGCACCATCAGGCTGATAACCTTCAATTGTGATATTAGCAGTGAATGCCCCTACGCTCGGGCTGAACTGGTCCAAATCCCCAATCAGCGTGGCGCCGGCCGCCATTGTACCGCCTGAGGTTGTATAGACTATGTTAGAGCCTATCTTCTGGGCCTGAGGAGAATCAAGGACCGCATCGGCACTGAGGTTACCTGCTACCG
>CAZFHM010000250.1:0-2529 GCA_964518825.1 uncultured Pirellulales bacterium
TTTTGATACAATAATAGCAACTGGGGGTGGTGAAATGACCAAGAAAATCTCTTGCCGTATTATCGATTCTACTGCTCTATCGCAAGATGAACCTGACCTGCACTTAGGCTGGTGCCTCGACACAAGTATCTATTCGCAAAGCGACCAGCCACAGGCTAAATTTACACCTCGCCGCCCGACTCGCGAACCCCACACAAATCCAAACCCCTTTGGAAAAAACCTCGACTGCTACGCCTGAACCGCAAGAGCCGTAATAATTTAGTGTCGGCCTTCGTAAGCGGCAATCAGTTCGTCCATAAAACGATTAAATTCATCATCCACGGTACAGCGCTTTGGGTCGGCATCGAACCATTCGACCGAGCGTTTAATCCCCTGCGCAAAAGGCACCGTCGCGACAAAATCCGGCACAAATCGTTTTATCTTGCTGTTGTCGAAAACAGCGCACCACGATTTGTCGCCCAGCAAAGGGCCTTCGTGGTCGGGTCTGAATTTGGCGATGAAATCCGAAGGGATATAAACCGGATTTAGTCTTGCTCCCGCGGCGTCGGCTATCGCCTTATATATCTGGTTCCACGTCAGCACCTCATCGGATGTAATCCCGAACGCGTGCCCGACGGCCTGTATATTGCCGATAAGCCCGACGAAACCTTTGGCAAAATCCGTGTTGTGCGTCATCACCCACAGTGTTGCGCCGTCACCGTGGATGATAATCTTTTTCCCTTTTCGCATCCGGTCAACTAACGTCCACGGCTTGGTCCAGCTGCTAATTGCCGCCGGTATCATATTGTCGCCGTATGTAAACGAAGGCCGAACGATGGTAACGGGAAAACCGCTCTTGCGGTACTCCGCCATAAGCCTTTCTTCGCAGGCGATTTTATCGCGTGAATACTGCCAGTACGGATTTGACAAAGGCGTCGATTCGTCAATCAGCCAGTGCGCCGGCGGCTTCTGATAAGCCGATGCGCTGCTGATAAAAATATACTGCCCCACGTTACCTTTGAAAATTTCAATATCTGTTTCGACGTCCGTAGGCACAAAAGCCAGCCAGTCAACTACAACGTCGAAGTTTTTTCCTTTCAGTAATTTTGATTTATCTTTGACGTCGCCCTTTATGACCGTCGCGCCTTGCGGTACGAATTCACTGTGCTGCCCGCGATTGAAAAGAAACAGCTCGATTCCCTTTTCCACCGCTAATGCCGAAACTGCCGAGCTGATTATCCCCGTTCCCCCGATGAATAATACCTTCACTTCCTGCTCCTTTCCTGCCTCCGATGCAAACCGCTTACTTCGCCACGAACGGCGATAGCTCGCGCAGCCGGTTTATAATCCCCGGCATCTTGGCAATAGTAAAATCCACCTCATCTTCCGTATTGTACCTGCTCAGGCTGAACCGTATCGAACCGTGCGCCGCCGTAAAAGGCACCCCCATCGCGCGAAGAACATGTGACGGCTCCAGTGAGCCGCTCGTACACGCCGAGCCGCTGCTCGCGCAAATCCCGTACTTGTCCAGCAGCAACAGAATCGCCTCGCCTTCGATATACTCAAAACTGATATTGCTCGTATTCGGCAACCGGTTCTCAGCATCGCCGTTCAATCTCGAATCAGGACAGCTCTTCAGTATCGAATTTTCCAGCTTGTCACGCAGCTTCTTCACCCGGTTATTTTCTTCGTCGAAATTCTTCATCGCAAGCTCCGCCGCCTTGCCTAATCCGATTATCCCCGGCACGTTTTCCGTACCCGCGCGCCTGCCGCCTTCCTGATGACCACCCAATATAAATGACGTCAGCCTCGTCCCCTTGCGCACGAACAAAACGCCAATCCCCTTCGGCGCGTGCAGCTTATGCCCCGACAAACTAAGCAAATCGATATTGCTTTCGGAAAGATTTATGGGAATCTTACCAATCGCCTGTACCGCATCCGTATGAAAAACAACGTCCCTTTCCCTGCAAAGTTCTGCAATTCGTTCCACCGGAAAAATCACTCCCGTCTCGTTATTAGCGTACATAATAGTCACAATCGCTGTCTCATCGTCAACCTGTTGCTCGAGCTCATCGAAGTCGAGCCTCCCCTTTGAATCAACACCAATTTCAATCACCTCATAACCGTGACTTTCCAACTGCCTGCAAACCGAAAGCACCGCCGGATGTTCCACGCGACTGGTGATTATCTTCCTGCGATTCGGCCTTGCCGACAGCGTCCCCATTATCGCGGTATTATCGCTTTCCGTACCGCAGCCGGTAAATATCACCTCATCCGGCTCACAGCCCAGAAGCTCCGCAACCTTCTCGCGAGCCTCGCGAATCTTCACGCCTACCTGCCCGCCGAAGTTATGCATGCTCGACGGATTGCCGTACAGCTCACAAAAGTAAGGCCGGATTTCCTCGAAGACTTCCGGCGCCACCTGCGTCGTCGCGTTATTATCGAAATATATCGTCCGCATTATCAATGCCTTTTTTATTTTTGATTCTCTGTGACCTCTGTGTTCTTGTATGTTGACATCAGTCATGGTTAAAGGTTCCATAGTAGATG
>CAZFHM010000251.1:0-2520 GCA_964518825.1 uncultured Pirellulales bacterium
TTGTTCCAGTGCTCGTGAACACCGAGGCTTTTCGTCAACCCTCCGTCATTATTGGGGTCGTAGTTAGTTCCCGACGGCGGATTGGGAATCAGCGCCGCCTCGTGCAGATAATCGTCCGTTCCGGAATATTGCGGATATCCATTCATATTTGGATTGCTGGGAGGGCTGGCGGTCCATTCGTTGTCCATAAAATCGAACGCTACCGAATCGGCAGCGACCTGGTCCTGCGACAGGAAGATACTGCTCGGCCAGTCGCCGTTGAACGGCGCCATGTTCCATCGTATCGGATGTGAATCCCAGCTTCGGCCGCTATAAAGTCCGTCAATCAAAACCAGCAGCGTCTTGCCGCCGAGTTTCGGGTGCCCCATCAGGTCAACGTTAGCCCTGTAGTATCCCATCCCCGGTCTGGAATACGGAGAACCGTCAGAGTTATACGGCCTGGTGTTATGCATATTGTAGTAGCCGGAGGCGTTCGGAGCTCTCATTAAAGAGCCGTAGTGATTCTTGCCTGAGACTGTTATTCCGGCACTATTGTGGCTCTTGAGGATTGGGAAGTTTATGAAGTAATCGGACTGTGCAAAGTAGTCCGGGATATAATCCTGCTGCGTAACACCGTTCCAGTGTATAGAACAGGGGTCACTGAAATCTAATGGTGCGCTATAATCATAAGAAACCTTTGTTCTGCCGTACAGGGTAGTACCCTGTCTTGACAGGTAAACAACGCCCGGGCACTCGGCATAGACCATATCGTACCAGTGGTTAGCCATATAATTCTGAGGGTCCCCTATGCTGATATCGCCGGGACTGACGCCCGCGTTATCGATTAGCTGTCTAAGAAGTGCTATCGCAAGCTGCGGCGAGTCGTCTATCTGGTCCATATAACCGGTTGATTTCGCCCCGTCGGGTTGGCTAATCATTAAGACCCAGTTGATTTTTATTGCGATTTTTTCACCCGGTGTATAACCGACGTAGCCTCTGCCCATTTGCTGATTGAAGTTTTTGAATATCACGTCCCACGCAGCTTCATCACTACTCTTGCCGGTTAATGTCCTGAGCGCCTTTGACATCATTTCAGCGACAACATCCGGGTCGGTACTTGCATCGGAGTGCCAGTACGGCTGGCTGGTGTCGTTATCAGAACCATGCCAGTTGGCGGCATCGGCATCGTGTATCCAGGCAACCCGGCCGGGGCAAATTCCCCTGCCGTGGCCTATCGGGCTGTTATGAACAATCGGCTCATGGGCCTGCGCCTTCTTTTGCACCGGGCTGGACATCACCGTCCAGACAAGGCCGACACTCACCGCGACAAAAACTGCCGCCGTCGCATATCTCGCCCGCGAAAAAGCACGCCTGGCCTTTCTAAACGCTGTTGCTGAAGCGAGTAAGCCAAACAGCCACACGACAAAACCCGACGCTAACGGAAACGCCACCCGCTGGCACGGATATGTAGCACGCGAGGGCTTCGGAATTACGCGCACCAGGAACCAGATTAGTGCGCCCAGCCCGATAAACGGCATCAGCCACCAAGGCCACTTATTTTTAGTGCCTGAAGAAATGAATTTACCTGTCTTTGGACAGCGTCCGGGTTGGTCCTTGCCCTTTAGAGACGACATAGTTCTCCTCCATTTCTCTTGGGGGCTCAATGTGACCATCTCGACCCTCCTCCGTGATGCGCCCAAAAGACCCCAGCCGAAGAACAAACGTTAATATTGCGCGAATAATCAGTATAGCCGATTGGGACTTCTAAGTCAATCCTTTTCCGAACTTCGCCCGCGCGGTAAAAAACGCCTGTTCTTTACCTTCATCACGTCCCCAAAAGGCCTTATAACAGCTAAGACATCCGATTTAACTCACCCGGGCAACTTGGCTCATTACTACTCCGTAGGCAACCAGTTCTTAATACAGTTCGAATCCACTGGATTATTGCACAGCACCCAGTCCACGGCGAAGTCACTAAAGTCGGCTAAATCAACGTCACCGTCCGGCTCAAAGTCTGCGCCTTCGCAGTCACCGGACCCGACGCAGTTCATTTCGAGCCAGTAATCGGCGATATACTTAAGGTCCCAGTAGTTCACGTAACAATTCTCGTCGATATCCGATACGAGGCCGTCGCCACCGTCATGAACATCCTGACAGTCCTGGTAATTGGCCGTAGCCGAACCTTCGTTCGAATAGCCGGATTCATTGTCGTTGGTATCAACTGCCGTTACGACGTAGTAATAAGGCGTAAAATTATTGACATCGTTATCGACGTAATTCGAGTCGACCACCAGCGATACATTAATCTGGTCGTAGCCGCCGACGCCGCTGGTTTCGGAACGATACACATTATAACCGTCTATATCGACTTAGTTGTTGTCGTCTCAGTCGAGCGAGACGATATAACTGCCCGCCGTCGCAACTAATCCGGTCGGCGCCGCAGGCGGGTTGTCCGGAATAACGGTTTCATAAACAGCCGCCTCCACGTAGTTTATTCGCATGGCTTCTGAATCTTCGGTTTCAGCTACCCCCCAGACTATT
>CAZFHM010000252.1:0-2503 GCA_964518825.1 uncultured Pirellulales bacterium
TTTGTTGTTCCAGTCGCCCTCGAATACATAGTGGTGAAGACTGATTGCGTCCATGCGCCCGGCCGCGTTTTTCAGGAGCACCTCGAACCATTTATAATCATCCCAGCCTGGTCCGCACGCAACTTTTGTTATTTTGTTACCTGGATAGTCCCAGGCATAAGTTGAAAAACGCTTGTACAGGTCGGCGTAATACTCGGCAGTCATGTTCCCGCCGCAGCCCCAGTTTTCATTGCCGATAGCAAAATATTTAATCTTCCACGGTTTTTCACGCCCGTTTTTACGGCGTAAATCAGCCATTTCGCTTTTGCCGCCGAACGTCATATATTCTATCCAGGCCTGCATTTCCTGAGGTGTGCCCGAACCGACGTTTCCGCTTATGTAAGCCTCGCAGCCCAGCAGCTCACACAAATCCAGAAACTCGTGCGTCCCGAAGCGGTTCGTCTCCGTAACCATGCCCCAAAACGTATTGACCGTCGGCGGTCTTTCCTCGGCCGGCCCTATGCCGTCCTTCCAGTGGTACTCGTCCGCGAAACAGCCCCCGGGCCATCGCAGAGCAGGCACCTTGATTTCCTTCAGGGCATCGAGAACATCCTTACGAATCCCGCGAATATTCGGAATCGCCGAATCAGGGCCTACCCAAATCCCGTCGTAAATACACCTTCCCAGATGCTCGGCAAAATGCCCGTAAATCTCCGGACTGATGGTATCCTTGCCGGCGTCGGCACGGATAATCAACCTGTTGACGGAATCTTCATCCGAAGATATTTTCGTCGAAGCCAGACAAAACGAAACCGACAAACCGAACATCGCAGTCAAAACCATCAAAACAACCCTGCTCACCGAATTTCTGGAAATCATAATCTACCTCCCTTATTTCTTAATTAATTGCCTGCTTATACGCAGTCAAACCAACAATTAAAGCAGGGATTTTATCAGAAACAATACTCCCCGGCAAGAAGAGGTCTCGAGGACCTGTTTGGCTTTGACTGGCCTATAGGCTATAATCGGCCCTGAGCTTGTTCTGGAAAAATGTACTAAAGAGTATGAAATTGATTGAACGAAAACGCTTTATCCTTACAGGAAGGGTACAGGGCATCGGGTTCCGGCCGGCTGTCTATCGTCTGGCAAAGGCTCTTGCCTTGGCGGGGTTCGTCTATAACGACACCAGGGGAGTAACAATCGAAATACAGGGTCCGGCCGACAAAATCGAAAGATTCATCGAGCAGCTAAAAGCCGGCAAAGACCTGCCCGTCCTCGCTGATATAAGAACTGTAAAAGTCGAAGATGTGGAAACAGTGCCCGGCGAAACAGAATTTTCCATACGACCGAGCGACACGACAGGTACACCTCTTTCACAGGTAACAGCCGATATCGCAACGTGCGACGATTGTCTGCGGGAGATGCGGGACAAAAATGATTTTAGATACAGGTATCCATTCATCAACTGTACGAACTGCGGACCGAGATATTCGCTCGTAAAGACGATACCATACGACCGGCCCAATACCACGATGTCGGTCTTCAAAATGTGCGATAAGTGCGCTGCTCAATACAGGGACGTAAGCGACAGGCGATTCCACGCCCAGCCGGTTGCGTGTCCGGTATGCGGACCGAAAATATCCCTGTGCGACAGCACCGGTAAAACAATCGAACAGGACAGCGACAGAGCTATAGCCCGAACAGCACAAATGCTGCTGGCCGGTAAGATCGTAGCGATAAAAGGCGTAGGCGGATTTCATCTTGCGGTTAACGCACTTGATAACAACGCGGTGCTGCGACTGCGGCAAAGAAAGAAAAGGGACGCAAAACCGTTTGCGATGATGGCCGACTCGATTGAAAAGATGCGCAGATATGCGGCTGTAGATGAATTAGCCGAGCGGATATTGAAAAGTCCTGAAAGCCCGATTGTGCTTCTGCCAAAGAAAGAAAGCTGCGCGATAGCGCCATCAGTGGCCGAGGGCGTAAGTACATTCGGATTTATGCTCTGTTACGCGCCGCTGCACTATTTATTATTCGCCCAGGGCCTGGATGTATTGGTGATGACCAGCGGCAATATATCGGATGAGCCGCTAATATGCAAAAACGACCAGGCCCTCGAAAAGTTAGGCGATGTTGCCGACGCCTTTCTGATGCACGACCGCGAAATTTATCGGCAGGTGGACGATTCGATTGTGCATTTTATTGCCGGCCAGGCCGTCCTGCTGCGGCGGGCACGCGGGTACGTACCGACGCCGATAGTTGCAGAAAAAGAATGTAAAAAAGACATTTTTGCCGCGGGCTCTGATTTGAAAAATACGTTCTGCTATATCAAGGCGAATCAGGTTATCGTAAGCGAGCACATCGGGGACATGGAAGACGCGAGCGTGTATCATCACTACCTGAGTTCTGTTGAACACCTGGCCGGCCTGTTCGAGGTCAAACCTCAGGTGGTCGCGTGCGATTTACACCCGGGTTATCTTTCGAGCCGACACGCTGCATCGCTAAAAGGTGTTGACCTGATAAA
>CAZFHM010000253.1:0-2483 GCA_964518825.1 uncultured Pirellulales bacterium
GTGTTTCAATTACCTTATCCGCGTATAATAGTTTTAATTTATTACCCAGCAGTGACTTTATTTCAGCCAGACGGAGTTTGCCGTCTTTCCATTCGATATTGACCTCGAAACCGCCGCGTGCGCGAAGACCTTTTACAGAACCGTTCGGCCAGGCTGTGGGCAGAGCGGGCAAAAGGTAAATCTCTCCGGAGAGTTTTTTATCTTCATAGTGAGAATACGACTGCATGAGCATTTCACAAATCCCGCTGGTTGCGCCGAAATTTCCGTCAATCTGGAACGGCGGATGTGCGTTGAACATATTCGGATAAGTACCCGTTGAGATGAGAGACGAAAGCATTTTATAGGCGTGGTCGCGGTCCTGCAAGTGTGCCCAGAGATTGATTTTCCATGCCTTCGACCAGCCTGTGCCGCCGTCGCCACGAAGCTCAAGTGATTTGCGGGCGGCGGCGAAGAGTTTGGGGGTGTCTTTTCTGATTTGGCTGGACGGGAACAGGCCATATAAATGCGAAACGTGACGATGGTCCGGCTCTGGTACGGTAAGGTCAATGTCTTCGAGCCATTCCTGGAGTTGGCCGACATTTCCGATTTGCATAGGGGCAAGGCGAGCGCGTTTTTGCGTCAGGACTTTGCGAAAATCAGCGTCGATGTCGAGTATTTCCGACGCCATTATACAATTATTGAAAAGGTCGCGGATAATCTGCATATCCATTGTCGGGCCGGCGCAGGTGCTGACCTTGTCGAATAGGGCGTTTTCCGGTGACATCGACGGACAGGTGACGAGCCTTTTGTTTTTCGGGTGCTCGACGAGAGTGTCGACAAAAAATTGTGCGGCACCTTTCATAATCGGATATGCTTTTTTTAGAAAATCATTATCGCCGGTGTATTCATAATGATACCAGAGGTGTTGGCAGAGCCAGGCGCCGCCGGTGGGCCAGAAGCCATAGAAGGCGTTGTCGATAGGTCCGGTTGCACGCCACAGGTCGGTATTATGATGACAGAGCCATCCTCCGGCGCCGTAATTTACCGCGGCGGTTTTACGGCCTGTCACGGCGATGTCTTTAATAAGTGCGAATAAAGGCTCGTGACATTCGGAGAGATTGGTCGGTTCGGCGGGCCAATAATTCATTTGGGTATTGATATTAATTGTGTATTTACTGTACCAGGGCGGGTCGATACTGTCATTCCAGAGTCCCTGGAGATTGGCCGGCTGGGTGCCGGGCCTCGAACATGAAATGAGCAGGTAACGGCCGAACTGAAAATACAATGCGGCAAGCTGCGGGTCGTTGTTCTGTGCGAAATTTTTCAGTCTTTCGTTGGTTGGAAGTTTCGCTGCGTCGGTAATGCCGAGGTCCAGACTGACACGGTTGAACATCTGCTGATAGGCCTGTATATGACCGGCGAGTATATCATCGAAGGATTTTTTGGCTGCTTCTTCAAGGTGCTTTTTGACCTTGGCCTGCGGGTCGCCGCCGATGTCATTGTAATTGATGTAATTGGTAGCCGATGCCAGCAGCAGAACGGCTGAATCAGCCCCTGTTACAATATACTTATTATCTTCCAGCTTAACATCACCGTTTTCGGCAAGGACCTTCAATCGCGAACGGCATCTCAAGTCGCCGGTAGCTTTGTGATGGCCAACACCATAGACCCCAAGCGAAAGGCAGGCGTCTTCTATTTTCAAATCTTTTCTTTTCTGGACGGCGCTGAACTGTGCGTCAAAATTTATCGAGCCGGGTTTGTCAGCCGTTAGTTGTATAACAGTAACATGGTCAACCGGTGTACTGAATATCCGGCGCTTATAAGTGACATCAGCTACTTTATACTCAACTGTGACAACAGCGGTATTAAGGTCAAGCTGCCGTCTGTAGTCCGTGACTTTCTCATGTCCGGGGAAGAACAGTTTCAGCTCACCGGCAGGTTGATACCTGGCCTGGTAGGACGGCACAGCCATCATTTTTTCGTCTATCAGTTTCTGTGCTTGTTCAGCTTCGCCCTGGAAGACCAGCTGCCTGGCCTGCGGCAGTGCGGCCAGGGCCTGGGGATTGACGGGGTTATAAGGTGAACCGCCCCAGAAGGTGTCCTCATTGAACTGGATTCTTTCATTGGCGGTTTTGCCAAAGACCATCGCACCGAGCCGGCCGTTGCCGATTGGCAGGGCCTCGACCCATTCGGCGGCAGGGGCGTCATAAAACAATATAAGATTGTCCTGGTCACAAGTGACAGTCGCAGAAAAACACACCGATGTTAAAATCAGAGAAAGTAACAAAGCTACGGTTTTATTAAAATCGGCCATATATCCTGATATAGCAGAAATCGTGCATAACTGCAAAAAAAACCCGTTCAGGATGAGTATTTACGAGCAATTCGGCCCTTATTTGCGGCGTTGACAACAGAATGGAAAGGCTGTTATACTGTGGTTTCTTTAAGCGATTTTGGCGCCCGTAGCTCAATTGGATAGAGTCGCGGACTTCGAATCCGAAGGT
>CAZFHM010000254.1:0-2469 GCA_964518825.1 uncultured Pirellulales bacterium
GTCAACGGCAAGCTCGTCGATACTCTGCCTGCCTTTGCCGACCCGGACAGCGATACGATAACGGTGCACGGCAGAAGGATTAGCTCGGCACAGCGGGTCTATTACCTGTTGAACAAGCCCAGAGGGGTGATTTGTACGAATCGTGACCCGCAGGGCAGGCGAAAGGCGATAGACCTTGTGCGGACTGGGCAGCGGATTTTCTGTGTGGGCCGGCTGGATGTGGATTCTTCCGGCCTGATTATACTTACCAACGACAGCGAGATGACCAATCGCCTGACTCATCCAAGATACGAACTGACAAAGGCTTACAGGGTGGATGTAACGGGACAATTGACGGGTTCGGCTATCGAAAGGCTCAAAAAGGGGGTATGGGTTTCCGAGGGTAAAACGGGCAGGGCGGCGGTGAAGATTCTGCGGCGGGGGCGGAATGTATCGACGCTGGAGATTGTGATTCGCCAGGGGTTAAACAGGCAGGTGCGGCGGATGCTGGCTAAGGTTGGACTTGGGGCCAAATCTTTAACAAGGACAAAAATCGGCAAATTAGGGTTACGGGGTGTCGGTGTGGGTAAATACAGGGAATTGACCGGTTCTGAAGTAGCCTATTTGAAAAAAGTTACCGGTCTTTAACGGGCCAGGCGCAATTTTGGCGGTAAAAGAAGCAATTTTGCGGGTTTGTGCTTGAAATATTCCTGTTAGCGACTATATTCATACGTTTTGGTTAACTATTAGCAGGAGCAGAACTGATGTCGAGAGTTTGTTTTTTTACGGGTAAAAGGACGCGGGCCGGTCGGAGTATCGCCCGGCGCGGTAAAGCCAAGTACCTCGGCGGGGTCGGTCGAAAGACGACCGGAATTACCAAGCGGAAATTCAAGCCGAACATTCAAAAGGTACGGGCGGTGGTGGACGGCAAGGTTTGCAGGATTAAAGTCTCGGCCAAGGCGATACACATGGGTCTGGTTCAGAAGCCGCTTAAGAGAAATTATAAGCCCGCCGAGAAAGTCGCGAGCTGACGGGGCAGAATATCGTGAGTGATTGAGAAGCGAGGCGGGTTTTCCGGCCTCGCTTTTTTTGTGAAAGAGAAATCAAAAGGTATTTTTCCGCGAATTTACACAAATTAAAAATGAGAGTAATTACCAGCAAATTGCACGAATTAAATAGAGAGTGATTATGAACTTGTCGGATGATAAGGTTTTCTATAAAGACTTGTCATATGAGATAATTGGGTTGGCGATGGAGGTTCATAGGGAATTGGGCTGTGGTTTCTTGGAGAAGGTTTATGAAAACGCATTATTATATCTATTAAGGGAGAATGGTATTAAGGCGGAGCAGCAGTTTCCGTTGCAAGTAATTTTTCGTGACAATATAGTAGGGGAGTATTTTGCAGATATAGTCGTAGAGGATAAGATAATCATAGAGCTGAAGGCTTGCGAAAAGATATTAGATATCCATAAGGCGCAGGTTGTAAATTATCTGAAAGCAACAGGTAAAAAACTTGGATTACTAATGAATTTTGGTAAGCGAAGTTTCGAGCATGAAAGATTGATAAACTGATGTATTTTTGTGTAATTCGAGGAATTTGTTGTGAATTATTTTTTGGATATCTTTGTGTAATTAGTTGTTGGTAATGTTGAATAATGGCTGAGCGAATTAGTAAAGAAGAAGTACGGAAGGTGGCCAAACTGGCGCGGCTTCAGCCGTCGTCGGCGGAGGTGGAAGGATTTACAGAGCAGTTGGGGGCGATACTCGAATACGTCGAGAAGATGAACGAGCTTGATACGGAGAACGTCGAGCCCCTTGCACACTGTCTGCCGGTCAGTAATGTTTTTCGTGACGACGAAATAAAAGAGTCACTGGGGACGGAAAAGACGCTGGCTAATGCGCCGCAGCGGGACGGGGAATTTTTCAGGGTGCCAAGGATACTCGATGATAGTAATGCCTAAGATAAAAATTTAGCCACATAGAACACTCCCTGCTTACTGCTTGCAGGGGCAGGCGAGGACACAGAGATAGTTATTATGTCTAATGAGCTGTTAAATTTCGGTTGCAGCGAAATGCGAGACAAAATTGCTGCGGGGCAGGTCAGCAGCGTCGAAGCGACGGGGGCGGTTTTTTCGGCTATCGATAAACACGAGCCTGTTGTTGGTGCGTATATCAGCACTTTCGTGGAGCAGGCGCTGGCAAAAGCAAAAGAGGTTGATGAAAGGATTGCCGCGGGTAAGGCAGTCGGGCCTTTGGCGGGTGTGCCGGTTGCTATAAAGGATAATATGTGCACGACGTTCGGTGCGACTACATGCGCATCGAAGATTCTCGAAAATTTCCATGCTCCTTACAACGCGACCGTTGTTCAGAAACTGCTCGACGCCGACGCGGTGATTGTCGGCAAGACGAATCTCGATGAGTTTGCGATGGGTTCGAGTACGGAGAACTCCGGCCTGAAGCAGACGGTCAATCCGTGGGACAGTTCCCGTG
>CAZFHM010000255.1:0-2411 GCA_964518825.1 uncultured Pirellulales bacterium
CTTAGCAAAGTAATTTACTACAAGTGAAATGTCAATATTCGTGTTTGGCCATCCCCGCCGCGCACGCCTTTACCAATCCCGAAGCAGGAGACAACCCGTTGAGAGGCGCGGCGTACAACAAAGAAGCCGATATGCGGTCCTGGCAGGCGATGAAGATATTCTTCGATGAGATATTTTTATAATCGGTCGCGCAGCTCGGTTGCCGATTCGATAAGTTCGTCGCGGTCGATTTCCTTCTTCGGCTCCAGCTCGAATGTCCACTCGTACTCGTCCACAATCCGTTTGGGATTCAGCAGGTTCATAAAGAAATCCCAGGGGAATTTGTCATACCACGGGCCTTTCAGCTCGCGATGAGTCTTGAGCGTCTCGTAGCCGGGCATTGAGATGCGCACGTTATAATCGCCGTACCAGTTGAAGCTGGTCGTAACCGGTGCTCTGCCGATCTCCTCGTCGTTGAGCGTTACCAGTCCGCCTTCGGGCATGGTCTTTACGGTGAGCTTGCGTTCGACACAGCCGCCCAGGGCGATGCCCAAAACGACGGCTGCGATTAGGCCTAACCTCAAATCCCTTCTGGTCATAGTGAAGTCCCTTAATTTGCAGCGGCTATTATAGGGGATAAGCTGAATTTTGAAAGGGCGGTTATAAAATTTTTGAAATTTGCTTGAGTGGCTGGGCGGGTGGTGCGTAACATAGTAAATACGCTGCGGGAGCTATAATTACTGCCCTGAAAAGGGGTAAACCATGTGCCAGAGCTGTGGATGTTCGCCCTGCAGGAAGTGCGGCAAGCCGATAGAAAACGGCAAGTGCAGCGGGTGCGGTAAAAAGGCTGCGGATTGCAAGTGCAAGCCGAAATAACCGCCGATTTTTCATTTAGCTGCGCCGGCGGGATTGTATATATGCAGCGGCAGCTGCTGAGGGGAATAGTCCCTATGAAAAAAAAGCAGTTACAGCAGGCAGATTGGAGTTTGCTTAGTGGAGATTGAAGAAGTACGGGCAATACTGAAAAAGATTACAATCCTTGCAGGGCTGACCGAACAGCAGCTCGGCAGAGTATTCGAGCTTCTGGAAAAGGTGACGTACCAGGCGGGTGAGCACGTATTCGAGCAGGGACAAGAGCCGGGCCATATCTATATAATCAAATCAGGGCGGGTAAAACTCGTCGCACAGCAGGGCGGTACGTCGCTCGAATTGATAGTTTTCGAGCAGGGCAAGTGCTTCGGCGAATCGTCGGTGATAGGTATTCAGCCTCACGCAGCCACGGCGATGGCGATAGAGCCCAGTGAGCTGATTGTGCTTTCACGCAATACGCTGCTGTCGCTGTATAAGACCGACCTCGAGCTGTTCAGTATCCTGATACTCAATATCGCGCGCGAAACGTGCCGAAGACTGTACGCCACCGATGAGGTCCTGCTCCACTACGTCTTGCGCAAATAGTGCTCGATACCAAATTCCAGATTCCTTCACTTGGAACGCAGCACGCCGAACACGGAACGGAGTTTACTCCTTAGCCCCTTTACTTTTTCCTTCGCAGGAAAATTCAGGCAGGCAAATTCGCCGTAATATCTCTTTGCCGCTTCATCATAAGCACGCGCAGCTTCCTCCTCGTCCTCGAAACATCCCATCGACAACCGACGACCGTTCACGGATAATCGCACCTGCCAGTTTCCTGTTCCCTTCATCCAGCGAATGCCTTTATATCTCGATTTGCCCGTGTTTTTTCGGGGCCCGCTGTTCCAGACGTTTTGCATCGGCGTTGCCGTTCTTAAATTCGACTTGCGGTTATCGAGTGTATCGCGGTTGATATGGTCCACCATCAGTCTCCCTTGCCGCGAACCGCCTGTGGTCAGAGCACCTGTCTTGAGCGTAGTCGAAAGAGTCGAACCGTGTCGAAGGGGTGCTTTCATAATGACACGGTGCATCCAGATAATACGGCATTTGCCGTTTCGCTTGATACTTCGCGTCGCGTAAAACCCGTTCTGCACCGTTCCCTTCACGTACCATTTATGTTTAATCAGCCGGCAGTAGTCGTCCGGGTCCACTTTCGCATAAAATCCGCGGCTCAGCGGTATCCTGCGGAATGGATAACCGTACCACAGCCTGCGATACAGAAGTAAAAACCACACCCCAACCCGTTCTATGGGCGCAGGCACCTTGATGTGGACCGTAATAACAATGGCTTTGCTGTCCTTTACTGAAGGCTTTCAGATTTGTTTTAGTTCTCGCCGCTTTCGGCAGGGCGGCAAAGAGAGGCTTTCGTTTGTTTTGAAGCAGTATCGAAATTTGAATTTTAAACTATGGCTTTTCCTTTTAAATTTTTAACTTTCTTTCCCCCTCCCTCGCCCCGGGGCGACTCCACAGTTTCTCAAAATTAATCATTAATCATTAATCAATTTATCTTCCCTTCTACTATT
>CAZFHM010000256.1:0-2402 GCA_964518825.1 uncultured Pirellulales bacterium
AGGGCACACCGGTTTTCGAAACCGGCTCGATCAGCCACTCCGACACCTCTCCGTAATTAGTCGATAGTCGTTAGTGAACAGTCGTTAGTATTTGTGCATTTTACAGATTTCGTGGGATTAGTCCAGCTTGCGTTGTGATATCTACGCGCCGGCGAAGGAAGACTGGGCGGTATTGGACTCGAACCAACGACCTCCTGCGTGTCGAGCAGGCGCTCTAACCAACTGAGCTAACCGCCCCTGTTGCCAGCAGGATACAATATAGTAAGGCAGGAACAAAATCAAGGCCTTTTGTCGGACACTTAGGGAATGACCCGAAGTATGAGGACCATGCGGCCGATTTATCGGAATAGTATTTTAGTGGTCGAGGACCCTGCGTACTACGGCTGCGGCGGCAAGGCTTTGGGTCATTTGGCCGTCAGAGTCAGAGATTGTTATCGAGATGCGGACGCTCTTGACGTCGCCCAATGGGGTATTGTTGTCTTTTTTGAAGGTGATGGAACTTACGTTATCACAGAGAAGATAGTCTGAGCCGGTGTCGTAGTCATAAAGATACAGGCCGTTTGCTGAATAATAGTACCGGACTCTGCTATCATCACCGCAGAATACCTCACAGCTTTGTTCATCAGCGATGTTGTTGTCAACAGAATTGGCGGTTCGAATCTGGGTTGTCATTCTTATAAGCGCTTGGCGTGCTTTGTTAATTGCCTGGTATGCTTTTTCGTTTTCCCTGTAGTTGATAGCTGAGGCATTAAGCGCGACCGCTACCGCGGCGAGCAGCATGCCGATTATGACTAAAGAAATCAGCAGCTCAACAAGAGTAAAGCCGGTGTGATGTTTATTTTTAAGTTTCATTTTAATTTTTTTCGTTCAATAATCAGCCCGGATCCAGCTTGCTGAGGTTATCTCTTTGCCGTTCAATAAGACCGTAACCGTCACCTTGACAAAATCGCTGTCGGCTACTGGCTGTCCAAAATCCGACTCGTTTACGTTCCGGACTGTAACGGTCTGCGTATAAGCGCTGAAATCGTCCAGTACTTCTCCGTCGGCGGTTATAGGCCCGCCGAGAGTATCACTGTTGAAGCCATCAAAGTTTTTAACGGAGTCATAAGCTACCAGGTCGGTTCGTTCTCTTATTTGCTCGACGAGGAATTCAGCGGTGGAAAGCTCGATTGCTGCGGCGTTCACCTTCGTAAACGAGCCGTTGGCTGCGACCAGGGCCGCTACGGCTATGCCGATTAGCAGGATTGCGAACAGGCATTCCAGAAGGGTAAAACCGCTGTCAGCAGCTTTTCTAAAATGTTTGCACATCATACCTTCCTGCCTGCCCTGTGCCATACGGTGCAGGGCCTGCAAACGAAACGGTCGCTATTTGCCGGATACGACTGAAGACATCTTGAAGATTGGCAGGATAATACTCATTGCTATGAAGCCGACCATTACACCCATTATGACAATCATAATCGGCTCTATCATCGAGGTAACGGTCTTTATAACTGTCCGTAATTCCCTGGCGTAGAACTCTGAGACGTCTCTCAGGACGTCGGACATTGTGCCGGAATCCTCTCCGCTGCGAATCATCTGTACCACGTTGGACGGCATCAGGTCGTAGCGGGCCAGGCTTGACGCTATCTTTTTACCCTGCCGGACTTCTTCATAAACTCCCAGCCACATGTTTTTATACAGGATATTTCCGGAAATCTGCGCGGTAATTGAAATTGTATTGAGAATCGGCACACCAGCTCTGGTCAGGACGCCCATCGTATGGAGGCTTCGGGTTATGTAAAGGTTGTGACATAGTCTTTTGATAATCGGCAGTATTAGTTTTGTCTTGTCCCACCAGAGCCGTCCTGCAGTTGTGTGATGGGTCAAATAGTATATACCGCCGATTACTGTCGCTATGACGGGTAGTATGAAGTACCAGTTTCCTCTTACGAAGGCGCTGCTGGCCATAAGTACTTTGGTAGGCCCGGGAAGCAGATGCTCTTTGCCGGCGAATATGCCTGCAAATCTTGGCAGTACAAAACAGAGAAGGAATATAGTAACACCGATAGCCATTACAGCAATGATGACAGGATAAACCATAGCACTTTTGATTTGGGAGCGTGTCGCAGCTTCTTCGTCGAGATATTCGGCTAATTTCTGGAGCATATTACTGAGTGAGCCTGAGATTTCCGCGGCGGCGACCATATTTATATACAAGCTGCCGAATGTATCGGCATGCGCTGAAAGGGCCTGCGAGAAGCTTTGTCCGGCCTCTATCTGATTGCGCAGGTCGAGGATTATTGTACGAAACTTCTGATTCGGGCTCTGTTCGCCTATTACTTCGAGTGTATCCTGCAGGCTGATACCCGCCCGTATCATAACTGCTAATTGATTCGTGAAGTGCAGGATGTCTTTTCGGC
>CAZFHM010000257.1:0-2383 GCA_964518825.1 uncultured Pirellulales bacterium
GCCACATCGTAGCGGCGCCATAAGGCATATTTCTAAGATAAGTCTTTAATTTGTCGATGTTTGCAATTTTCCTTTGATACCTGGCCCAGCGCTGCTCATCGACGAGTCCGACCATCTTGCCCAAATCGGTCAATCTTCTATCCGCGTTATCGGACCGCAGACTCAGCCGATACTCGGCCCTGCTGGTAAACATCCGGTACGGCTCATCGATTCCCCTTGTCCTCAAATCGTCGAGCATCACGCCGATATAGGCCTGGTCGCGAGCCAGGACCACCGGTTCAGCTTCCTGTAACTTTCTGACGGCGTTTATGCCGGCGATGATTCCCTGGCCCGCCGCCTCTTCATATCCGCTGGTTCCGTTAATCTGCCCCGCAAGAAACAGCCCTTGAATTTTTCTTGTTTCAAGAGAGCTGGTCAACTGAGTCGGCGGACAGTAATCGTATTCAATCGCGTATCCGTACCGCAGCACCTTCGCATTGGCCAGCGGCGGTATCAGCCGCAGCATTTCATCCTGCACGTCTTTGGGTACGGACGTGGCGATGCCGTTGCAGTAGATGCTGGTAATCTTCTGGTCTTCCGGCTCAAGGTAAATCTGATGTCTGGTCTTGTCCGCGAAGCGAAGAATCTTTGTTTCGATACTCGGGCAGTACCTCGGGCCGGTCGATTTAATCTGCCCGGTATAGAGAGGCGCACGGCTGATATTATCGCGGAGCAGTTTATGGACCTTTTGGTTGGTATAGGTAATCCAGCAGGGGACATCCGGCCGAGCGATTCTGTCATTCATAAATGAAAACGGTTTTGGCTGTTCATCGCCTTTTTGAATTTCGCACTGAGCGAAATCTATAGTAGCAGGGTCCAGTCTCGGCGGCGTACCCGTTTTCAATCTGCAAACCTCCAGCCCGATTTTTTCGAGTGATTCGGATAGTTCATCGCTGGCAGGCTCGTTAATCCTGCCGCCGTGAAACTGCTCATCGCCAATATGAATCACACCGCGAAGAAACGTGCCTGTAGCGATGATTACAGTTTTGGTTTTATAAAAATTTCCGCTTCTGCATCCAACACCTGTAACTTTGCCGTCTTCAACTGCAATGTCCGTCGCCATATCTTCGATGATGGTCAGGTTTTCGGTTTGAGCGAGTTTCTTCTGCATCCACGCTGCGTATTTGTATTTATCCGCCTGTGCCCGCGGCGACTGCACGGCAGGGCCCTTCGAGCGATTGAGTATTCTAAACTGAATCCCCGTCGCGTCGGTTGCCAGGGCCATCAATCCGCCGAGGGCATCGACCTCTCGCGCAATCTGGCCCTTGGCCAGTCCGCCGATAGCAGGATTACAACTCATCGCTCCTATGGTTTCTTTGCTGATAGTAATAAGGGCTGTAGCCGCCCCCATCCTTGCCGCCGCGTGAGCCGCCTCGATACCGGCGTGGCCGCCCCCTATTACAACGCAATCGAAGTCTTTAGTCGCCATCGCTATTAATCAAAGCCGCGGCTGAGGCAATCGCAAAATTTGCGGTGTGCGTGATGCTCACGCTGATTTCGGTGATACCAAGTTTGTCCGCTATCTCTTTTACCTGACCGGAAAGCTTAACCTGCGGCTGGCCCATCTCGTTATTTGTTATCTCGATATCCGTCCACGCTATCTTGCCCCGCCAGCCGGTCCCCAAAAGTTTCAGTATCGCCTCTTTAGCCGCAAACCGTCCCGCGAATTTCTCCATTTTGTTTTTATTGGCGTTGGCGTAGTTTTGCTCCGCCCCGGTAAAGACCCTGTCCATAAACCGCTGCCCGTGCCGCTCGAACATCTCGGCTATCCGCGGGAAATCCACCAGGTCTATACCCTGTGCAATCTTCATCGAAGTCAATCCCGACTCTTACATTTGTTCATTTGCCTTGGTATAAATCTCCTCCAGGCAAATCATCGCGAACGTATCCAGCCCGCTTATCGCAGCCTCTTCCAGCACATTGTTCATCACTTCATCGAACGCCTTGCGCTTCCGCTCCATGGTTATTCTTTCTTCGATTTCTCCCTGTACCTGTTCGAGCGGCACAACGGCGCCCGTATCTTTTTCTTCGAGTTTCATAATAAAGAGGTGCCCCTCGGTCTCTATCGGCCCGGCAATTTCGCCGACAGCCATCTGTTCGGCCTTGCCTGCCAGGACATCATACGGCTGGGCCAGTGACCCCGGCTTTACCGGCTGCCACAATCCGCCTGCCGGCGCCCTGTATCCGCGCGAATATTCTTTAGCCAGCAGGCCGAAATCCTCACCGCCTTCGAGTTTATTCATTATTTCGTCTGCCAGTCGACTCGCCGTCTCCCTGCCGGAGGTGTTCGGGTCCGTTTTTACCTGCTCAGTATCAATATCAATCAGCCGAATCGTTATCGTAG
>CAZFHM010000258.1:0-2378 GCA_964518825.1 uncultured Pirellulales bacterium
CCCGGCAGGACCTGCATCGACACAATCCGTGCCATTGACTGTGTCGCTCTGCACAGACTTTTTTGTTCACCAGCCGACTTTATGCTCACCGAACGCGACCCCCTCATCGATGCCTTCGCCGGATACTCATGGATTGTCAGCTTCCTTGGGGACTCGGAAAGTGATTTCGAGCAGAACCTTATTTTCACCGCAAACTGCAGCCAGAGTGCAGAGACCGTCATTGTCCCTTTGCAGCCTCCTTCGCTCGGACAGGACCACATAACCAATCACTACATCAGGGGGCTGTGCGAAAGTTGCTCTCTGCAAATCCCCGCCGAATATAAGCTGCCTCAAGCCGAACCTTTGATACGCCCGATGAGCTCGGATAAACAAATCGGCGCCCGGCTCATTCGGCAGGCCGGCATAGACCCTGATGTACCTGTTATTATCCTCTGCCCCGGAAGTGGCGGGGTAGCCAAATGCTGGCATCTGGATAATTACCTTGCCCTTGCAGAGCAGTTGAAATCAATACCCGTCCAGCCGCTCTTTTTGCTCGGACCCGCCGAAACACAGCGTCTCTCCCCGCAGCAGATAATCGGCATCAGCAGGACCGCACCGTTAATGACTGATTTATCGCTTACCGAAGTGTTGCAGATACTTGTCGTTGCCGACGCATTCGTCGGCAATGACAGTGGAATAACCCACCTCGCCGCGGCAATCGGCCTCGATACGGTCGCCCTTTTCGGACCGACCGACTCTGCCGTCTATCGGCCGCTTGGCCCCAATGTCTGTCTCATTGAAGATAAAACCCCCGCCTTTGCCGTGGAACCATCCGAACTCCTTCAGCGGAGGGTATTGCGAAAATTGGTCCGCCGCCCCGGCTCGCGCCGCCAGACGCGGGGGCTGGGTGAAATTTGCGCATAAAAATAGGAGACGGCGACCCCCCAATTTTTTCGCGTGAGCTGGCCAGCCCGTCTCCCGGGAAGAGGAGGAGAGATATTCAGTTTTCACAGGTTCAGCCGGCTTTTGCCGCTGCTGTCCATACAAAGTATAAGGCCTTTTTCTCCACTGCCAAAAAAACCGGCAGAAAAAATTGGTTCCCATAAAATCAAATCCAGTCGTTGAATTATGCCAAAGCTGCCTGTATAATCCTGAGTTTCGTCGGCACCCGGCCAGGGGCCGCGTACGATAGAAAAGTTACTTTTGCGAGGAAAAGAACATGAGTTTGTTGATTGGCTATGACGTTGGCAGTTCATCAATAAAGGCCTCTTTGCTCGACGCCCAGACCGGCACTACACTCGCCTCGGCGACGTCACCCGATAAGGAGCTTGAGATAATCGCCAAAAAACCAGGCTGGGCCGAGCAAGACCCGAACACATGGTGGCAGCACGCCAAAAAGGCTGCCGCTAAGCTCAAATCGAAGGCGAGCTTTGACACCGCCGACGTAAAAGCAATCGGCATCTCATACCAGATGCACGGCCTGACCCTCGTTGACAAAAACGGCAACGTCCTTCGCCCGGCGATTATCTGGTGTGATAGCAGGGCCGTCGATATCGGCAATAAGGCCCTCGAAGCTATCGGCCGGGAAAAGTGCCTCTCGCATCTGTTGAATTCTCCCGGCAACTTCACCGCCTCGAAGCTCAAATGGGTCAAAGATAACGAGCCGGAAATCTTCTCGAAAATACACAAGATGATGCTCCCCGGTGATTATGTTGCAATGAAGATGACCGGCCAAATCAAAACCACGCCTTCGGGTCTGTCCGAAGGCATAATGTGGGACTTCAAAGAACAAAAGCTCGCCAAAATAGTCCTCGACAATTATGGAATACCCGAAGACTTCGTCGCCGATATCGTACCAACCTTTTCCATCCAGGGGCAGCTCACAAAACAAGCCGCCGACGAGCTTGGGCTCAAAGCCGGTACAGTCGTAGCATATCGAGGCGGCGACCAGCCGAACAACGCCCTGTCTTTGAACGTCCTCAATCCCGGCGAAATAGCAACCACCGCCGGAACAAGCGGTGTTGTTTACGGTATAACCGCTCAGACCGAATACGACCCAAAATCGCGCGTCAACACATTCGTTCACGTTAATCACGAGCCGAAAAACCCAAGGTATGGCGTACTGCTTTGTCTCAACGGCACGGGCATACTTAATAGCTGGCTCAAGCACAACACCGGCTCGGATGATTACAAGGAGATGGACGCAATGGCAGCCGAAGCCCCCGTTGGTTCAGACGGCCTTGTAATTCTTCCCTACGGCAACGGCGCAGAACGCACCCTCGAAAATCGAAATATCGGCGCCTCGTTCCACGCCTTGAATTTCAATATCCACAACAGGATACACCTGCTTCGCGCCGCACAGGAGGGTATCGTTTTCGCTCTTAATTATGGCGTTGAAA
>CAZFHM010000259.1:0-2372 GCA_964518825.1 uncultured Pirellulales bacterium
GCACTGCGGAACCACTCTTCCGCCTTGAAATACTCTGGTGTCAGATTCGCCGGCATAATTCAATATAAATCCGAAATTCTAATCTCGAAATCCTAAATAAATCCAAAAACACAATTTTCAAATGTTCAAAACAAATGGCCGCCCCGATAAAAAACATCGGGATTTCGGATTTTGCATTTGGGCCATTTGAATTTAGACATTCGAATTTGTTTCGTATTTCGTATTTCGATATTCGTATTTTATCTTACTTTACCACAGCCTCTGTCACCAAGTCTCCAACTTCACTTGTTGAATACCCCATCTTCCCCGCCTGCATACTCTTCAGCTTGTTCGCTGTCACAAATTTAACCGCTTCCTCGACTTTCACAGCAGCCTTTTCCTCGCCCAATGTCTGCAGCATCATCTGCATCGCGCATATAGCCGCCAATGGATTTATTACTCCCTTGCCCGTATATTTCGGGGCGCTGCCCCCGATAGGCTCGAACATGCTCACACCTTCGGGATTGATATTCCCGCCCGCTGCAATCCCCATCCCTCCCTGTGTAATCGCACCGAGGTCCGTAATAATGTCACCGAACATATTACCCGTAACAATCACATCGAACCATTCCGGATTCTTCACCATCCACATACAAGTCGCATCGACGTGATAATAATCTCGCCGAATATCCGGATACTCCTTCTTGCCCATCTCGTGAAACGCCCTCTCCCACAAATCATAAATATATGTCAGCACGTTCGTCTTGCCGCAAAGTGCAAGCGTATTTTCCCTGCCCAGCCCGCGAGACTTCTTGCCGTATTTTTTCGCATACTCGAACGCATACTTCAGGCACCTGTCAACCTGAAACCGAGTATACACCGCTGATTGAACCGCCACCTCCTGCGGCGTACCCTTCATCGTAAATCCGCCCGTACCCGTATATGCATCGCCGGTATTTTCCCGCACCACTACGTAGTCGATTTCCGCAGGCCCTTTATCCTTCAACGGACACGGCACTCCCGGATACAGCTTAACAGGCCGAAGATTTATATATTGGTCCAACTCGAACCGAGCCTTTAATAGTATTCCTTTTTCGAGAATACCCGGCTTGACGTCCGGATGGCCAATCGCGCCAAGCAGTATCGAATCGAATTTGCGCAGCTCTTCTATAGCGCTGTCCGGCAGCGTCTCTCCTGTTCGTTTATACCGTTCCCCGCCGAAATCGAATTCGGTCAATTCGACCTTGAAACCGAACTTGCCCGCCGCCGTCTTTAACACCTTCACCGCCTCAGCCGTAACTTCCGGCCCGGTCCCGTCACCCGGTATCACCGCCAATCTATAACTCTTGCCCATCTAAACTTCTTCCTTTCTCTATATTTGTTCTACATTCTGAAATCTATATTCGATATTGGATATTCAAACAGTATTCTCTTTATCCAAATATTTTTATCTCTTTTGTGCTTTTCGTGGCAATTTTCATTTTCCTTTTTCTAATTTTAATCCGTGCAAATCCGCGGTTCCAATTAGTCTCTCTAAAACAGTGTTAATCAGTGTTAATCCGTGTCTATAAAAATTTGTGTTTATTCGTGTTAATTCGTGTTAATTCGTGGTTTCAGCCCTTTCTCGCCGTGCGTCTTTTGTGTTTCTTAACCGCTCCGTTTATGACCAGCCCGCCCACCGCCGCCAATACGATAATCGACCACACAGGATGCCCGGTAATCATAGGCCAGATATGAACGGCAATGTTATATTCAAGTAATTCTGCCGTTTCCAGTTTTTTCTGACCGGCTATGACCGTCTCCGTAACATCGTCGCCTTCGACGTCCATCCTCGTTATATGAAAGAACCTGCCCTTTACACCGCGAAGCCTCGCACCGCCTCCGCCGCTGACGATAAACGTTGTCCCGCCGACGGTTTTTTTCGCATAGCCGTGATGGTCGCCGGCAAAGACATAATCGACTTTATACTTGCCGATTAATTCCAGAAACCTCTCGTTGTTAGGCGGCTTGTTGCACATAATATTCGGCACCACTCCGGCCGGCGGTATATGCGTAAAGACGAAACTTCTATAGCCTTTGCCCTCGTAGTTGGCCAATACCTTTTCCAGGTAGGCAAGGTATTCGCCATCATCGTTGTATCCTATAAGGTCATTGAGAAGTATGAACAGGTTATGCCCGATTGTAAAGTAGTACTCATCGGCCCCGTAAGTCTTCCTGAAATCCTCTATGCTGAACTGCTCCGGCGAAATGTCATGGTTGCCCGGCAGCACGAAAACCTGCATCTGCTCGCAGTATTCCCCCATCTCTAATTCGAAAAACTTGTGATTCATCACCGTAGGCAGACTGACAAAATCACCCATGATTATCAAAAACGCCGGCCGTTCCCCGCTGAC
>CAZFHM010000260.1:0-2364 GCA_964518825.1 uncultured Pirellulales bacterium
AAATTGCCCCAGTTATCTTCCAGCTCATCCGCAAAAGCCGCCGCTGTCAGAATACTCGTAAGCAATAGTATGCCTATGATAGCCTTGCGCTTTAACATTGCTTGTTCTCCGAAAATATTGTCCCCTTGCCCAAAATGCTCAGCGACCGATAATACCACCCCGGATGCACCTGTTCGCACCTGTTCACCAATAGGCCCCGTCTCAGGGCTTCGTCTTTTGATAAGATTAACCAAATCAAGCACTTATATAAATCGGCTTAGACCGGTCCATACTACATAAAATTACCTATTCTGTCAACAAAAAACCCCTTACCGCAAACTCGCATCGCCGCTGACCTCGCCCGGGGTTAGTCTTGCCCTGCTAACTGCCTGCGTGCCCACTGCCGGGCCTGTTCAACGGTCTTTAACTGCCCTTCGAGCTGCGCCACATACATCCGCTCCGCCAATTGCCCCAGCGCCGGACCCGGCCGGGCGCCAAGCCGTATAAGCTCATACCCGTCCAGCAAAGGCTTCGGCGTCAGCTCGATATCGCCAAGCTCACGCACCCTTTGTTTAATTTTGTTAAGCGCGCTCGTATCCGCTCCCGTCGCCTTTTGAATCGCACGCTGAAACTGGTACAGGTCGCCAAAATAAGGCTCAGCCGCTAACCTGCGTAACTTTGCAAGCGACATGTCCGCATCGAGCAGCACGTCACGATTCTGAAGCAGGAATCTTATATGTTTTATCTGGCTCCTGCTGAGCTTGAGTCGCTCGCATCTTTCCATCCCGAACCGCTCAGGCCGGCCCACAAAAAAACTCGCCAGCCCAAGTGCAAAACTCACCTTCTTCGGCAATTTGGAAAGGACTTTAACAGCCATTTGCGCCCCGACACCGGCAAAACCCGAAAATATCTGCTCCGCCAGGCCGCAGTCCAGAAGCATCTCAACGCCCGCCGCGCGATTGGCGTCAACAACGATACCCTCCAGCTCCATCGCAATCCTCTCTCCGCTTATCCGGTTGATTTGTTTCGCCGTCTTGCAAATCGCCCTGTACGTACCGCTCTCTATCGCAAAACCAAGCTGCGTACTGAACCGCACCGCCCGCAGCATTCGCAGATAGTCCTCTTCGAATCTTTCGGACGCCTTGCCGATGGTCCTGATTAATTGTTTCTTAAGGTCCTGCTGACCTGCGACGTAGTCAATCACCTTCCGCCCAACCGGGTCATAGAACATCCCGTTTATAGTAAAATCGCGGCGCTTTGCATCTTCCTTGGCCGTCGAGAATTTTACGTGCCCCGGATGCCGACCGTCGGTATAGCCGCCTTCGCTCCTAAACGTAGCCACCTCCACCTGCTCTTTACCCATCAGAACTATCACCACGCCGAATTTTGCGCCCACCTTCAGCGTCCGTCGAAATAATTGCATCACCTGCTTCGGCACGGCGTTCGTAGCCACGTCATAATCATTAGCCCGCCGGTCCAGAATCATATCGCGCACGCACCCGCCCGCAAACAAGGCCTCGAAGCCCTCGTCCCGCAAAGCCCTGACTATCTTTACCGCAACCTGCCTGTTACTCATCTTTTAATCTCTGTGACCTCTGCCTGCCCCGGCATGTTGTTAGCCGGGGTGTCCTCTGCTTGCCCTTCGACTTGTCCGCCGTCGTGTTTTGAATTTTGTATTTTGGTCATTTGAATTTGTTTAGTCCCGATTTATCGGGATAGAAATTAGGATTTAGGATTTCTTCAACAAAGTAACGTTCATACTGCCCCACGTCCGCCTCTGCAACACTTCAAACATACCATACTCATCCAGCAGCTCCGTACTCTTCTCTGTCCGAACGACTACCAGGCCGTCATCTGTGACCTGCTGCGTCAGTATATCCATCAATCCTGCCAATTGCGACCTTTCACTTACGTCTTTAGTCGCCGCATAAGGCGGGTCCACAAACACTAAATTATATTTATGCCCTTCGGAAGAAACTGGCGCGCCGACCCTGAACGCATCAGCCCTGATAACCTTCGACTGCCCGACGAAACCTCCTCTTTCGACATTTTTTTTTAACACAGCCTCTATCTCAGGGTCACTCTCGACGAACGTCACAAACTCAGCTCCTCTGCTCAGTGCTTCAAGACCTAATGACCCGACCCCGCTGAACAAATCCGCAGCGAGCGCACCAGCTGGCAAATCATAGCCGTATAATACGCTGAACAGCGACT
The DNA here is from genome assembly GCA_964518825.1 of uncultured Pirellulales bacterium. Taxonomy (GTDB): domain Bacteria; phylum Planctomycetota; class Phycisphaerae; order Sedimentisphaerales; family Anaerobacaceae; genus JBBABK01. The sequence goes on from CAZFHM010000260.1 coordinate 2,194, forward strand.
CTTTGACTCTGTCGATAATCGGCCGGGACACCTCGCCCCTGGGGCTAAGCAGCTTCAATCCGCGCTTTGAACCGGCTATTATTCGCATCACCAATAATATACAAAAACCCACCCCTTCCTGCTACAATTTCCTGCCCCGCGTAGTCCCGATGTCGTTTATCGGGACGAAGC
>CAZFHM010000261.1:0-2350 GCA_964518825.1 uncultured Pirellulales bacterium
CGAGTTTGTGGGATGAGGTAAAGGACAGGCTGCACAGCCCGGCATCGAGGATTTCAGTCGGCCAGCAACAAAGACTCTGCCTGGCCAGAGGTCTGGCGGTTGAACCCGAGATTATCCTTGCAGACGAGCCTACTTCCGCACTCGACCCGAAATCCAGTCAGCGTATCGAAAAGAGCTTCCTGAGGCTGAAGAATCAATACACGGTTATCATCGTAACGCACATCCTGCGCCAGGCAAAAAGGCTCGCCGATTATGTAGTTTTTCTCTACTGCGGCGAATTGATAGAACACGGACCGGCGAAAGAAATATTCGAAAATCCCAAACAGGAAATGACAAAAGAGTACATCAAGGGAGTAATAAGTTAGGAGCAACACGAATGGACCGGTACCGAAGGATTGATTTGTTGACGACAGCAGTATTAATAACGCTTTTATGCAGCAATGTTTCTGGTTTCGATGACGACGACTTTCAGTACTGGACAAGCGCGGGGGCGTCGGTAAAAATCAATAAAGACTGGAATGCGGAATTCACCGAAGAGCTGCGATTCGGCAACAAGGGAGGAAATTTATACTATCAGCAGTCCGACATCGGGTTCGTTTACAGCGGCTTTGCGGACTGGCTCGACATCGGGCTGAATTACGGACTTATCTTCGAGAAGGACGACAAGACCGACCGATGGCACAGGGAAAACAGGCCTCACGTGAACCTGACGTTCAAATGGAAGATGTGGGGTTTGTCACTAAGCGACCGCAACAGATTTGAGTACCGCGACAGGGAAAACGCCAAGGACCTGTGGCGATACCGTAACAAATTTACAATCAAAATGCCGTGGAAACTGACGGCGTGGAAACTACAACCTTATGTGGCGGACGAGGTCTTTATTAATCTCGATGACGAGCATTTCAACCGTAACAGGTTCTACGCCGGAGTTTCAAAACAACTGGATGAAAAACTAAGCCTGGACGTCTATTATATGCGCCAGTCGAGCCGCAAACACAGTGACTATACCGACTACCACGTGCTCGGCACGGCTTTTAAGTTCAAGTTTTAGCGGAGGCGGCGGATTTCAGTCGGATTTCTTTTTGAAGAGGTATTCATTTATTGCTGCGGCGGCGATTCTGCCCTGGCCCATAGCGAGTATTACCGTTGCGGCGCCAAGGACGATGTCACCGCCTGCATAAACTCCCTGCATCGAGGTCTTGCAGTTTTCATCGACTACGATATTGCCCCACTTGTTAAATTCCAAATCGGGGGTGGTCTGGCGAATCAGCGGATTAGCGCCGTTGCCGATAGCTATAACAACCGTGTCCACCTCAATAATAAATTCAGAGCCTTCGATTGGAACGGGACGCCTGCGACCTGATTCGTCCGGGGCGCCGAGTTCGTATTTGAGGCACTCGATTGCCTTTACATGACTGTTCTCGTCACCGATTATTCGCTTGGGATTCTGCAATATGTGAAATTCAATACCCTCTTCCTTTGCGTGATGAACTTCTTCGACACGGGCGGGCATCTCCTTTTCGCTACGGCGATAGACGAGGTACACCTTTTCGGCGCCGAGTCTGACCGCTGTCCTGGCAGAGTCCATAGCGACGTTGCCGCCTCCTACGACCGCGACTTTTTTAGAGACGGCTATGGGGGTATCAGCACCTTTGCCGAAGTCATAAGCCCGCATAAGATTTGCACGGGTCAGGTACTCGTTGGCGCTGTATACACCGACAAGTAATTCGCCTTCGATACCCATAAAGTAAGGCAGGCCGGCGCCGACACCGACGTAAACAGCATCGAAACCGTCCTCTTTCATTAACTGCTCGACGGTTCGAGTTCGTCCGACGAGAAAATTGCAGGTGATTTTGACACCCATTTTCCCCAGAACGCCAATCTCTTTGGCAACTATAGCCTTGGGCAGACGAAATTCGGGAATGCCGTAAACCATAACGCCACCGGGTTTGTGAAAGGCCTCGAAGATAGTTACGTCGTGACCCGCCCTTCTGGTATCGGCTGCGGCGACGATGCCGCCGGGGCCGGAGCCGATTATAGCAACCTTCATCCCGGTTTCCGGCGCTACTTCAGGTATGCTTTCATTGTCACTGTCGAAGTCTGCAACGAATCTTTCGAGTCTGCCGATAGAGACTGCCTTAGTCGGGTCTTTGAATCGAAGACCCACAGTACATTTTTCCTGGCACTGAACTTCCTGAGGGCATACTCGACCACAGACAGCCGGCAAAAGTGAGTTTTCCTTTATAATTTCCAGTGACCTTTTGTAGTCGCCTTCGGCAATAGCTGCGATAAAGCCTTTTATCTTTATTCGCACGGGACAGCCCTGCACGCACGGTGCGTTTTTGCATTG
>CAZFHM010000262.1:0-2347 GCA_964518825.1 uncultured Pirellulales bacterium
AGCGTGGCACACCGGTTTCCCCCCCAGCCGGTCACCACCACCTCGCCCGTTTTTTTGCGCACCGAACGACAACTTCCCCGATAAGAATATCTTCTAAAATTGAAGGGTTTAGCTGCTCAGGTCTTACTCAAAAATCCGGAAAACCTATTTTTCGTCAAATGTTTCGGGGCGGGTTTTTACCGCGGTAAAATTCTTTTGGAAAATCAAAAAGACAACAACTGCAACAAGAGCCATAGTTCCGCCGAACGTAAAGGTGGCGGCCGGGGAGATACGCTGCCAGAGAAAACCGGCTATAAGGCTTGCCGGTAATGCCGCCAGGCCCGTGACGGTGTGAAAAGTTCCCAGGGCGGTCGCCTTGAGATTGGCTGCGGCCAGGTCAGATACGAACGCTCTCTGTGTGCCGTCAACGGCGGCGAACACAACTCCGTAAAGCGCGAAAAGGATAATGAAAAGCCAAAGCGAATTACTGAACGCGAAACCGAACGATACGACCGCGAACAGCGCAAAGCCGAAGATAATGACAGGCGGTCGGCCGATGCGGTCGGAGATGGAACCAAACGGTACTGCGAGGACGCTGTAAAAAATATTATACAGGATGTACAGCAGAACCGGCGCCGCGAGTGATGATTTGCCCGTGAACAGTTGTTGGGCGTTCATTACAAAAAACATATAGCTGAAATTGCCGAGGGCGAAAATGCCGCCGACGAGTATGAAGAGCTTCAGGGGCCTGGGCAGCATTGCAAGGCTGATTTTCAAACCGGCGTTATGCTTTTCGACCGGCGGCTCTTTGACGAATCGTATCGGGATAAGTGCGAACAGCCCGACCACGCCCGCGACAATAATAATGGTTCGAATCTCCAGGCCCGCAAACCAAAGCAGTACGAATGATGCCGATGAGCCGAGAATCGCGCCGGCTGTATCGAGGCCGCGATGAATTCCAAAACCTTTGCCGCGGCTGGTGGTCATCGATTCTGCGATTATCGCGTCGCGTGCGGCGGTTCGCAGGCCTTTGCCCACGCGCTCGGCCGAGGCGAAGGCGAGCGCGGCGTGCCAGGTTCTGGAGAGGCCCAGCAGCAGCTTGAAAACCACCGAGACGCCGTAGCCGAAATATATGAAGATTTTTCGTTTGCCGGATTTGTCGGACCAGTAGCCGCAGAGGACTTTTAAAATGCTTGAAATGCTTTCCTGCAAACCGCCGGTCAGGCCGACAATCAGGCTTGTCGCACCGAGCGATTTGAGGAACATCGGCAGAATCGGCATTATCATTTCGCTGCTGAGGTCGTTTAAGAAGCTGACGATGCTCAGCAGGATGACATTGCCAAAGGGGTTTCTTCGGTTGTCGTTTTTCATATACAGTTTATGAGGCCCAGCCAGTTTTTACTCGCCGCTGATTTGGACAAAAAAGTGCCTGCTTCGCGGGCCGTCGAACTCGCAAAAGAAAATGCCCTGCCACGTGCCCAGATTCAGGGAGCCGTCGCTTATCAGGATATGTTCGCTGCATCCGACAAGTGAACTTTTTACATGTGAGTCGCTGTTGCCTTCGTTGTGACGATAACCGCTGCGATGATATGGGACGAGTTCTTCGAGTGTCAAAAGGATGTCGTGCATGACGGAAGGGTCGGCATTTTCATTTATGGTAATCGCTGCGGTAGTATGAGGGCAATATACGAGCGCGTGGCCATTTTTGATTTTTGCTTCTGTCACGGCCGAGCGCACCATAGCCGTGATATCGAGCATCTGATTTCGCTTATCGGTGGATATGATGAAAGATTTCTGCACAATTTTCATATTTGCCTCACTACATTTGTTCGACGACTTCGATGCCGAGCAGCTCTGTCAGGCCGTGGCGGATTGTCGCGGCAGTTAAATCGCAAAGCAACAGCCGGGTCGGTCTTTTGTCGTGGGCGGCTTTTAAGACCGGGCAATCGGTGTAAAAGCCGCTGAACTTCTGGGCCAGCTCATATAGATAGGCTGTCAGGTAGTTCGGGCGATAGTCGGCGGCGGCTGATTCGATTATCTCGCCGTAGCGGAGCAGGTGCTTTGCCAAATCAACCTCGGCGGGTTCTGTCAGGTTCAATTCGGTTATGCCGGCCAGCTCGGTTTCGATATCTACGTCTCTGGACACGGCTTTGCGTTCGATTGATTTTATGCGTGCGTAGGCGTACTGCATATAGGGCGCCGTGTTGCCGTCCATAGCCAACATCTTATCAAAGCTGAAGATGTAATCGCTTGTCCTGTTGTTGGAGTAATCTGCGTATTTGACGGCGCCGATGCCGACGGCATTTGCGATTTGGTCTTTCTTTTGTTGCGGCAGGTCGGGATTCTTTTCTTCGACGACCGCTTTTGC
>CAZFHM010000263.1:0-2274 GCA_964518825.1 uncultured Pirellulales bacterium
GATAGTGAGCATATTCTGGCACTCCCAGCCGGCCGGTGAATCGAAGACCTTGTCCATAACATATCGCTGCCAGAAGCGGATAATTTCCTCGGCCTCGACGAGCTGTTTTTCCGTTCGGGTGATTCCGACGTTTCGCCACATCAGCGCCCGGAGTGAATTGCGAACGTCGACGGTATCCAGCCGAGTCCTGTCGGACAGAGGTATTTCGAACCTTATCGACGGGTGTTTGGTCCTGAGGGTTTTGTCGCGCTCGGCATCGCCTATGGCGGCGCCGGCGATTTTGCCGAAGACCAGGCCTTCGAGCAGTGAGTTACTGCCCAGGCGATTAGCGCCGTGCAGGCCGGTGGCAGCAGCTTCGCCGCAGGCGTAAAGGTTATCGATACTGGTTTTGGCGTTGATGTCCGTTCTGACGCCGCCGACCATATAATGCGCGCTTGGTCTTACGGGAATCAGGTCTTTGCTGACGTCGATATCGAAGCTTTCGCACAGCTCATTTATCAGCGGGAACCTCTGCGCGAAATGTTTTTTGTCGAAATGGCGAACGTCGAGATGGACGTGGGTCGATTTTGTCTTTAGCATCTGCGCGAGAATCGCCCTGCTGACGATGTCACGCGGGGCAAGCTCAGCGGCGGGGTCGTAATCTTTCATAAAGCGCCTGCCCTTATTGTCGAGCAGCACGGCTCCTTCTCCGCGGAGGGTCTCGGTAATCAGTGCGCGTGATGCGCCTGCGATATATAGAGTTGTCGGATGGAACTGGACGAATTCCAAATCCGACAGGACGGTCCCTACCCGCCATGCCATTGCCAGGCCGTCGCCGGTGGCGATTTCGGGGTTGGTGGTCTCGCGGTACAATCGGCCTGCGCCTCCGGTGGCGAGTATCGTGTTGCCTGCCCATATAATCTGCGGGCCGTGCTTGTCCTGCCCTATTACGCCGACACAGCCGTTTTGGCCGTTGGTCAGCAAATCGATGACAAAGAAATTTTCGACAATCCGTATGTTCGGAATTGCTTTGACTTTCTGTACGAGGACCTCCGCAATAGCCCTTCCGGTTTCATCACCGTGCGCGTGTGCGATTCGGCTGTGGCTGTGTCCGCCTTCGCGTGTGGTTGCAATGATACCGTCCTGCGAATCGAACCGGACTCCCCAGTCGAGCAATTCGCGGATGAGCTGCGGCCCCTGGCGGACGACCATCTCGACTATCGTTTTATCGCACAGTCCGCAGCCGGTGTTGAGGGTATCGGTGACGTGGGATTCGAATGAATCGGCTTTTTGCAGGACTGACGCTATGCCGCCCTGTGCGTTCCAGGTATTGCTTTCGGCGAGAGTTTCCTTACACAGGAGGATTACTTTGCGATTGTTTGCCGCTTCGATTGCTGCGCGCAGACCGGCGATGCCGGCGCCGATTACCAGGCAATCGGTGAATCGCTGGCTCATCGAATCCGAATCGACGTTTACCAGATAACGACGTGATTCACCGGCAGGGCTCATAGAATGCCGCCTTATATACTGATGGTTATTTTATTCCTGAGCCTAAGCTCAGCCGAAACGGGCATTTTATCATTTGTCGCAGTTCAATCCACCTTAAAAATTGGTTTGCAAAACGACGGCTTAGCCGCGATTATTGAATTTATGAAGGACGAAGGGCGGCAGGATGATTTTGCATTATCGCGGCAGCAGATGGTAAAAAACGACCTCAAAGGCCGGGGTATATGCGATGCGAGGATAGTGCGGGCTATGGGGCAGATTCCGCGTGAGCTGTTCGTGCCGAAATCGTATCAGTCACAGACGTATTCGGACGGGCCGCTGCCGATTGACTGCGGCCAGACTATATCACAGCCTTATATTGTTGCGCTGATGACGCAGGAGCTGCGGGTCGGGCCGGATATGGACGTATTGGAAATCGGCACCGGCTGCGGGTATCAGACGGCGGTGCTAAGCAAATTAGCACGGCGCGTCTATACGATTGAAAGATTCGCCGAGTTGTCACTATCGGCCCAGGCTGTGCTCGAAGAGCTGGGTATAGACAACGTGGAGTTTCGCACCGGAGACGGCAGCTGCGGCTGGCCCGAAAATCGCACGTTCGAGCGGATTATGGTTACTGCGGCGATGCCGGCGGTTGGCGAGCCTTTGATGAATCAGCTTGCAGAAGGCGGTATTATAATCGCGCCCGTCGGCGAATCGTCCATTCAGCGACTGGTTGCGTATGAAAAAAAGAAAGATGAACGAATAGCGGAAAGATTTATCTGCGACGTGCGTTTCGTCAGGGTAATAGGC
>CAZFHM010000264.1:0-2225 GCA_964518825.1 uncultured Pirellulales bacterium
TCCAGCTCGGCTATCTCGATGGGTGCTAAGCTCGCTTATGACGACTGGGGCGGACAGGTCGAGTACTTCTTTGAACGCAGCGATGCTAACCACAACCTTGATTGGCAGATTGACCCGAATTATGACGATTCAGGTTTGATAGCCGGCAGACAATACAGTTACAGGGTCAAAGCTCGTGACGAATGGGGTAATGAAACGCAATTCTCCGGCTTCGGCACCGCAGTTGTCAACGAAGACAGCACTGCGCCGACACCGGACCCGATGACCTGGGCTGTGCTGCCTGTGGCTGTTTCGAACACTGCTATTACAATGACCGCTTCGACTGCGAACGACGCAAGCGGCGTTGAATATGGATTCCGCAGGGTGGGTGTCCCGGATGTCTGGCAGGATGAACCCAATTACGTGGAAGAAGGTCTTGAGCCCTCGACGGAGTATACATACCAGACGGCGGCGCGTGACAAATCCGATAACCAGAATACTACCGCCTGGTCGGTCCCGGCTTCGGCGATTACGACAGATACGCCGACGACCGCCGACCTGGAACCGCCGATTACGGGTGTACATACGAATATCTACAAGGCTGCTTTTGCCGTTATACCTGCGGAGGTCTGGGTATCCGGCAGCGGTTATTATCACCAGATGACTGCGGTAACCGCTACGGACGATACGCCGCCCGTACAGTATAAGTTTTACTGCCTGGACGACAGCAGATTCAACAGCGGTTGGCAGGAAGACCCGTTCTATGATGTGCTCGTTTCGTCACTCCAGTCGAAAAGCAGTTGGAGATGGCAGGTACGCACTCGCGACAGCGTCACACCGGTGCCTAATCTGGGTGACCTGAGCGATGTTTACAATTGTCGGGGCGAATCCGAATAGTATCAGTAAAACAGGGTGTAACTCGGTTTTTATATAATGGAAAAGCCCCGGGCCTGAAAAACCCGGGGCTTTTTGCTTTTTCAGAATAAGCCGGATTACTTCTTTTCCATCAATGCCTTGTAACCAAGATACATCAGGAGGTTGTCGAGAATAACCATCGCCGTGAAATTCTCAGCCACCGGCCAGATGCGCCCGACAATCGTCGGGTCTCGCCGTGTTATCGCTTCTAACCGCTTGTTTTCGAGCGTGTACTTATCGATAGTTTTTTGTGGTTTGTCTATGGTGGGCGTCGGCTTGACGGCGAGCCGCACAACAATCGGCTGGCCGCTTGACAGACCGCCCGTTATACCGCCGGCGTTGTTCGATTCAAAATTCACCTTCCCGTTCCCGGCGTACATCTGGTCGTTGTTCTGCGAGCCTGTCATGTCCTTTACCGCAAGCCCCGCGCCGATTTCTACTGCTTTGACCGCTCCGATGCCGGCCATTTTGCCGAGCTGACAGTCCAGCCTCTCGAATACCGGCTCGCCCAATCCCACCGGCGCTCCGAGCACGACCACCTCAATGATACCGCCTGACGAATCGCCGGTCTTTGTAACCGCATTACACGCCTCGACCATCGCCTCAGCCGCATCGATATCAGGACAGTTGATTATCGAATGTACGCCGTACTTGCCGCGGATTTCATCCGGCACCATCTTCGGCGCCTTCGAGCGTATCTGGTCTATCTCCTGCTCAATCTCGGCAAAGATTCGCACCTTTTCGAGAAACCGCATTTCCATATTCACTCGGCCGTTGACATAAACCTCCTGATAAAACGGGTCGTAGTCGCAGCGCATCTTTTTGTATCTGTTGGTATATTCGAGGGCCTTGTTGTGGTCAACTTCAGGACAGCGTACCTTCGCAGCCTCTTTGATGTAAGAGAAGACTTCAATGCCGAATCTCTTGAGCACTTTCTTCGCCACGTATCCCGCCGCAACGATAGTCGAGGTCCTTCGGCCGCTGAATAATCCGGCGCCGATAGCGTCGTCGTCCGGGCCGTATTTGACAAATGAGGCATACGATGCGTGCCCAGGCCGAGGCGTACGATTTGTGTCCTGGTATTGTTTTATGTGTATGAAGTGTCTGTCCAGGTTCGCAATTAAAATCGTAAGCGGCGTGCCGTTGGTATGATTCTTATTGCCTGCCCCTTCGACTGTATCGGCGGCGTTCAGGCCGGAATAGATAATCGGCAAATCCGGCTCCTTGCGAGGGCTGGACAGCTCATCGGCTCCGGGCTTTCTCAAAAGCAAATCGCCGTATATTTCCTGCTCGCTAAGTTCCATTCCCGGCGGATGCCCCTGCAGGACAGC
>CAZFHM010000265.1:0-2219 GCA_964518825.1 uncultured Pirellulales bacterium
GGGCAAGAACAAAAACGGGCCGACTATCGCCGAATAGAGTGGTGTGCCGAAAAGCGCGCCGAATGTCTTCTGATAAGACGGCTGAGTCTGCAAACCGCTCAGCAGGTATGCCAATACAGCGGCGGCAAAACCCAACACAAATATAGTAACGGCCTGAAACGGCATTCGTTGCAGTGATATGTATTTGCTCAGATAGCACAGACCGGTGCCTGTTAGTCCGAAGCCAAGAGTGCCGGGTCCCATCGACGGACCAATCAAATCAGCGGCAAAGCCGATAGAAAAAGAAGTGATAATTGCCTCTTTAGGTTCGCAGAAGATTGCGAAAAAGGCCAGGAGAACCAGCAACAGGTCGGGCCTGGTCCCTCTTACCTCAATCGCATTGAGTAAATCGGCCTGCAGTAATGTAGCAACGACAAGTAGTACCACAAACCTCAACCAATGCATTCAATCGCCTCGATTATTGGCCCGGGGCCCCCAAACGCTCTTTTTGCGTTTGGACAACCCCGCCCGGATTGGTCACGATAACGGTAACGGACGGGAGCATCGCCACATCACAGGCGGGCCTTACCGTAATATCCCACAACAGCGCGTTCTGGTCGTTCTTCTTACATTCGCTGACCCGGCCGGCAATCATCGGACAGTCCAGAAGGCCGGGATACTGACGGACCATAATGTTTTCGCCATCGGCGAGCCTGGCCTTTGACCAGCGGATAACTGCTTCGCCGTTGCCGGCGCCGAACATCCAGACCGGCTTTTGTCCCGACTTAGTCGAGGTCACAGCCAGCTGTGAAGAAGAATCGGTGATAAGCCTGACTTTCGCCTGCCGCGACCAGACGTAAGAGACGGTACCGATTATGCAGTTCTCTCCCAAAACAAACTGGTCCAATTCCAGTCCGTCATTTTGTCCACGATTAATGAGCAGCTCATTGCGGGAACCGGCCATGTTAGCGGTTATAACGTCAGCCATGACCAGTGACGCCCCCGCCAGGGCGTGCTGTCTGTAGCGAATCTTCGCAAGGGCTTCGATTTGCTGATTCCTGCGCTCAAGCTCAGCGGCCAGGTTGGCGATGTGGTTTTCGTATTGCTCTGTAGTTCTTTGGCTGGCGTAAGCGGCGGTGTCCGTCATACGAGTCGAAAGTGTAATACTTCTGCCCAGATGCAGAGGAAATCGAAACACATGCGTAAAAGTTCCCTGGACTTTGCCCGTGATTTTCTGTGGGGTAAGCAGCAAAATGCAGCCTGCCAGAGTCATCCAAACAAGGAGCATGCGGTTGGAAATATCGCGTCGCTTCCGTGCCATACCTGCGGTCCTTCTGTTCTTTGTAACAACATCCTCCGGCAGCGGCGGGATTTTCGCCCTGCCGCCGGTCAGCGGCTACGTTTATTCCCATCCATAGTCGCTATGGTCCATCGTTTCTTTGAGCAGTTCCAGATTGTCCAGATAAATGCTGGTTCCCTTAGCCACTGCGCTAAGCGGGTCTTCAACCCTTTCAACCCTCAGGCCTGTGGCGTTTGCCAGCACTTTATCCATCCCCCGCAGAAGCGCCCCGCCTCCGCAGATGTGTACGCCGTTATCTATCAAATCGGCCGCCAATTCCGGAGCCGCTTTTTCCAGTGTTCGCGTTACCGCGTCAATAATTGCTGCAATGGGTTCCTTCAGGGCTTCGCGTATCTCTTCGCTTGTAATGACAATTTTTCGAGGCAGGCCTGATATCGTATCCCGGCCGGCTACCTCCATTGTCAGCTCTTCCTCGAGCGGGGCAGCCGAGCCTATCTGAATCTTGACCTTTTCAGCCCTTGTCTCACCTATCAGCAGATTGTACGTTCTCTTTAGGTGATTGATAATCGACTCGTCCATATCGTCGCCGCCTATGCGAATCGACTCACACGTCGCAATATCACCGAGGCTCATAATAGCAACTTCCGTAGTACCGCCGCCGATATCGACAATCATCGACGCGGTGGGGTCAATAATGGGCAGTCCCGCACCCATACCGGCGGCCATCGGTTCGTCCACAAGATAAACCTTTCGTGCTCCGGCCCTTTCGGCGCTGTCAATAACAGCCCGGCGCTCGACGGCTGTGATTCCGCTGGGCACCGAGATGACCACGCGGGGCCGGACCAGTCTTCCGCCTCGGCCGTGCACTTTGCGAATGAAATAGCCGAGCATAGCTTCGGTGATTTCAAAATCGCTTATGACACCATCCTTTAGCGGTCGA
>CAZFHM010000266.1:0-2218 GCA_964518825.1 uncultured Pirellulales bacterium
GGGTCTGCATCCTTCTTGCTGACGGTAATTTTGACGCCTTTTAGCTGTTTTTGCAACTGTTTCGCTAATTTTTTCAAAATGAATCGCTCAGAAACACTATGGCTCAGGCAAAGACACGTCAGATTTGCATCCTGAGCAGCTAACGCCTGATGATGTTTTAGCTCACCGGTGACGTACAGCTCGGCCTTTTGTGAAATTACCTGATTGATTATCTTGCCGCACGAACCGGCACATACAGCGGCTTTTTTAACGGTGCGTTGAGCCCTGCCGACAATTCCTACTGCCTTTGCACCGGTCTGTCTTTTGATTTTCGTGATTATTTGACTTAGCGACGTCGGCCTGGCGAGCCTTCCGATTCGCCCGAGACCTAATCCGTCCTGCGGATTACATAGCTTGAATACATCGAAGGCAGGCTCCTCATAAGGATGAGCTTTTTTCATAGCCGCTAAAACGACATCGAGTTTCGCCGCGGGCACAATGCATTCGAACCTGATTTCTTCCACGGTTTCGAGTTTACCTTTTCTGCCGATAGCCGGATGCGCCCCGTCACGCGGCAGGAAACTGCCCCGGCCCGACACCTTAAAGCCGCAGTGGCTGTAGTTTCCAATCCATCCGGCGCCCGCCTCGAATACAGCATTGGTAACTTTGTTAATGGCAGCGGTGGGAACGAAAACGATGAGCTTATAGCTATTTTCTGTTTCGTCCTGCACGTAATCGCCGATGGGTCTGGCGTCGACGATACCGACCATCTCAGCCAGGCCGTCATTCACTCCGCCCGCGACAACGTCGAGCGAAGTATGTATTGAATAAACCGAAATCCCCGCTCTTGCCAGCTCGTAAACGATACTGCCCGGCCCGTCGGCTGTTACCTGCTTTAGGCCGTCCCAGATAACCGGATGATAGCTGATTATCATTCCTGCCTTTAGCTTTTTGGCTTCGTCGACAACTGCTTCTGTAATATCGATGGTAAGCAGGATGTTTTTGGCCTGCTGATTGGCGCTGCCCACAAGCAGTCCGGTATTGTCCCAGTCCTGTGCAAGAGCGGGAGGGGCTATTTGCTCTATCTGTTTTATGATGTTATCGACTTTCATTTCGTACACCACAGCTTTTCTTGACGAAATCATCGAATCGTTTTTGCAGTTCTTTGGCGACCGGCCCGACCTTGCCGTCACCAATGTCGTGCTTTTCCACTTTTACAACCGGCATGACCTGCATTATTACATTAGTCAAAAACACCTCGTCCGCATCGAGCAGGCTGTTGACAGTAAGGTCCCTTTCGCTGCATCGCATTGCGTTTTGCTTTGCCAATTCGATAACCGTTTTTCTGGCAACACCCGGCAATACCGGTGTTTTTACCGGCGGCGTGTGGATTGCCGAATCCTTCACGATAAAAACGTTACTGATGCAGCCTTCGGCAAGGCGGTTGTCGGTGGTAAACCACAACGCCTCGGCCGCCTTGCTTTGATGAGCAAACTTCAGACCTAACATACGTGACATATAACTGGTCGTCTTGTTACCGTAGATTGGGTCGAACGAGTTTTGCTTGTAAGGACAGAGCACAACCATAACGCCCTTCTGGTAATACTTGGCAGGATAAGGCTCGAATTCGGCTGCTGTTATAAGCAAAGTCGGTTCAGGTTCTTCCTGCTGCGCCGATGCCGAGCCGCCGGTAATTGTCAGGCGAAGACGCGCGTCCTTGAGTTTGTTTGCCTGGAGTGTCTTGTCAATCGCCGCCGCGATAAACTTTCGGTCATAGCTGTTATTGAGTGAAAGCTTCTTAGTGCCGGCAAACAATCTATCCAGATGCTCATCCAGTGCAAAGACAATACCGTTACACGCCCGCATCGTCTCGAACAGACCCATCCCGTACAGCAGACCCGCATCCGTGACGGACACCTTAGCCTTACCGATATCAACGATGTCGTTATTCAGAAAAACTTTACTCATAAGCTCTGCGCTGCACGCTTTTTATCCCTGCCAGGAGTGCCATGGCCTTGGTTATAGTTTCTTCGTACTCTGCCTGCGGGTCGGAATCAGCCACGATTCCGCCGCCGCTCTGCACATAGGCCTTATGGGCCTTGATGATAACCGTTCTTATTGCGATATTCAAACAAACACTTCCATCGATACTTATGTACCCGATTGAACCGGTATAAACCCCTCGGCACGTCGGTTCTGTTTCGTCGATAATATTCATCGCGCTTATCTTGGGCGCACC
>CAZFHM010000267.1:0-2216 GCA_964518825.1 uncultured Pirellulales bacterium
TCAGGAGACAGATTCATGAAAAACAAGAGACGCAATCACCTCGTAGCCGTAGGTCTCCTTCAGCCACGGCAGAATAACGCTCGTATCCAGCCCGCCGCTGTATGCCAACACTACTTTTTCGGATTTAGCCATCTTTCTTTTACCTCACGGATGCGACCTGAAAAGGAGGATTATACCGTTTGTCAGGCAGTTAGACAATGGGAAACAATGTTTCGGATGAGGTTTGTGTCGGGGTCTTGTTTTGTGAAGAGTTTGAACTGGGCGGCGGCCTGGTTGATGAACATCTCTATTCCGGAGACGGTTTTGGCGCGGGCCTTTTTGGCGTTTTTGAGAAGCAGGGTCTGCGAGGGATTGTAAACGGTATCAAAAACCGTCATACCCTTTTTTAGATACTCGGCGGGCAGCGGAGTTGTTTCGATGTCGGGGAACATTCCGAGGCTGGTGCAGTTGACGAGGAGTTTTGCGTCGAGATTTTTGAGGTCGTCGAGGGAGCCATACTCGCATTCAAATTCGTCAGCGAGCCGCTGTGCTTTTTTTACGGTTCGATTGTAGATAGTGACTTTTGCACCTTCGCCGACAAGTCCGGCGACCAGGGCGCGGGCTGCGCCGCCTGCGCCGATGACGGCGGCGGTTATGCCGTCAAGATTTTTTAGAACGGTCTTTATAGCGTCAATGGCGGCGCGGCAGTCGGTGTTGTAGGCGCTTACCCTGTCGTCGGGGCCGAGGATGAGTGTGTTGGCGGCGCCGATGATTTCGGCGAGGGGTTCGACTTTCCCAGCCTTTCGCTGGACATAGTTCAGGATATTTTGTTTGTGGGGGATGGTGACACTAAAACCTTTGAAGCCCAGTGCGCGGCGGGCGAGGAGGCGGTCTATAAATAAGTCGAATTCGTCGCGGCCGCCTTCGAGTAATACGGGCAGATAGAGCCTGTTCATTCTTTCTTTTGCGAAGCAGGCGTTGTGGACGGCGGGGCTGAGTGAGTGGCCTATGGGAAAACCGATAATTCCGAAAAGCTCGGTCTGTTCGTTGATGTCGTCGTAACGGTAGATGTTGCGAAGCTCGGCTATGCTGAGCTGGCCCGGCGCGGTGGCGGCGTCTTCGTCGAGGCAGGCGAACGTCAGGAACGAATTGAGTTTTTTGGCGATGATTCTGGTAATCACACCGGCCTGGCCCATGCAAAAGATGATTCTGTCGTCGCTGGTTCGGCTGAGTAAATCGAGGGCGGCAAAGCAATCGTTGACGTGGTTGGCGGTGTAAACGAGCTTGGGGATGGCGGCTGGATAGGTAGTTGTTATGTGGCGATAGAGGCCGGCGAGGTCGGGGAATGGCCCTTTGAAGCTGTGGGCGGAGAGGAGCAGCCTGGTCCGTGCGCTGTTGGACAGTGCCAGCCGGATTTTTTCCTGGTATTTGATTTGAGTGAAGGTTTCGTATTCGCAGTCGACGAAATGGGCGCCGGCTTTGACTGCGGCGACGAGTATATCGATGCGCAAGTCGTCCGAAAGATCGGCGTTGCCGCCCTGCTGTTTGCTTCGGCAGGTGACAATGACGGGAAGAGCAGGTTTGCTCTGGCGAACGCAGTCGAGCAATTCAGTTACCGTATCGGTGTGTAGATTATTAAGGTAGTCGGTGCGCAGCTCGAGCATCTCGGCGCCGGCGGCGACGGCGGAGGCTATCTGGCTGGCGGCCTGGTCAATTGTTGCGGCGGCGATGGGAACAGCTAATTTAGTCATAATGAAAAGATTACCCATACTTAAGCAAGAAAACAAGGGTTAAATGAAGTAAGCTAAATGCTGATAAATCCTAAATCCGAAACAAATTCAAAGCACTAATGAAGTAAATTTCCACACCCTTACGGATGTGGCATTTTTTGGGACGAGCTAAAGCTCGCCCGACTTTGTCGGGTACTTCCATCTACGCCCTCACGGACGTAGTATTACGAAGGAAGAATAAATCCCAAACACTAATAATAGCCACAGAGGACACAGAGAACACAGAGATTTATAGCCACAGATGACATCCGCCGTCGCTAAAAAGCTATGGCGGGACAGGCAGAGAGCACAGAGATTTAACATTAACGACTAAAGACAAACAACAAAATTTAACCGCGGATTCTTTTTCGCCGCTGAGAACGCAGAGTGCGCAGAGATTCTAAACAAGATTCATTAACCACCTATGAAGAGCTCAAAGTCAAGTAACAAAATTTCTTTTCCCTCATC
>CAZFHM010000268.1:0-2185 GCA_964518825.1 uncultured Pirellulales bacterium
AGTAGGGCCGGCCGGCAAATCGGGCAGCGGTATGAATTAGAAAGCGTTATCGCCTATTCGCCTCTCAACTGAAGTTGTAGTGCTTGCGTACGGGCTTTTTGACCTTCCAGGTGCATTCCAAATCGACGGGGAAAACTACCCAATCGCCCGGGCCGAAAGAGACTTCGTTCCGGCCGTCGGTTACGGTGACATCGCCTTCGAGAATCAGGCAGGTTTCGGTTTGAGTGTAGGCCCAGTCGAACTCGCTCGGCTGACATTCCCACGTCGGCCAGGTCTTGGCTTTTGACTGTTCCTCGGGGCTCGGCTTTTTTACTACGACATCTTTTACTGTGGGCATTTTTTGCTCCCTTCTATTTAACTATAAGTTAATACGTAAAACGGTTGCGGTTGCGCTGCTCGTTTCGTATTTCGTCTGACGTTGAGCGGAAAAGCAGTTCCTGGAAACAGCGGTATTATATATCAATTCAGTGGTTTTTGGAATAAGGCTTGGGAAATTTAACGGAAATTGTTATGCTCTACGGGCTTATTATTCAGACAGTGGATTTTTTGGGCTATGGAGCAGAGGCAGTTAGACAATCTGAAAGAGTGGTTCGGGGCGTACGTGGCCGGGTTTTACGGCGACGATGGGTTCGTCAACGCCAATATCGAACTGAAGGAAAAACACAGCAAAGCGGTGTGCGCAGAGACGGCGTGGCTGGCGGACAGGCTGGGTCTGAGTGACAACCAAAAGCGTATTGCACAGGCGATCGCTTTACTTCATGATGTCGGGCGGTTCGAGCAGTTCAGAAGACACCGCACGTACAATGACGCGCGAAGCTGCAATCATTCGCAGCTCGCTGTCGAGGTGATTTGCAAAGAGAAGGTTCTCGAAGGTTTTGACCGGCAGGAGCGGGAGTATATCGAAACGGCGGTGAAGTATCACGGTGAAAAGGAGCTGCCGGACGGGCTGGAAGGCGAGACGCTGTTGTATTGTCAATTGATTCGCGACGCGGACAAGATAGACATCTACCGTGTGGTGCTGGAATATTATGAGCAATACCAAAATGACCCGCAATCGTTCAGGCTGGAAATAGAACTGCCGGACGAGCCCTGGTATAGTGATGAGGTTGTGCAGAAGGTGCTTAACGGAGAACGGGTCGATTACAGGATTCTTAAGACGTGGAATGACTGCAAGCTGATTCAGCTTTCGTGGGTGTACGATGTGAATTTCGCTCCGACACTGGAGCGGATAAGGCAGCGAGGTTTTTTGGAAAAGGTGATTGATTTTCTGCCCGCGAACGGGGATATTGAGCGGGTCAGGAGAAAAGTATTAGAGTATGTCGATTCGCGAATTAAATTAGACACAGATTAACGGGATAACTTTTTGGACAGGATAACAGGATTAACAGGATAAAAATAAAGTTTTCTTTGACAGGATAACAGGATTAACAGGATAGTTCTTTTAGAAATAAATCAAAGCATTTGGATTACAGGAAGGGATTGTGATGGCAGAAGCGATTTTACGGACGAACGTCGGGGGTCAAAAGTGTGCGCGAGGTAAGGTGCGGGACATCTATGACCTGGGCGATAAGCTGCTGATTGTGGCGACGGACCGGATTAGCGCGTTCGATGTGGTAATGGCTAACGGGATTCCATACAAGGGGATTGTGCTGACGAAGATTTCGCGGTTCTGGTTCGATTTTCTGGCTGATACCGTCGAGAACCATTTTATCAGTGATGAAGTTGCAGATTTTCCCAGGCCTTTCTGCGATGAGCAGCTTGAAGGCAGGAGTATGTTGGTAAAAAAGGGCAAGGTCCTGCCGATTGAGTGTGTGATAAGAGGATACTTAGCGGGCAGCGGGTGGAAGGAATATAAGCAAAGCCAAACGGTGTGCGGACAGAAGCTCCCCGGCGGACTGAAGCAGTGCGATAAATTGCCGGAATTGATTTTTACCCCGGCGACCAAAGCCGAGCACGGCGAGCACGATGAAAATATCAGCTTCGAAAAGTGTGCTGAAATAATCGGAGAAGAACAGGCGAATTATGTTCGTGACAAGAGCACGCAGATATTTTCCAAAGCAAGTGAATACGCCGAGAGCAGGGGGATAATCCTTGCCGATACGAAGTTCGAGTGGGGCGTCGCGGACGGCAGGACGATTCTGATTGATGAGGTGCTGACGCCGGATTCGTCGCGATTCTGGCCTGC
>CAZFHM010000269.1:0-2175 GCA_964518825.1 uncultured Pirellulales bacterium
TGTTCTTTCAAAGGCGCTGCATCACGGACTAAAACCCGTTGTGGTAATTAACAAGGTTGACCGCAAAGATGCACGGCCTGACGTAGTTGTCAACGAGGTGTTCGATTTGCTGGTGCAGCTCGAAGCTGACGATGACGCTCTGGATTTTCCCGTCATCTATGCCTCGGCGCGTGACGGCTGGGCCACTACTGATTTAGATAAACCCGGTGATAATACCGAAGCGGTATTCGAGGCGATAATCAACCATATACCACAGCCGAAAGTCGAGGAGAATGCGCCGCTGCAAATACTTGTTACCACCCTGGAACATTCCGACTATCTCGGCAGAATCGCTGTGGGCAAGGTCTTCGCAGGCACTGTCTCAGAGGCACAGCCGGTTACTGTTATAGATAATAACGACCGCCGCACACAACAGAAGGTAGTCAAGCTGTACGAGTTCCACGGCCTGGGCAAAAGAGAGACGCAAACAGTAGTCGCCGGGGACATTTGTGCGATTGCAGGTCTCGACCCGGTCGATATCGGAAATACGATTGCCTGCGCCGAACAGCCCAGCGCCCTGCCGGTCGTGGCAATCGACGAACCGACAATGAGTATGACTTTTCGCGTCAACGACGGATCATTCGCCGGCAGAGACGGCAAACTTGTAACCAGCAGGCACATAAAAGAGCGGCTTGAAAAAGAGCTCCAGCACAATCTGTCTCTGCGTGTCGAGCCGGGCGGCAGTAACGAGGAATTCGTTGTTTCCGGAAGAGGGCTGATGCACCTGGGAATCCTCCTGGAAAATATGCGGCGCGAAGGATACGAGCTTTGCGTCGGCAAGCCGGAGGTTATTATCAGGATGGTTAACGGCCGTCGCCATGAACCTGTCGAGCGGCTCGTGGTTGACTGCCCCGCAGATTGCCAGAGCTCCGTGATGTGTATTATCGGCGACCGCAGGAGCGAGCTGATTGCGGTCAGTTCCAGGTCGGGCACAAACGATTATGTGCATATGGAATTTATGATTCCCTCGAGGGGCCTGTTTGGTCTGCACGCCCGGATGATGAACGCCACCGGTGGCAAGGCGATAATGCACCATACGTTCGAGAGATATGAGTTGATGAAAGGCTCGATACCGCAGCGACAGGCCGGCGTGATGATTGCGACCGATACCGGAACGGTAACCGCTTATGCGCTCGACGCATTGTATGACAGGGGAATTTTCTTTGTTTCGCCCGGCGAAGTAGTTTATGAAGGACAGGTCGTCGGGGAGCACTGTAAGGAAAACGATATACCGGTTAACGCGGTTAGGACAAAACAGCTTACCAATGTCAGGGCTTCGGGAAAAGATGACGCGGCAAAGGTCCGCCCGGCCCGCAAAATGTCTCTCGAAGCCATGCTCGAATATATACAGGAAAATGAGCTGGTGGAAATCTGCCCGAACAGTATCAGGGTACGAAAAAAGCTTCTTAAAGAAGGCGACCGCAGGAAAGCGGCAAGAAAAAGCAGGGATTGACAATCCTAATCGGCCCTGAATCACGTGGCCCTTGCAGCCTTGACAAACGGGCGGCGGTGATGAATAATACCCCGGAAGAAAAATGGCGACCCTTAAGACATGGAGGCTAAAGATGAATCGGAGTAATTTAAGACGATTGATTTTGGCTGCATCACTGGTTCTTTGCAGCTTTTTGTGGATTAGCTGTGGTAACAAAGATGAAGGAAAGGCAGGTCAAATGGACATCACAAAAGAGAGTTTTGGAACAGCGGACGGCAAGGACGTATATCTTTACACCCTGACTAATGCCAATGGTATGCAGGTAAAGATAACCAACTACGGCGGGACGGTTACCTCGATAATAGTTCCCGACCGAAAAGGCAAAATGGCGGATGTGGTATTGGGCTTCGATAATCTTGATGATTATATCAAGAAGAGTCCCTACTTCGGCTGTATCGTGGGCAGGTACGGTAATCGTATAGCCAACGGCAAGTTCACCCTGGACGGCAAGGAATATACGCTCGCCCAGAATAACGGCCAGAATAACCTTCACGGAGGAGTCAAGGGTTTTGATAAGGTCGTATGGGACGCCAAGCCGGTCAAAGGTAATGATTCACTGGGGCTGAAAGAGACATACCTGAGCAAAGACGGCGAAGCGGGCTTTCCGCGCAATCTCGATTAGACGGAAACAAACACGCTGACCA
>CAZFHM010000270.1:0-2139 GCA_964518825.1 uncultured Pirellulales bacterium
CAGTCTCCACAAGGCGAGTTTAGTTATTCCCTGCGACCTCGTCAAGCAAATGCAAGGCCCACATGTTTTTAAAATCCCCAATCTCACTCAAGCTCGAACATGCTGTTGTCCATCGGTTCGAACCAGCCGAGATTCAGAGGCGAAGGCTGCAGGCAGTCTTCATTGTACCCGTCGTACTCGCTTTTCTCGGCTGAGTATGAATGCTTTTATACGGTGACGCGTACTTTTCACCGTTCGCTTCGAATTGAAATTGTCACCGGTGATTTAACTGCAGCTTATACTGAAGACATAATTTTCGCCTGAGTTGCCTTGCGAAAGCTCGGCAGAACGAAACTCTCGACTATTTTTTGCCAGCTCATCTTACTGGCCAGCCCATAACCTTGCTCGATTAACACCTTTGTATCATCTTCGTTCTTCGCCAGCCGCGAGTAGATTTCTTCTGCAAGGCCCTGGGCTATTTGCTGCTCTATCCGCCGAAGAACACCGCGCCCGATAGGCTCATGTGCCGACTGAGCAGCGTCGGAATTGACGTAGTCAACCACAATTATGTTATTGGGAACTTGTGCTTCCGTTACCTTTTCGATAAATCCCGCACAGCCGCACACACTGGACAGGATACAGATGCCGCCATACGTCAAAGGCTCGAGGTGACTTATGCCGAACGGCTCGTAAACACTCAGGCCGAATTCCACGTCCGTCCCGCGGCGAATATCGGTAAAGTCCATATCCTCAGGCATACTCCTGCCGCAAAGCTTCTGCTCGAAGCCGAACTGGTTTATAAATACGGCTTTTATACTTCGGCTTCGCGCGTTGAACCTTTGCACGAAAGTATAAAACTCGGTCTCGCCGCCCGACATATCGGGCCAGCCCTGCTTATGCGCCACCGGCCAGCCGTAGGCCGATTCCATATTCGTAATATAGTCCGGCTCCCTCTGGCACACTTCCGTCGACAGGATGAAAAAGACTCCGCTTTGCCCTGATTTGCTGAACTGCTTATCAATCTCTTCGAGTATCTCGAGGTCACGCCATAAACCCTTGCTCCGCACCAGCCTTGTCACGTGAGTAAATACATAATCTGGCCTGTAACCGAGAAGATTTTCACAGTATTGCTGGAGTTTTCGTTTCGATTGGAGTTTCTCTTCCACCGTCGTTTCATAAGCCGGTATCCCGTTATACACCACGTCTATAGGTGTATCCGCGAACGGCTGCGAAAGAAATCGCAGCTCTTTTGCCGTGTAATCCCCGACCGCACAGATACCATGACAGTGTTTAGCCGCTTCGACTAACGGGTGTTTAAAGTATCCGTCCTGACTGCCGAACACATCTGCAAGGTACTCTTGCTCTTTTTGGCCTTCCCGCATCGCGTTGTAGAAGTGCACGTCATGTCCCGGGTGCTCTTCGACTATACGTCGAATCGTCGCAACTTCGTGAGCATAGAAAACTGTGCGAAAATCATGGTAGCTGTCACACAGGGCTGCTAATACGCTCGGCATACCCATCCATTCATGTGCAACCATAATACCGGGTGCGTTCGCCGCACTCATGGCCCCGAGTATCGGGATGACCGCCGCCGCCAGGCGGATATACTGCTCATATTCCCAGATGTATTCGAACTGCTCCGACCGGATGCCGAATTGCTCATAGAGCTGCTTCTTCAGTTCGTTCACCGGCGCGGCGAACATAGTGGTTACATCAGCAAGAATTATCTCGGCTGTGCTGGCGATTCCGGATTGTTCATCGGTGAATGTCTTTGTGCCGTAGATGATGTTCGTGTTGTAGATTCTTTCCAGCTCTGCAAAGTTCGCTACATATTCGCTGTTGTAAACACCGTCCAGCGATGAATACAGAACCTGGCCGTCCGAGCCCATTCGTTTTGACAGCGGTACATCCCTGTCGAACAACGGGCCTATGACAATAGAACGACCGGCGAATTCGAGGTATGCCTTGCAGGTGAAGAATCCCCTCAGTACCGCTCCGATGCCGCCTATCTTCTGGGTGGTTTCATGTGTTACGTGTACGATGACAGGGCCGTTTTCCATAGGTTGCTCCGAGTTTATCTCTCATCAAAGTCGCGTTATCTTATTGCTATAGCTCCACTTAAAATATAGATACAATTCGACCCGGTGACAAAACACAACC
>CAZFHM010000271.1:0-2099 GCA_964518825.1 uncultured Pirellulales bacterium
GGCGGGCCCAGGCAGAACGCTCGAATACGGAAGCACCAAGAAGATGCAGGTGAAAAAGGGAGATTCCGTGCTGTTTACCAGCTATGCGGGCACGGAGGTGAAAATCAGCGGCAAGGAGCATCTGATTATGAACGAATCGGATATCCTGGCAGTTATCGAAGACTAACAAAATTAACCAATTAACTAGTTAACCAATTAACCAGTTAATCAAGGAGAAACGAAACGATGGCAGCTAAAAAAATAGCTTTTGGTGTTGAAGCCCGCGCGGCGATTCGCGAGGGCGTCAGGAAACTGGCCAAGGCGGTCAAGATTACGTTAGGGCCGTGCGGCAGAAATGTGATTCTGGAAAAATCGTTCGGCTCACCGACGGTCACAAAAGATGGTGTTAGCGTGGCCAAGGAAATCGAGCTGGAGGACTCATACGAGAATATGGGCGCGCAGATGGTCAAGGAGGTCGCCAGCAAGACCTCGACCGTCGCGGGCGACGGTACGACGACGGCGACGATTCTCGCTGAGAGCATCTTCGAGGAAGGGCTCAAGAACGTAACCGCAGGCGCCAACGCAATGCAGCTCAAACGCGGCATCGACAAGGCCGTCGAAGCAATCGTGAAAGAGCTTCAAAAAATGAGCATCTCTATTGATTCCAGCAAACAAATCGCGCAAGTAGCGACGTGCAGTGCGAATCAGGATGAGGAGATTGGCAAGAAGATGGCTGAGGCTATGAACAAGGTCGGCAAGGACGGCGTGATTACGGTCGAGGAAGGCCAGTCACTCGAAACGACCGTCGAGCTCGTAGAAGGGATGCAGTTCGATAAGGGGTATCTGAGTCCGCACTTTATTAATAACATTCAGAATATGACGGTCGTTCTGGAGAAGCCTTATATTCTGGTGCACGAGAAGAAAATCGGCAGTATCAAATCATTGGTTCCGCTGCTGGAGAAAATCGCCAAGCAGGGTAAGCCTTTGTTGATTATAGCGGAAGAGGTCGAGGGCGAGGCGCTCGCGACGCTGGTGGTTAATAAGCTTCGCGGTGTGCTGCAGTGCGCAGCGGTTAAGGCGCCGGGGTTCGGCGACAGGAGAAAGGCACTGCTGCAGGATGTCGCGATAGTGAGCGGCGGGCAGGCGATATTAGAAGACCTCGGTATCGAACTTGAAAATATAGAACTTGGTCAGCTCGGAAAGGCCAAAAGAGTCACTATCGATAAGGATACTACCACCATTATCGAAGGGGGTGGGAATACCGGGGAGATTAAGGCGAGAATCGAACAGATAAGGGCGGAAATCGACGCATCGACCAGTGATTATGATATTGAAAAATTGCAGGAACGGCTGGCGAAGCTGGCCGGCGGTGTAGCGCAGATTAACGTCGGTGCGGCGACCGAAGCGGAAATGAAAGAAAAGAAGGCACGCGTCGAAGATGCACTGCATGCGTGCAGAGCGGCGGTCGAGGAAGGGATACTGCCTGGCGGTGGAGTGTCGATGCTCAGGGCGCTGCCTGCCCTGGATAAAATCAAGGTCAGCGGCGATGAGAAAATCGGGGTTGATATTGTTCGGCGTGCGTTGGTCGCTCCTATTAAGCAGATTGCGACAAATGCGGGGCTGGACGGGTCGATTGTCGCACAGAAGGTCATGGAAAGCACAGACAAAAACTTCGGCTACGATGCACTGCGAAAAGAGTACGGTAATATGATTGAGTTCGGCGTTATTGTGCCGACGAAGGTGGAACGGGCAGCCTTGCAAAACGGGGCGTCGATTGCGTCGCTGCTTTTGACGACCGATGCGATTGTTAGTGAGATACCGGAAAAGAAAGAAACGCCTGCCATGCCACAAGGTGGCATGTATTAGAGGCTAGATACTGGATACTCCCTGCTTCGCCCGAAACGTCTTGGCTTCGCAGGGCAGGTGATACTTGATGCCAGAGGACAGATGACATGATTGGTGGATTGGTTCAAGGTGGATGTTGGTAATTGAGAGCGGGCTCTGAAACGGGGCCCGCTTTTGTTTCATCGCTGATTTTAGACACGGATTAACGCAGATTTTTTTCCACCGCGGAGCGGCTGTGTTTGAATTCAAGGGTTTTTTTAGTTTTTTTCGGGACG
>CAZFHM010000272.1:0-2098 GCA_964518825.1 uncultured Pirellulales bacterium
ACTGCATCGTGCACAGAACAATATCCGAGCCGATTTTATCCGACAGCGCATTGACGCAATAGCCCGGCAGCATCACTTCGTACGCAATATCCCCAACCTGCACCAGCGCCGTTTCACTGCCCAGCTTAATCAGTTTACCTTCTATTCTCGCTATCATATTCTTAATTTTTCATATCTATTAATAATCTGTGTAATCAATTAAATCTGCGTAATCAGCGATTATTTTTTTTTGTTTATTCGTGGTTAATTTATTCTTTTCAGTGTAAATCCGTGTTAATCCCCCTGTACCGAACCTGGTACAGGGTCCGTGTCTAAAAAATACCGTGTTAATCTGTGTCTGAAAAATTCTTTGAATTTCCGCAGCAAAGCGCCGCCGCTATCGCATCAGCCACGTCGGCAGGCTGAGGAATCTCTTTCAGCGACAATATCACCTGCACTGTTTTCTGAACCTGCTCCTTCGACGCCCGGCCGTTTCCGGTAAGAGATTTTTTTATCTTTGTCGCGCTAAAGCTTCTTACATCCACGCCCGCCTCGGCGCACTTCTGTAGTATAACACCGCGTGCGTGCCCCATCAATATCGCCGTTCTGGGATGCGCGTAATGCGAATAAAGCTGCTCAATCGCCACGACCTCCGGCCGGAACTTCTCCAGTATCGCCTCGAAATCAATCGCTATCTGGTTGAGCCTTTTTTCTATCGCTAGTTTCTCATCACTCGCAACAATCCCCGCTTCTACAAGCTCCTCCCGCACGGCGTCTTTTTCCACCACCGCATAGCCGCAAACGCCCAAACCGGGGTCGACGCCAAGTATCCTCATTTCCTTCTCCAGACCGTCTCGTCCGGCTTATCTTCGAGCACAATACCGATTCTTTCGAGCTGTTTTCGAATATCGTCCGCCGCCGTAAAATCCTTCGCCTTTCTCGCAGCCGCTCTTTGCTCTATCAAAATGCCGACAAGCTCATCCGCCAGATGCTCGCTGCCCGTCACCGCCTCATACTCATCCCTGACAATGCCAAGCACGTCGCCGCCGAGCCGGCCGAACATATCATCGACCGCACTTAAAGAAGCTTTGGTCGTACTCTTTTCCTCAAGCAATCTGTTTGCCAGCCGGACCAGCTCGAACACAATCGACAGCGCCACCGAGGTATTCAAATCGTCGTTCATACCTTCTTCGAACTTAGACTTTAAACCCTTGAGTTCTTCGCCGGTTTCCTTATCAATTTCACCTTCAGCCGCTTCAGCAAGTCTCTTGCGAACAGCTTGCACCGCCTGGCTTATCTTTTCGTATCCGCTCTGCGCGGCAAACAGCGCCGCATCTGAAAAATCAAGCGGACTTCTGTAATGGCTGTTGAGTATAAGCTGCCTTACCGCCAGCGGGTCGTACCCATGCGTCAGTCTCTCATGTGCCCCGCTGAACGCCTGCTTTAAGGTGATGAAGTTACCCAGGCTCTTGCCCATCTTCTGGCTGTCAACCGTCACCATATTATTGTGCAGCCAGTACCGTACAAACTGCTGCCCGTTTGCAGCCTCAGCCTGTGCTATCTCGCACTCATGATGTGGAAACTGGTTCTCGAGTCCGCCGCCGTGAATATCAAAAGGCTGTCCCAGATACTTTGTGCTCATCACAGAGCACTCTAAGTGCCATCCCGGATAACCCATCCCCCACGGACTCGGCCATTGCATTATATGATTTTCTTCTGCCTTTTTCCAAAGCGCAAAGTCCGCAGGATGTTTCTTCTCCTGCGAAACTTCAACCCGCGCCCCGGCCAGCATATCATCAACATTTCTGCCGGAAAGCTTGCCGTAATCTGCGAACTTCGCCACCTCGAAATACACCGACCCGTTGACCTCGTACGCGTATCCCTTCTCCAGCAGCTTCTTGACCAGCTCAATCTGCTCAGTAATATGCCCGCTCGCACGCGGACTAATGTCAGGCCGAAGGCAATTGAGCTTATCCATATCATCGAAGAAGCTCCGCGTATAATATTCCGCAATCGCCATCGGATGCTTCTTTTCCTTCGCCGCCTCGACCGCAATTTTATCTTCACCTTCATCCGCATTGTCCGTAAGGTGTCCCACGTCCGTAATATTCTGCACGTA
>CAZFHM010000273.1:0-2050 GCA_964518825.1 uncultured Pirellulales bacterium
CGATGAACACCTGTCCTGCCTCACGAATCTTCACCGTCGCTTCGCCGAGCGCTTCTTTACCGCCGGTCACCGCCCGAATCGAGTAATTCTCTAATTTCGGGCTCAGCCCAGTCGCCACGCGTATCGCCTCGTATGCCGCATCTACCGGCCCGTCGCCGCACGCCGCCGCCTGTTTCTGCTCACCTTTGACTACCATTTTCACGCTCGCCGTCGGCAGCGTACCCGTCCCGCACGCCACGTGCAGATACTCAATCTCGAACACGTTCTCGACCGCGTAAATCTCATCACTGATTATCGCCGCCAGGTCCTCGTCATACACCTCATTTTTCTTATCAGCTATTTCTAAGAACCTTTTATACGTCTTATCCAAATCCTTTTTACTCAGCCGATGTCCTAAAATCTCCAGTCGATGCCTCAACCCGTGCCTGCCCGTCCGCGCCGTCAGTACCACCCTGGTCTTCGGCGAGCCGACCTCCTCAGGCTTCATAATCTCATACGTCTCTCTCTTTTTCAAAACACCATCGACATGGATTCCCGAAGAATGGGCGAAGGCGTTATCGCCGACTACAGCCTTATTGACCGGCACCGGCATACCTAACATATCGGCGACCATCCTGCTCGTGCGGTAAAACTCCTCGGTCTTTATTCGCGTCTCCAGACCGAAGAAATCCTTCCGCGTCCGAATCGCCATAACCACTTCTTCCATCGCCGCATTACCCGCACGCTCGCCGATGCCGTTGATGGTCGCCTCGACCTGGCGAGCGCCGTTCTTGACGCCGGCTAACGAATTGGCCACTGCCATTCCCAAATCGTCATGGCAGTGCACGCTGATTACTGACTTGCCGATATTCGGCACGTTCGCCCGGACGTCCGCTATCAGCCTGCCGTAAAGCTCCGGTATCGAATAGCCCGTCGTATCCGGTATATTCAACGTCGTCGCACCGGCATCGACCACCGCTTCGAGGATTTCGTACAAAAATTTGCGGTCGGCCCGCCCCGAATCCTCAGCGTAGAATTCCACGTCGTCCGTATATTTGAGCGACCGTTTCACCGCCTTGACCGCCATCTTAATGATATTGGCCTTCTTCTGCCCAATCGTCCTGCCGTACTTGGCGTCGCCGAACTTGCCCATTATGTGGATATTCGATACGCCGATACCCGTATGGATTCTGCTGCGTTTGGCCTTGGCTATGGCCTTGCCGCATATATCGATATCCTCACTGCGTGCCCGCGTCAGGCCGCATATCGTCACCGTCTTGATATTTTCGCTGATAAGCTGCACCGCCCGGAAGTCCTCAGGCGACGACGCCGGGAACCCTGCCTCTATGATATCTACCTTGAGCCGGGCGAGCTGCCGGGCCAGTTCGAGTTTTTCTCTGGCTCCCAGCCGCGTCCCCGCAGCCTGCTCACCGTCCCGCAGCGTCGTATCGAATATTATTATTCTGCCCTTGCTCATAATCGCTTCTCCGTTTTTTAGCCCCCGGCCTTGTCCGGGTGGCACTAATCACGATTCACTATCCACGAATCACAGTAGATATACCGTCAAACGCGCAGAAAATCCACGTTTTTCAGTTAATTTCGGGGTATGCCTAAATATGTATGTACGCTTCTTTTATTGGGCCCGGAGGCCCAGGAGCAGTAAGAGGCTGGTGCTAATTGAACGAACTGTGCAATTCTTTGCCATAACTATTCAAATTATACCATATCAAAATACGGCGTCAAATCTTTTTTTTACCCCGAACCGTGACCCCCGACCATGCCGGGGGCTAACTGGACCGCGGACTGTGCCCGCGGCTAACTTTTACTTGTTATGTTTTTCAACATATCTGATTCTTTTTTTCAAGATGTTTTCGTCGAAACAATATCGTTTGTCGTATCCTCTGGTCCATACCTTTCCTTCGAATCCCGTTTGGAGCATTGCAATTGTTCCCGCCCGTTTGTATCTGCCGACGATATTACTTATCGTTTCGGTTATAGGTTCGACTAAGATATGAACGTGAGTGCTGCACACGGCAAGTGCGAAGACTTTTTGTCCGAGTTTTTCAGATTC
>CAZFHM010000274.1:0-2026 GCA_964518825.1 uncultured Pirellulales bacterium
CTTCTCGCTTTCGAGCAGCTCGGCGACTTCCTGCGCGGTGAAGCCGACGCCGCTGCGGTCGCCGAAATCAACGACATACAGGCCGACGTATTTATCGGGTTTTTGAAGTTTTGGCACGTTCATAGTGTGACTATTGTAACAGCGGGTCCGGCATATTTCACGGATTTTTCTATTAGTTCTCCGTGTTGTTTACGGCTAAGGAGTCGTGATTTTTGCGAAACGGCGTTTTCCGACCTGGATTACGGTGCCGTCTTTGGGTGTAATTTCGGCGTTGGGGTCAGTCACTTTTTGGCCGTCGATGGTCACTGCTGACTGGGAGCACATACGCTTAGCCTCGCCGCCGGTTTCGACAAGTTTACAGGCCAGCAGAAGCTGTTTTACCGAAATCAGCTCTTCAGGCAGCTCAAATTCGGGTATATCGTCGGGCAGTTGTTTCTTTGCGAAGACCTTTTCGAATTCAGCGGCGGCCAACTGGGCAGTGGCTTCGTTGTAGAACTGAGTGACGATGGTTTTGCCAAGCAGTACCTTGGCATCTTTAGGGTGGGTTTTCGAAGAATCTGTCAGTTCTGCGATTTTGTCAGTCGGCAGGTCAGTTAAAAGTGTAAAGTAGTTTTCCATCATATCATCGCTGATGCTCATTATCTTGCCGAACATATCGTTCGGCTGGTCGGTGACGCCGACGTAATTGCCTTTGGATTTGCTCATCTTCTCGGTGCCGTCGAGTCCGACGAGAATCGGCATTGTTATAACGACCTGCGGCGAATGGTCGTAAGCCCGCTGGATGTCCCTGCCTATGAGGTTGTTGAATGTCTGGTCGGTCCCGCCGAGCTCGACGTCGCTTTGTATTGCGACCGAGTCATAGCCCTGCATCAGCGGATAAATGAATTCGTGGACATAGACATCAATTTCCTTCTGCAGGCGGAGCTTGAAGCTGTCCCGCTGGAGCATTTGAGCAACGGTCTTTTTTGCAGCGATTTGAATCAACTCCATCAGGGTGAGTTTTTCAAGCCATTCGCTGTTATGCCGGACTTCGAGTTTTTCTTTGGAGGTATTGAGAATCTTGCCGGCCTGTTCGAGGTATGTCTGTGCGTTAGTTTCTATCTGGTCGGTTGTCAGCATCGGCCGGGTAACGTTCTGGCCGGTCGGGTCACCGATACGTGCGGTGTAATCGCCGATTATGAGAACAGCCCTGTGGCCGAGGTCCTGAAACTGGCGCATCTTTCGCAGGACGACTGTGTGGCCGAGATGGATATCGGGGCTGGTCGGGTCAAGGCCGAGCTTTATGCGCAGGGGGCGGTTTTCCTTTGCCGAGACGGCCAGCTTTTCAGCGAGGTCCTGCTCGTTGAAGATTTCGACCGTGCCGCGTTTGAGGGTGTCGAGCTGCTTCTTTATATCTGCCATCATTGTCACTCTATGAGACGATTGTAAAAGCAGGGGGGATTATAAGGCAAAAGGCGGGATATGGCAATAATCAGAGCGGAAAGGTTAGCGGCGTCTTTGTTTTCTTAATTTCAGTGCGAGCAGGATAGCGTAAAGGGCGACGGCGGCGAAGGCAAAGGCCAGGCAAATATACCTTACCTGAGGCTGACTTAGAAGGTTCCAGAGTGGCCGATAGTGCCTGTTCGGCCAGAACATCTGGACGTCCCAATGGTAAACGCCGTCGATTATGACGTGGAACCAGGCGCCGAGCAGGCCGGATACAGCCATTTTCAAGGCAGTAGGCTTATAACTTAGTCTCAAAAAGGACATTATTTTTTGTAAGATATTTTTGAATGGAAAAAGTGCCAGGCCGAAGGCAGCTCCAACAATACCGCCGACAAGTAACGTGTGAAAATGCCAAACCCGATGCGGGAACCGGCCGGTGTTAAATAATACTTCAACGTCAATAATAACATTCACAAGTATAAAGACGGGCAGGTCGAGCCACTTTTTAAAAACCAGGCCGAAAAAGCCACTCGGTCCAAAATGATAAGGTGTAAAAGGCATATTTATTTCGACAGGATTTGATTTGGGTTTGTTTTCATTT
>CAZFHM010000275.1:0-2024 GCA_964518825.1 uncultured Pirellulales bacterium
TATAATATCTTCCGCATTTCTATCGATAAGGCAGGTATCCGGAGAATCAGATGGAACTGATAAAAAGAATAAAGGACGCCGAGAAACAGGCGGCGCAAATCATAGACCAGGCCGGGGCAGACGCACACAAACAGGCCGAGCAGTTCCGCGAACGAAAGCAGGAAATGCTCAAACAGGCTGAGCAGGAAAGAAAAAAGGCGATAGACCAGGCTGCAGCCAAAGCCGAAGCCGAAGGAAAGGTTGAGGTAGAAAAACTCGGCAAGCAAGGTCAAAAGGACTGTGACGAGCTTCGAGAAAAAGTGGCTCCTAAGACCCCCGCAGCAGCAGCTAAAGTAATGGAGTACCTGAAGGGCTAAGAATGGCCATCTCTTCGATGTCGAAAATTCTGATTGCCTGCCACAAGTCGCAGGCCTCACAGCTTCTCGAGACCCTGCAGCAAAGCGGTATCTGCCAGATACTAAATGCCGAAGAGGCCATGGTGAGCAAACACTACCCGGACCTGGCGACGGCGGGCGACAGACCTCGTCAGATAGAAGAAAAACTCAATCTCGTTTCAAAAAGCGTAGCTTTTCTGCGCCATTATGCGGATACACCGAAAGGCCTGGCTGCCGCACTGGCGCCACGGGTCGTCATTGACAGGAACCGTTACAACAATGTCATTGATGATAAATCCGTGGATGCCCTTATCAAAGAAGCTTTAAGCGCCGAATCGAAAATCGAGAAACTTCGAAGTGAAATAGAAAATATACAGGGTACGTTGGCGCGATTACAGCCCTGGGCGGCTCTCGATATCGATGTAGAAGAACTGGCTGAACTGGAAAAGACAAGTTGTCTTACAGGCCTGCTGCCCGCCAACAAACTTGCTGATGTTACCGAGAACCTGGCCCAGGTCGGCTCGGCAATCGAAGAAGTGGGCAGTGCAGGGACACAGATTGCAATTCTTATCGTATCTCTGAAAGACAATGCAGGTGACGTGCACAAGCTCCTTCGCTCCGCTGATTTTGAATCCGTCAGCTTCGAGGGTATGAGTGGAACTGTTGCAGAGCTGATAAGTGAAAACAACAAGAAGCTGGAGCAGGTGCATGACGAGATGGACAGGCAGCAGGCAAAAGCAAAATCCCTTGCCGGCGATTTTGTCAAGCTGCAGATTCTGCATGACCACTACGTTAACCTGCTCAACAGGGAGCAGACCGCCAGCGACTGCCCCGCCACCGAGCGGACAGTCATCCTCGAAGGCTGGGTTAGAAAAAAGGATTACCGTAAGCTCGAGCAAATCATCTCCGGTTTTGAAGCCGCACAGGTAACGAAGATTGCACTTGGCGAGGGTGAAGAAGTTCCCGTCGAGATAGAGAACAGGCGGCTGGTCAGGCCCTTCGAGGTGGTGACACGTCTGTACGGTATGCCGCAGCATTTCAATCTTGACCCGACCGTCTTTCTGGCGCCGTTCTTTGCGGTCTTCTTCGGGATGTGCATCGCCGATGCGGGATACGGATTTTTGATGCTCGCCTTACTTGCGATATTTATCATAAAGATGCAGGGCGATAAAAAACTGCTCTATATGCTCGCCCTGTGCGCAGTAGCTACTATTGTTGTCGGTGCGCTGACCGGCGGCTGGTTCGGCGACGCGGTTCAGAAATTCATTCCGGGTATGAAGGATAAGAATCTTGCATTATGGTTCGACCCGTTCAAGAACCCGATGATGTTTTTCGGTTTAGCTATTGGACTCGGTTACTTTCAGCTTATTACAGGGCTGGTCATTGCCTTTTTCCATAATATCCGTCAAAAGGACTTTGTTGCAGCGATATGCGACCAGTTGACCTGGATTGTTATGCTCAACTCGATTGTCCTGTTCGGCGCAAGCAAGGCCGGCGCGATACCGGCTGAGACCAGCGGGATTTTCGGATACATGGCGATTGTGCCTGCCGTTATGATTTTTCTTTTCAGCCATCGGCAAGGCGGCATCGGAGCTCGGCTGGGAATGGGTTTCTACAACCTGTTCAGCAGTGTGTTTTATCTCGGCGACG
>CAZFHM010000276.1:0-2011 GCA_964518825.1 uncultured Pirellulales bacterium
TCCTCCGGGTCCTGATTTTCAAGCGGATACACGACGTAGTTGGTGGCGGACTGCTGTGGTTCTGCGTCAACATAAGCGATAATCATGGCGATTTGTGCGTGCTGTTCAGCGGTAGCGTTGACCAGCAGTGAGTTAGTCGATTCGATAACCACAACCTGCGGCTCTTCGACCAGCCCCTCTTCGGTGAGCACAGTGGCAGGGGTCTCCTGGGCAGCTTGACCCTGCTGCGGTGCCGTGATTCGGCCCGTCCGAGTAGCAGTTGTTCTTACGCCGCCGCTTATTATGCTCAGGGCCTGCAGTTTTTCCACGACCTCCTCGGCGCCGGCGTACTGTATGTCGTACAGCCGCAGGGTCCGCAGGTCCTGCTGGACCACATCGAGTGAATCGATTAGCGTCTCAACGATGTCGAGCTGCTCCGGCATACCTATCATCAGGATACGGTTGGTCCGTTCATCCGCATCGAGATAGACTTCGGGCTGTGCGGATTCGGTGGTCGGCGTGGGTTGAGGTGTTCTTGGTGTCGGTCGTCGTCTTCGGTCGCGGGCAGTTGTTGGGGCCGGCGTCGGCTCTGTCGGAGCGGCTACCGAGATTGAGAGGGTACCCAGTTGCTCGGCGAGAGTTTCGACCTGGCTGGCCAGGCCACGGGCCATAGTGTAGCGAAGCTGGCGATAGCGGAATTGCTTGCCCTCGCCCGGCTTATCGATGATTGAGAGCAGCTCCTCGACCCTGCCCATCCGGTATGCGTAGTCGGTTACGATAAGTTTGCCCGCATCAGGAACGCCCTTGATGTGCGCGCCGAGTTTCATTTCTGTAAGCAGGTTTTCGGCGCTGGCGGTGTCGATGTACCGCAGGTCAAAAACCCGCGTCACAATTACATTGCCGAACTGTAGTTTTTTTTCCTCGGTGTCGAACAGGACGGGGTCCGTTTCCAGCACCCTGGCGATTGGCACAATGGTAACAAGGTTATCTTTTCTGGTCATGGCAAAGCCGCGGAATTTCAGGACCGATTCGAGCAGGGGATAAAGCTCACCCACTTTAATCTTGCCTTGAACGCGCAGTGTTACCTGGCCGGTGACTTCTTTAGAGTCGTACAATAAATTCAGATTAAGATACTTGCCCACCAGGTCAATAAGTTCGACAACATTGATTGTTTCGGGCAAATCCAGTTCTAATTGCTCATTGGCCAGTTCCGTCGGGGCCGGCTCGTAGGATAATTTCTTGATTGCCGGACTGCTGGTGTCCTTCGGATTCAGTTCTATTATCTTCGTAAGGCCTGATTCCGGCTGGGGCTCTTGAGCAGGTTGTTCAGAAGGTCTCTGCGGTGTGCTTTCAGTTGCCGCTTCTGAAGATAGTTCAGCGGCCTGAGGTTCGGTGGTCTTTAGGGCAGCTTCGACTCTTTCGGCTTCAGCCAGAGAATCAAGTATCTGATTAAAAAACTGGTCGTCTTCGGGCTTGCTATCTTCGGTTACAGCAGATATACCGACCGGCGGAGCTTCTGTCACGGCCGGCTGATTCGGCCCGGCTGATTCGACGGCGGTTTGCGGTTCGGAGATTTCGTCTAATGCAGAAAGCACCTGTTCGATGTAGTTGGCAGGTGCAGCCACAATCACAGAATCACCGAGCAAATCAACAAGTACTCGCGGTTTTTCGCCTGCTGCCGGCAAAGCGACAAACGTGGCCAGCGACAGGCCGGTCATGCGTTTGGCAACTTTATCCTGGATAGCAGTGACAAGCTCCTTCTCGGCAGCAAGCAGAACAACCGTGTACTGCTCTTTGCTGTCAACCAGCTCAAGCAGCGTTCTGGCCTTTGCCAAATCGCCGGTCCCGGCTGTTATTAGAATCGTCTGTGTGTTGGGTATTCGCGAGGCGGTGCCAAGGTTTGTCTGGGTGATGTACTCAATGGCCTGTTGGGGAGATATGTTCCTGAGTGAGCGCGACATGAAACGGTCGGACTGAGGTGTATCCTGTGCCGAGGCCCATGATGCCAGGGTAATTACCGCCAGCAGTACCG
>CAZFHM010000277.1:0-1933 GCA_964518825.1 uncultured Pirellulales bacterium
TACATCGGCCGGGCGCCGAA
The DNA here is from genome assembly GCA_964518825.1 of uncultured Pirellulales bacterium. GTDB lineage: Bacteria > Planctomycetota > Phycisphaerae > Sedimentisphaerales > Anaerobacaceae > JBBABK01. The sequence continues at coordinate 21 of CAZFHM010000277.1, forward strand.
ACAGGTGGATGAATTTCTGGCTTCGGTGGTGACGCCTATTCGCAAAAAATATCACTCGGCAATCAATAGAAAATCAGAACTTAACGTCTGAGGAGATTCGGGACCGTGAGAAGAGAAGAGCTGATAAAGCGCATCAAAGAAACCGCATACCTCGAAGGCGATTTTACGCTCCGCAGCGGCAAGAAAAGCAAATACTACCTTGATAAATATCTTTTCGAGACCTGCCCGGATATACTCAAGGCTATCGGCGTTGAATTCGCACGGTATGTCACTGGTGATGTCACGCTGATTGCCGGGGCGGAGCTGGGGGGCGTTGCACTTGCGGCGGTGACGGCTATGGAAACGGGCAAGAACTGGATTATCATCCGCAACAGCAAGAAAGGCTACGGCACCGGCAAGATGATTGAAGGTGTTCTTGAAGCTGACGATGTAGTTCTGCTGGTCGAGGATATTGCAACAACAGGCGGACAGGTGCTCGAAGCCGCTAAACTAATTACCGAGGCCGGGGCCAGGGTAAGTAAGATAGTCTGCGTAATCGACCGCAAGCAGGGCGCCTGTGAAAATATAACCGGCGCGGGTTATAAATTCGAGAGCATACTCACCAAAAACGACCTCGCAATTATGGACTAATCCAGTCACGACACGATGCATATCAAGAAGGGACAATTATCGATTCTGGCTGTGAACCTGGCGGCGCTGGCTGTTTTCGCCGTGCTGTTTTTCGTCAGAAGCAACTATGAGTTTGTCATCTATATCGGCGTTATAGTGTTCTTTTTGATTCTCATCGCAGCTACCAGCCACAGGGTCTATTATCCGAACGCACTGCTCTGGGCGCTTACCGCCTGGGCAATTATGCACATGGCGGGCGGAGCGGTTTATATCAATAAGGTCCGCCTGTACGAGATAATCCTTGTGCCGCTATCGCAAAGCATTCCTGTATTCCGCTATGACCAATTGGTGCACATAGTGGGTTTCGCTACGGCTACAGTGACAATGTTCTACGTGTTAAAGCCGCTGCTGCGGGCCGACCTGGAGCGGTTCGCGGCGCTGTCAATAATCATCGTGGCTGCAGGCCTTGGAATCGGGGCGCTCAACGAGATAGTGGAGTTTATTACCGGTATGATTGTGCCGGAATCGGGTGTGGGCGGATATCTCAATACATCGCTGGATTTGGTGTCTGATTTGATTGGGGCTGTGCTGGCCATGGGGATAATTCGCGTATCGGAGAGGAAATTCTTCCGTAAAAGGGCTGCCGCTGGCAGTAAAAACGTTAAGGCCTGATGAACATCACACAATCTCTTCTGTTTTGCCCGCTTGACAGACGTCGGTAAGTTGTACTATCATTTGAACTTGCGAAACCTTGTGTAATTATCCTGCAAGAGGAACGAATACCATTTCCGACAGGAAGAATATCGCCGTATTGGGTTCGACCGGCTCGATTGGACGAAACGCCCTGCGTGTCATCGATGCCATGGGCGCGCCCTATAGCGTCACCGCTCTGAGCGCACATCGAAACTACAAGCTGCTGGCTGAACAGGTGCGAAAATATCAGCCGAAGCTTGTCTGCATATCCGATGATGATTCATATGATTCTCTGGCAGAGCTGCTTGACGGTTTCGAAGGCGAGATACTTCGCGGGCCCCAAGGTCTGACTCAGATTGCCGAAGCGGAAGATGTCGATATCGTTCTGACCTCGGTCGTCGGAGCGGCTGGTCTGCCGGCATTAGCGGCGGCGGCAAAAAAGGGGAAACGCCTTGCTATCGCCAATAAAGAGCCGCTTGTAATGGCCGGACAGATGCTGACCCAACTGGCCAAGGAAAACAACTGCGAGATTTTGCCGATTGACAGCGAGCACTCTGCGATTTTTCAAGCGATGCAGGCCGGTTCGGTCGATGAAGTAAACAGGATAATCC
>CAZFHM010000278.1:0-1929 GCA_964518825.1 uncultured Pirellulales bacterium
CACGGCTGGATAGAAAAAGGTGATGGCTGGCCGCAGAATATGGCCCAGGCCATCGGCTCACGCATCGACCCAAATCAATGGGTCTGCGGATATTTCGACTGGTCGAAGGGCGCCCGAACGATAAATCCCGCTGACGCAGCCAAATACGCTCGTGACACAGGCGGTGCCGAACTTGCAGAGCAGATTCTAAAGCTCGACGGCAACCTCAAACACGTTCACCTGATTGGTCATTCGAGCGGCTGCTGGACAATAAGCGAAGCGGCTAAAATACTGGCCGACAAAACCAAAGCTGATATCCACCTGACCTTTTTCGATGCTTATGTGCCGAACTCTTTTGACGCCAACGCCCTTGCCGATGTTAACGTAGCCGCGGACGTAAATTTCTGGGCCGACCATTATTATACCCGTGATTTCACTAACGACCAAACAGGGCGAAATTTAATCCACGCTCATAATATCGACGTGACAGAAATAGACCAGTTTATGAAGGACCACAATTTCCCCTGGAAATGGTATTACGCGACAATCACCGGTTCTTATCCCAAGTTCAGTTTTATGGACGATAAAAAACTTGTTACCAACGTCAATGGAACTGATTATGGCTTCGCTCGTTCACTTGAAGCCGACCCGAACGCCTGGCCGCAGAGCCTCGAATTGCCGACCGGCAACCCTGCCGTAAAATTGAAACAAAAATTCCGGTAGCCCCTCAGGGGCCGGCGCAGCTCCTGTAATTTCGGCATGATTTAGGATATAATTCTATGGGGTTCCCCAACGCCTTATTGCGTTTGGGGGCCCCTTTATACAAACCAAAGCGACTGAAGATGAAAAACGAAACCAAAAAACTCGTCTTCGACCCTGAGGCTCAGACCCGAAGGGACCACGCATTTGCCTGGCTCAACGCTGCGCAGTTTCTCGGCGCCCTCAACGATAACATCTTCAAATGGCTCGTTATCCTGTTTCTTATTGGCGTGCACGACTCGACCGGCGCCGCCAATGTCGGCGCTGTGGCAAATGCTGTTTTCGTAATCCCGTTTCTGTTGTTCCTCGCCTTTGCCGGCCGACTGGCCGACCGCCACAGCAAACGCGACATCATAGTGTACTGCAAAGCTGCGGAGCTGGCGGTTATGCTGATGGCCGTTGCCGCCTTTTGGATAGGCTTGCCATTATTGCTGTATTGCGTGTTCTTTTGTATGGCTGCTCAGAGCACGTTCTTCTCGCCGTGCAAGTACGGCATCATTCGAGAGCTGGTTGACGATAATAAAGTATCAAAAGCCAACGGCTGGCTCGAGGCCGCGACCTTCGTCGCCATTATAATAGGCACCGTTGCTGCCTCGCGTTTTTCAAAAATTGTCTCGAACAATTATGCCGCAGCAGCTCTTGTCTGCGTTTTCATAGCGGCCGTCGGCCTGATTACTTCAGTGAGAATCAGAAAAACCGAACCGGCAGGCGGAAGCGACAGGGCATCGGTGATTTTCCTGCGGGACGTATGGAGAACACTCTGGAGCATTCATCGCAAAAAGAATCTACTCTGGTCCGTAATCGGCTCTGCCTGTTTCTGGCTCATATGCGCTGTCATCTACATGGCTTTAATTCCTTACGGTATGGAACAATTAAACCTGACAAAAAACAACAGCACTTATCTGATTATCCCCGCCGCGTTCGGCATCGCCCTCGGCGCACTGCTTGCCGGAAGGTTTTCGGCAATCGGACTGGTTCCCATCGGCGCTGTCGGCCTGGGCGCTTCCTGCCTGGCTCTTGGTTTAATCGGCCCGTCCTTACTCTGGGCATGTGTGCTGATATCTCTTATGGGTTTTTCAGCAGGACTGTATATCGTCCCCATTCATACGCTGATTCAATTGAAAAGCCCGAAGTACCGCCGCAGCGAAATCATCGCAGCCTCATCTTTTCTCGGCTGGCTCGCAATGCTCG
>CAZFHM010000279.1:0-1909 GCA_964518825.1 uncultured Pirellulales bacterium
CCGCGGAAGTCTCTTTTGCGTATTCTCCTGCTGATGCGCGCATTGACCTGTGCACGAACGAGTGCTTCTTTGGCTAAACGGTACGTGCGGCCTGCGGACCCGCGATGTCCCTTGACCGCCTTGAAGAGACGCTTTTTTGCCTGGCGCCGTGCTGCGCCTTTTCTTACTCTTGGCATATCAGCTTTCCTTTCATCTTAATTTTATAGGGTCGCTGGCGGCAGCTGATATCGAGCCGAGAAGCAGACCCACAAATTCTACTCACTATTTACAAATAGCTGTCTATTTGCCGATTAAAGCCTTAATTTTCTTAATCTCCACATCTTTCAATGTTGTCGCCGTGGATATTCTCCGCCGTCTCTTGGCGTTCTTACTGCTCATCAGGTGTCCGCCGCCGGCACGCTTATGCTTAACTTTGCCCGATGCCGTTATCTTCACTCTTTTTCTTAAACCCTTATGGCTCTTCTGCTTAGGCATATATCATTCCTTTAGCTTCCAGTTGTCTGCGAAACGCAAAACCGGTAATTTACGCCATTTACACTCCCCGGTCAACCAAAATTCCCGCCCCCGGCAAAAACAATTGAAACCAGCCGTCTCAACCGATAAAGTAAGCAGCGCCCGACGGTCTTTAATCTTATCAGGGGACTAACGCAATGAAGGTGCTGCAATCGATTTCGGAGCTTGGCGAGCTCGAGAAGGGCTGTGTCGTCACAATCGGCAACTTCGACGGCCTGCACATCGGCCATCAGGAAATCCTCTCGACCGCAAAGCAGCTCGCCGCTAAACACAAAACCGAGCTGCTGGTAATGACCTTCGACCCTCATCCCGCTGCCGTACTGCATCCGGAAAAGTCTCCCGATGTACTTACGCCAGCCCCCCTAAAACAGCGGCTCCTGGCACAGTGCGGTGTCGACTGCTGGCTGATTATAAAAACCCAGCCGAAAATCCTGGCCCTGTCGGCCTCCGATTTTATCGAAAAATTCGTCGTTGAACCTATCGCCCCTGCTGCTATAGTCGAAGGCGAGGATTTTTATTTCGGCTCAGGTCGCAGCGGCAATATCCAGCTGCTCCAGCGACTCGGCCCTGCAAACGGCTTTGACGTCGTCGTTGTACCAGCCAAAGAAATCGAACTTAGCCAGACCGTACGCGTCAGCAGTACAATGATTCGCTATATGCTCACCTCCGGCGATGTTGCCGATGTAGCAGTCGCCTTAGGCAGAGCATATAAGCTTATCGGCAAAATAACCCCCGGCCGAGGCAGAGGCCGTCAAATCGGCTATCCGACACTCAATATGCAAACTCCTGACCAGCTCATCCCCGCCGAAGGCGTTTACGCAGGCTACGTCACCATCGCCGACGATTATGACCAGGCCTGCACCGAAGGCCAACTCCTGCCCGCTGTATTCAGCATAGGCCAGGCCAGGACCTTCGGCGACCAGCACCCTCTGCTCATCGAAGCACATCTGCTAAGTGACCTTGAACTCGGCCCTCAATTAAAGTACATGGCCATGGACTTCGTCCGGCACATCCGCCGCCAGCACAAATTCTCATCTGCCGACGAACTCGCCGCACAAATCGCAAAGGACTGCAAAATCGCAAAAGACATCCTCAAAAGCTGAGTTTAATAGGGCTTGTTAATAACAATATTGTGTGATATTATAAGCTCGTGAATCGTGCCGTTTCACATAACCGCGACAAGGAATCCATCGAGGCCAAGGCTCGATGGTTCCGTTCTCTTCCGCTTTCAGAGCGGATGGAGATGCTTTGCGCTTTTACTGATTTAGCTCTATCGGCCAATCCTAATCTGCGGGAACGTAAACATGCTAAACCGGTTACAGGACGTATTAAAATCATTTCAAAAACACAATGTTAAACAAATCAAACAAGCTCTCGATTGCGACTAAGCGGGCCG
>CAZFHM010000280.1:0-1888 GCA_964518825.1 uncultured Pirellulales bacterium
CGGCCGTGGTTTCGGCAGAGGCAGAGGCGGCGGACGCGGGCGCGGCTGGGGCAATCGATACTGGGCGATGGGATATCCGGGTCAGGGCTATGGTGCAGGTCCGGTAGCTTACGGGCCGGCGCCGGTAGCGCCGAGTACCGAGCAGGAGCTTTCAGCCTTGAGGCAGCAGTCGGAATATGTGCAAAGCACACTGCAAGAGATAAATGACCGCATTAAAGAATTAGAAAAAGCAAAGCAGGAAGAATAAAAGGAGGTCAGGAAAGACCTTCGGTATTAACAGCCAAGGGCCTGACCAGAACAGGTATAGCTTATGGAAATCTTAGTCAAATATGACAAGGGTTACCGTTTCACGGCAACCTGCAAGGGATATACAGTAACCACCGGGCGTGGCGACGACGGTAATACCGAGCGAGACGGGATGTGGCCGGCTCAACTGTTCTGTGCTTCTATCGGGATGTGCGTTGGCGGTTATGTTGCCGAATACTGCGAAAAGCAGGGTATTAATTGTGAGGATATGACAATTGAGCTATCTCGTCGCATAGAACGTTACTCATCAGGCGGCGGTTCGTCCGAAGCTAAATTATCTCGCACCACGAGAATCGACGCCAAAATCCTCCTCGGTACAAAGCTGTCAAAACAGCAACAACAGGGCATATTAGAAGCGGCAGATAAATGCCATATAACAAACAGCATCAACGGGAAGATGCAAATTGTCTGTTCATTGGCTGAAGCCAAGGCGGATGACGTATAAGAATGGCTTAAGACGGAGATTAAAGAATGCCTATATTTGAATACAAATGTAATAAGTGCGGGCATGTAACGGAATTTCTGGAGAAAAGCAGAAGTGCCGGCAAACACATCTGCGAACGATGCAAAAGCTCGGATTTGCAAAAGCAGTTGTCAAGTTTTGCCGCAGGGCACAGCAGCAGTTCAACGTCGCAGAGCAACGGTTCCTGCCCTACCGGCACCTGCCCACTGTCTTAGAAAGGATAAATTATGAAAATTGCAGTAACATCAACCGGTAACAGTCTGGATTCTCAGGTGGATGCGCGTTTCGGTCGTGCGGCGAATTTTATAGTGGTTGATACCGAGACGATGGACCTCGAGTGTATCAGCAACGATGCGGTATCGGCGGCGGGCGGCGCGGGTATAAGCGCAGCGAAAACGGTAGTGGATTCGGGAGCAAAGGCGGTCTTGACGGGTAACTGCGGGCCTAATGCCGCACGGACACTTGCGGCGGCGGAAATAAAGTTATACGCAAACGTCAGCGGCAGCGTTGAAGATGCAATCGAAGCGTTCAAGAGCGGGCAGCTTGCCGAGAGTACAGGGCCTACGGTAGATTCACACTTCGGGACGGGAAACTGAAGATGCGAAAGAGTTTTCGCGTTGCAATAGCCAGCGGTAAAGGCGGTACGGGCAAGACAACGATTGCGACTAACCTTGCGAAGGCGGCTGCGGAAAAAGGCGCAACTGTTCAATACGTCGATTGCGACGTGGAGGAGCCTAACGGGCATATATTCCTCAAGCCGCAGATCGAGAGCAGGAAAGATGTAACGGTTTCCGTGCCGGATGTTGATAAAGATAAATGCAGCGGATGCGGCAAGTGCGGCGAGGTCTGTCAGTACGGAGCCATTGTGCATCTGGGCGGAAAGAATGTCCTTACGTTCGATAACTTGTGTCATAGCTGCGGGGGATGTTGGCTGCTTTGTCCGGAGCAGGCTATAAGGCAAAAGCAAGTCAAAATCGGGCAGGTGGAATTCGGCAAAGCGGGCAAGGTCGGGTTTGGGCATGGGATACTGAGTATTGGCAGTGTGCGAAGCGTGTCTTTAATAAGACATTTGAAACAAACGGTCGATTCAGAAGGTTTGGTCATTCTCGATGTTCCGCC
>CAZFHM010000281.1:0-1879 GCA_964518825.1 uncultured Pirellulales bacterium
ACAGCTTCTTCGACATCACCTATCAGATTGACTTTGAAGGATGTCCCGGCAGTCCTCTCGATGACTTTCTCGGCACGACCACCGAAACAACGCGCATGGAAACGGGCTTCGCGTCGTGTCAGCCCAAACCGGATGGCAGTGACTGTGACCCGACGGCGTGTCTGAGTATTGGTCAGACGTGCCAGCCCGTTTACATCAACTATGACCCCGTCACCGGGGATGTCAATGTGCTTGAATGTGCTTGTGGCGAGCCCAATGATTGTCATATAGATTTGCCCGCTATTACTCCGGTCGATGGCTGCATCTTACCTGACAATGGCACGGGCACTATCACGCTGCCGCCAACCGGCTGCGAGTATATTACGCCCGACGAACCTTTCAAGATTATCGACGGTCTGCCTGTCGGCACAACCATTGAAATGGACGGAACCCTCAAAGATTTTGTTTGCTGCGATGGTCCGTCGTCCTGTTCAACCTGCTCGCTGACTCTTTCCGCAAATGAATGTGAAACAGCCGGCGGCACGCTGGGCGGTGACGGACACTGCTTCGAGGCCACACTCGGATTGCAGGTTACCGGGACCGGGGACTTAGCAGGTTTCAATCGCACGTTGTCGGTACCTGTTTTCGGTGAGATGCATACCGGCCCGAGAAATCCCGGCGACCCCGTTCAGACATTCGCTAACAGAATTTACCGTCTCTCCGGCGAGCTCTTCGGCGACCCGGATTTCTGCACCTTCCGTATCAGAGGCGGCTCATACTTCGGTTATGGCTCCAATGATAACGATGGACAGACCATATTGACTCATTTGCCAACAGGTGACTTCGCCGTCGACAGCTTCTTCGATATCACCTATCAGGTTGAATTTGAAGGTTGTCCCGGCAGTCAACTCGATGGATACGCCGGCACAACCACCGAAACAACACGCATGGAAACGGGTAAGCCCTTGCCTAAGTGTGAGGGTGATTGCCCGCCCGGTATGGTCTGCGACACAGTTATGTCGGCGAAATGCGCCGATGGAACAATCGATATCCGCTGCCGGGTGAGAAAAGCCAGTGCCGACCTCAACAGAGACGGTATTGTTGACTTGGTAGATTTTGCTGTCTTAGCTAATCAGTGGCTGACAACCGGCCCATAGCGGCTGAGATTCGCGGCGGTTAAAAGACGATGCCTTTTGCATTGAAGACGGGGCCGTCTTTGCAGCAGAGTTTGTAATGCTCGCCGACGCCATCAGCCTTGCCCCCTACGGGGATTCCGCCCCCTGCAGCGTGTGTTGCGTCGATGGCTTTTTGGATGGCAACCGTATCGCTTGTTGTGCCGCTGCCTTTCGCGCCGTAATCCAGTGAGCTCTTCTGTGAGGCGGTTTTTCCCAGCGCCCTTTAACCCAAACCCATCTACCTGCCTCACGTTCCCAATAGCCAGGAATCCAGACATGCTCATTAGAAGGCTCAACTTCGATGATTTCTTCCTGTACCTCTGGGATTTTAACAGGTTCCTCAGCAATGACGGCTTCGGCGGCTTTGGCTTTTTTCTCACATCCTTTCAGTCCAACACCGCAGAAAACAAAAGCCACCATCAAAACGACCATCGTTCCAATAGTTCTTCAATGCATGCTACGCCTTCCTTTCTTTAATAGAAAACACTTAACGTTTTAACCATCTAACCAAAAACATGATTATACTTTTTCTATAATATGCATAAGTAATCTTTACGCGCGGACAAGCTCAGGCTCTGTAGGTAAATAATAAATGCACTGCAAGGGGGACGAGCACGCCTTTAGCCTGCCCGGCTGCATTGAAATCCTGAGCAAGATTATAGATATAACCTCCTTTTTAAAAGCTGTCATTTTTTGCTTAGTTGTATTATGTACAAACGCCGCTA
>CAZFHM010000282.1:0-1845 GCA_964518825.1 uncultured Pirellulales bacterium
CTGATTGCCCCGATGGTCGGGGCGTTACAGTGTTACAGAAAGGGCGTAAAAAACCAATTTTGCAGCGTTGCACAAGCGTGTAAAATGCGGCTGATTGGTAAGTGCCCCGGAAACTGTGACAGGCTGGAATAACGGCAAGTTTATCAGGAAAGGATACAAGATGCCCCCGAAGCGTTCCTCCCAGGCCTCCTCGGCCAAGTCCAAAGAGCAATCATCACTCAAAGCCGGTGCGCAGATTATCGTCGATACCCTCATCGAGCAGGGCGTCGAGACGATGTTCGGTTATTTAGGCGGAGTGGTATTGCCTTTGTTCGACCGGCTGTATGATGCGCCGATTAATTTTATTATTCCGCGTCACGAGCAGGGCGGCTGTCATATGGCTGACGCATACGCGCGTGCAAGCGGCAGGGTCGGTGTTATTGTTGTGACCAGCGGGCCGGGTGCGTGCAATTTAGTTACGGGCCTTGCGACGGCGATGATGGATTCGGTTCCGCTCGTCGCGCTGACCGGGCAGGTCCGCACCGAGTTAATCGGCAACGATGCTTTTCAGGAAGCCGACACGACCGGTATAACCCGGCCGGTTACAAAACACAACTGTATCGTCAAGGACGTCAAAGACCTGGCAAGAACTATACGCGAGGCGTTTTATATTGCATCGACCGGCAGGAAGGGGCCGGTTCTTGTCGATATACCGGTTGATGTCCAGGTTGCAAAATATCAAACGGACGATTCGAAAGAGCTGAATCTGCCGGGTTACAGACCCTGGACCAAGGGACATGCACGGCAGATATCCAGCGCAGCCAGGGCGATAAACGCTTCCGAGCGGCCGGTGCTGTACGTCGGCGGCGGTGTTATAAGCGCGGAAGCATCGGCGGAGCTGCGTGCTCTTGCCGATAAGGCGCATCTTCCGGTTGCGATGACGCTGATGGGGCTGGGTGCGTTCGACCAGCATCGTGACGAATCGCTCGATATGCTCGGTATGCACGGCTCGGCTTACGCCAATTATGCCGTTCAGGAGTGTGATTTGCTCGTCGCAATCGGTGCGAGATTCGACGACAGGGTTACCGGCAAGCTAAAGGCGTTTGCTCCACAGGCGAAGATTGTTCATATTGATATCGACCCGTCGAGCATATCGAAAAACGTTCACGTCGATATTCCGGTCGTCGGTGACGCTAAAGAGATTCTGATTGCGCTGGTGAATGAAGTAGAATACAAAGAACGCGCCGACTGGTTCAGGAAAATCGCCCAGTGGAAAAAGAAGTTCCCGTTCAAGTACGATAAGAACTCCGGCTCAATCAAGCCGCAGTATGTTATCGAGGAGATTTATAAACAGACCAAAGGCGATGCGATAATCACCACCGGAGTAGGCCAAAACCAAATGTGGTCGGCGCAGTTTTATAAGTTCAGCAGGCCGAGACAATTTTTGAGCAGCGGCGGGCTCGGTACTATGGGCTACGGACTGCCTGCGGCAATCGGGGCGCAAGTTGCCCAGCCGAATGAAACGGTTGTAGATATCGACGGCGACCACAGCTTTAATATGACGATGACCGAGCTGGCGACGGCTGTTCAGTATAAACTGCCGATTAAGGTCTGCATTTTGAATAACGGCTATATGGGCATGGTCCGCCAGTGGCAGGAGCTGTTCTACGGCAAGCGGTATTCGTGCAGCTACCTGCAGAACCCGAACTATAAAGACGTTGCCGAGGCGCTCGGTGCGGCGGGTATTACGGTTGATAAAAAGGCCGACGTCCCCAAAGCGGTCAAGCAGATGCTTGCTGAGAAAAAGCCCTGCGTGGTTGATTTTCGGGTCGAACGAGAGGAAAATGTCTGGCCGATGGTCCCGGC
>CAZFHM010000283.1:0-1823 GCA_964518825.1 uncultured Pirellulales bacterium
ATTTCATCCTTTACCCCAACGCCCTGGGCGTCGAGTGCTTCGTATTTGAACATTGGCATCATGCACCTCCGTTTCTTAAAAAAGCCTTAATGGCTTTATCCTTCAACCATTGTTTCCTTAACTATCTCGTCGATACTCGTGATGCCGTCATATATCGCCGCCAGGCCGGTTTCTCTCAGCAGCTTCATCCCGGCCTTGTTCGCCGCCGAACGCAGCACATTCGTCGAGGCATGGTTCATAATCAGTTCACGAATCTCGTCGTTAAAGCACATAATTTCGAACAACGCGGTTCTGCCGCGATAGCCTGTCCCGTTACACTTTTTGCATCCCTTTCCATAGTAAAACTTCTTGCCTTGCACCTCTTCCGGCGAAAGCCGAAGCTCCATAAGCTGGTTCTCGGTAGGCTCGAACTCCGTTTTACAGTTGTCGCATATCCGCCTGATAAGCCGCTGGGCGATGATACCCTCAACCGTAGCTGTAAGAAGGAACGGCTCGACCCCCAAATCCAGAAGTCGCGCCACCGAACTCGGGGCGTCATTGGTATGAAGCGTGGTAAACACGAGGTGTCCCGTGAGCGACGCCTGTGCCGAAATCTGCGCGGTCTCAAGGTCACGAATTTCACCAACCATTACAATATCCGGGTCCTGACGCAAAATAGACCGCAGGCACCGTCCAAAAGTCAGACCGATGTCGCTCTTCATCTGGACCTGGATAATGCCGTCGATATCGTATTCAACAGGGTCCTCGGTGGTAATAATCTTGGTTTCTATGGTGTTAAGCTCACTAAGTGCCGCGTACAGGGTTGTTGTCTTGCCGCAGCCTGTCGGCCCGGTCACAATCAAAATTCCGTTCGGCTTGGCAATCAGCCCTCTGAAAGTCTGTAAATCGTCAGGCCTGAAGCCAAGCCGTTTGAGGTCAAGACTTATCTGGGTCCGGTCAAGCACACGAAGAACCACGCTTTCGCCGAACATCGTCGGCAGCACACTTACACGCAGGTCCACCGGGTTGCCGCCCACCGTCAGCGAAATACGCCCGTCCTGCGGCAACCGGCGCTCGGCAATATCGAGCTCTGCCATAACCTTAACGCGGGAGCTCAGGGCCGCAGCGATATGCTTTGGCGGCGGAATCATCTCATAAAGGATACCGTCAATACGGTATCGCATTTTGTATTCATTCTCAAAAGGCTCGAAGTGAATATCGGAGGCCTTATCGCGGATTGCCTGCAATAGCACAAGGTTAAGAAGCTTTTTAACAGGATTTGCCTCAGACAGCTCTTTCAGCTCATCAAGGTCGATACTCTGATTTCGCCCTTCAAATTCCGCCAGGTGGCTGTCCTTCTGAATTTCTTCGATGAGCTCGTTGAGCTGCTCCTGACCCTCTTCTTCGGAGTAATACTTTTTCAGCGCATCTTCCAGCCACTCCGAGTCGGTAAACTTCGCCTTGATTGTAATCCCCATCAGCCTGGCCAGGTCGTCCGTACTGCCGAAATTGTCCGCTTTATCGACGGCCACCGTCAGTTCGTTTTTCCCCTCGTCAAAGTCCACCGGCACAACCCTGTAGGTATTGGCCATTTGCGGCGGCACCTGCGATAAAACTTCCTTTGGAATGTCGATACCGCTAAAGTCCTCGTATTGCATGCCACGCTGTGCCGCCAGGGCCATGTTAAGCTGCACATCATCGACAAGTCCCAGCTCGAGAAATATCTGCCCTATTCGTACCTTTCCCTGCCGCTGTTTCTGAATGCGCAGGCACTCATGGACCTTTTCACGTGTCAGAAGCCCCGTTTTGATAAGAATCCTGCCAAGTGTCCTGCTCTGGAGCTG
>CAZFHM010000284.1:0-1789 GCA_964518825.1 uncultured Pirellulales bacterium
CATGCAGTCGGCGAACGTTTTTATATTATTCGCCCATTTCTGCGCTTCGAGCAAATCAATTTCACCGGCCTTGACCAGACGAGCGAGGTGACTTTCCATCGTAATCATTTTCTCGCCCGGCTCATTTTTTGTTTTAGTCTGCAGCTGCGAATAAATCTGCTCGATTTTGCCCGTCCGTATATTATTGGCGCACGCGTAATTGTTGTTGAGTATCTCCATCGCAATAACCCGTCCCCGCCCGCTCTTTCTCGGAATGAGCTTCTGACTGATGATGCACCTCAGCCCCAGTGACAGTTGGTTTCGCACCTCAGCCTGCCTGCCTTCCGGGAAATAATCGAGTATCCTGGTTATCGTACCGGTCGTATCCCTGGTATGCAGCGTCGAAAACACCAGGTGTCCGGTCTCGGCAGCCATTAATGTCATCGCGATAGTCTCCGGGTCGCGCATCTCGCCGACAAATATCACGTCCGGGTCCTCCCGCAACATCGCCCGCAGACCGTCGACAAAACTTTTCACGTCGCGCCCGATTTCCCGCTGTGAGATTATCGAATGCCGCTGCTCGAATATATATTCAATCGGGTCTTCGAGCGTAATTACCCGGCACGCCCGCTCGTGGTTGATTCTTTCAATCATCGAAGCTATCGTCGTGCTCTTGCCGGCGCCGGTAATACCCGTAACCAGCACCAGCCCCGCCTTGCGGTCGATGATATCCTCCCAGATATTATTCACAAACCCGATTTGCTCTATAGGCGGAATGTCCAGCGAAAGCGCCCGGATAGCGGCGCATATTCCGTCGTTCTCCTTGAAGATATTAATTCTGAACTGCATCCTTCCTAAGCGGTACGAGCCGTCAACGCTGTATTCATTCTCGAGCTTGTAAAGTTTTTCTTCGGTCAGCAGCGGGTAAATCAACTGCTTAGCCATTTCCGTCGTAACCGTCATTCCCTTAATCTTCTGCAGGTCGCCGTTGACCCGGTAGGTGACCGGCGCACCGACCTTTATATGCAAATCCGAGACCTTCATCGCACCCTGCTCCTCGAAGTAGTGGAGCATATCGTGCATGCTCAGCCGTTTCAAATCCTCCGTCGCATACACCTTGGCGTCTATCGAGTACCCTTCAGCCATTGCCACTACCCCTTAAATTAAGATATGCAATCGCCCGCCATTATAACCCCTGAATTGCCTCCCTCAAAGCAGAATAACCGTATCCGTGGTGCTCCCCCAACATCATAAAATTGATTACCCCCGCCGCTTGCGGCAGGGGTTATATAAAAACAACGTCGCCGAAGGCGATTCCACGATTTTGCATTTTGGTTTTTAACTTTTAATCTCCCCGGCTGCGCACTGACCGTTGACGGCGGCTGGACCGCACAGTAATTAATCCCAATGCTTGCGATATGGTTAATGTCATTTACTGCGCCGGCGGCAAAAGATAATTATCAAACCTTCTTGATGTATAGAGAGCAATTCACTATCATGTTGTATTAAAATACAATTATCTTGAAGAAAAATGGCGATACTATTAGAAAATCAAATTAGTCTCATTAAGGACTTAAACAGGAAGCTTGAATCACATTTTTCCGGGGTTTTGCGCGTAGAACCCGCTTTGACCAGGAAGATTGTAAGTTATCAGGGCAACAAGGCTCGGCCTTTTTACAGGTGGTACAAGTATAAGGAGGCATTTTCATCTTCTTTGGTCGAATATTTCTTATACAAGTACAAAATCTCAAAAGGAATCATTCTTGACCCCTTCGCAGGAATGGGCACAACTCTATTTTCAAGTGCAGCT
>CAZFHM010000285.1:0-1752 GCA_964518825.1 uncultured Pirellulales bacterium
GCGGCCTGGCGGTTGGCATTGTCCTGAGAGAAGGTGCAATATTCCATCCCTCGTACAGCTTCCATTGTCACAAGGTTGGGAAAAGTTCTCTGCCAGCCTCGCGGAATGGTAGCGCCGTGGCAGTTTACCAGGATTTGATAATCGGCAGCGTCTTTAAGGGTGTCCAGATAAAGTTTCATTGTCGCCTGTTTGTCCCCGCCGAAGAAATCTATTTTTACGCCTTTTACGCCCATTTCTTTGAGCCTAGCAAATTCATTTCGGCGGACGGTCCGTTCGTGCATTTTGTTTTTCGGGCCCATCGGTGCGTCGTTCCAGCTTCCGTTGGAGTTATACCATAGGATTACGCCGACGTTTTTTTCTTCGGCCTTTTTGGCAAAGTCAGCCATTTTCTTATAGCCGATGAATTTATCCCAGTTAGCGTCGATGAGGATATATTCCCAGTTCATCTTAGCTGCGAAATCGAGAAAGGAATCGACCATCTCGAGTGCGGCGCTATCGTCACCATAGCGGAGCCAGTGCCAGGCGGCCCTGCCCGGTTTGATAAAATCAGTATTTTTAATTTCGCACGGCTTGGCAACGTCCGTCATCAAAGTAGATTCGACCAGTGTTCCGAGCGATTGGCCGATTATCAAAACTCGCCACGGAGAGGCAAAGGGCAGTTTAATCTCAGGCTGAACAGGGTCAATTTCTCCGCGGTGTTCTTTCGGGTGCGGAAAAGCGATTTTATAAACGCCGCCGGTAGAGTCGTCGGCCAGGCGAATCGCACAATAATTTTCATCAACATCGGAATCGCAAATCAGAACCCATATATTATCCGATGTTTTGAACAGCGCAGGGACACACCAGCCCTGGCCCATCGAACTTGGTTTACCAACGGGCTGTTCGCTGAGATAGTATTCCTCGTATGATGGCTGTGTTCTACTCCAGCCGCTCTTTCCCGGCTGCATAGGATGCAGCCAGGAGACGGTTGCCGGGGCAAAGGCAAAGGCCGTTTTTTCCTGGGTAACGGTCCGAGTTTTTTCGGAGGATTCCGGAAGGACATAACGAAAAGCTACGCCGTCATTGGAAACCTGAAATACGACCTGTATTTTTTCACCTTTGTCGTTTTTCAGCACGAAAGTCCTGCGATTGGCCTTGTAAATGCAATCCCTCCTTTTACCAAGGAGCATCAGATATTTGTCTGTTATCATCTGGGGCTCGGACGCGCTTTCCAGAGTCAGTTTCTCCGCAAAAGAGCTGTCGTTTAGAACCAGGCCTAACTGAGATGGTTCGAGGACGGCTTTGCACGCCAGAGTAATCGAATAGAGCGCCCTGCCCTGCGAATCTATCTCAAAGCTGAGCTGCAAATTGTCGTCCGGACTTGACGTTGTAATTGGCTGAGCCAAAACAGCCTTGTTGTAAAGAAGTACAAAACAGCAGACTAAAATTATTCTAAACATTTCGGAAGCTTTCTTTGTGTTCATACGTTTCCTCGTAAAGTGTGGTTCAGAACCGTCCGAGCAGGGCTCCGAAGTTTTGCTATAATATCTTTAATAGTGAAAGATCACCGGTTATTAAAGCTGATTTCTTTTGGCGTGTCCAGCCTTTTATTTGTTTCTCGCGTTTCAACGCATCTGATTTGGTTGAAAAAGATTCTTCTTACAGTATTTTTGTTGGTGGATTACAGCCGGTATAATGCAAAGTTTTCTTTAAATGCTCTTTGAATCTTCGGCCTAAGTCGCTGGTTACACCTGTGTATAAGGATTTATTCTT
>CAZFHM010000286.1:0-1649 GCA_964518825.1 uncultured Pirellulales bacterium
GAAGCGCCGGACGAGGATTTCGACGTGTGGGTGTGCGATAAAAATTTCAATGTGATTGCGAATTTCAAGTTCCCGTACTCGCTGTTTGCCAAAAGAGGTTATATAGACTGGGTTACTCTTGATGTCGACGACGTGAAGGTTCCGAAGGACTTTGCAATTTGCGCAGCTTTCGACCCGCACCAGACCAAGGGGATTTATGTGTATCACGACGCCAAAGGCAGCGGGCGGTCGTACCAGGGGATACCGCCGGAAATGGAACCGTTCAAAGACGGCGACTGGATGATACGTGCGGTCGTTGAAACACCGGACGGCCGGTCTTTGAGGGGCGCAAGGCCTTCGCGGGCTGAAAGAATAGAGGCTGAAAATCTCGCAGGACAGGCGTGGAAATTATGGGCCGAACGCAAACTCCCCGAGGCCGAGGATTTATTCAGACAGGCAGTGGAAAAAGACCCGACAAATGCCAATGCGTGGAACGGGCTCGGCTGGGCGCAGCAGAACCAGGGCAAAGTGGAAAACGCCCGAAACTCTTTCGAGAGGTGTCTTGAGATTGAGCCGAGACAGGCGGCGGCGCTTAACGGGCTCGGCTGGATAGCAAAAAGCGAAGGTAATACGGACGATGCGATTGAATACTGGGAAAAGTCGGTGATAGTGTCCGGCGGTAATGCCACGGCGGCATTGAACGGGCTTACGCAGACGTATATGGAGCTTGGGCAGTACGACCAGGCGGTGAAGTATTACCAGAAGTGGCTGAAGGTGGAACCGAATAATGAGCAGGTGAAGGAGGGGCTTGCCAGGGCGCAGGCCATGCAACAATAGACGTTAAGCATTATTAAAAAGTTCTCTGTCGAAGCAGGGCTGCGGTCAAGGCCGCAGCTTTTTTTTATTGCGCCGGCAGGGTCCTTAAAAGGGGTATTGGACGTGGAGGTGAGTTTTTCATATAATGCGGCGTTCGCAAATATCGGCCGGTATAGGATTTGAACAGGAGAATCGAATATGCCCAAGAGAATATTCATAGTGCCGCTGGTTCTGCTGCTTTGCATGGGTTGCAGTAAAGATGAAGGGCCGAAGTACACTGAAGAAGAATTAGCTCAGATTCCTCAGCCGGTTCGAGAGGGACTTCCACGTCCGAGCGGCGGGTTTGTTCTTGCGGTCGGGCAGGAGACTATCACCACGAGTGATATATCGGGCCCGCTGATGCAGAGGCTGGCGCCTGTTGCGCAGCAAAACAGTTTTGACGACTTCGCAAACCAGGCGATGCCGGCGGTGGCGATGACACTGCGAGATAAGATAGCAGATATACTGCTGTATCAGCAGGCAAAAGACGCAGCTCCGGAAGAGATAGACGAGCAATTAGACAAGGCGGTGGAGTCGGAAATGCGCAGGTTTGTCGTCAGTTTCGGAGGTGACTACGCCAAGGCGGAGGCTTTTCTGCGAAACTATCACGGGATGGGCTGGAAGGAGTTTCGGGATTATCAGCGGAGGATGATTCTGTCGAGCAGTTACCTGCACGGTAAACTGGCCGAGGAAAAACCGGTGACCCACAGCGAGATTCGACAATACTACAACCTTCATAATGACCTGTATATTAAAGACTCTACGATAACGATTCGGCTGATTGATATTGATACTGAGCAGGTAAAAACGGACCC
>CAZFHM010000287.1:0-1601 GCA_964518825.1 uncultured Pirellulales bacterium
GGTCTTTCTTTTGTTGCGGCAGGTCGGGATTCTTTTCTTCGACGACCGCTTTTGCTCGTTCAACTGCCTCGTCAAGCAAATCTTTCAACTTTACGTTTTCGCCCTCACGCGTTTTTAAAGGCTTTCCGTTTTCACCGAGTACCGAGCCGAACGTAACGTGGACAAGGTCGACGTCTTTAGCCCAGCCTGCCTTTTTCGCTACCGCAAAAACCATCTCGAAATGAAGGGCCTGCCTTGCGTCGGTGACATAAATAATCCTGTCTGCCTTTAATTCATTGACGCGATACCGTATCGCAGCCAAGTCCGTCGTGGCATAAAGATAAGCACCATCGGACTTTTGGACAATTAGCGGCAAAGGTTCGCCGTCTTTATTTTTGAATCCTTCGGGGAAAACACAGACAGCGCCTTCGGATTCAACAGCCAAATTCTTTTTCTTTAACTCAGCAACAATATTTTGCAAATCATTTTTATATGCACTTTCTCCGCGCGCGTGTTTAATTGTAAGCACAGCGCCCAACTCCTTATATATCCGGAGACATTCGCTGAGAGTGATACTTCTGGCTTTCTCCCAGATGACTTTAGTCCATCCATCTCCACTTTGCAAAGCTACTGTGTTTCTTCGGACTTCGTCAGCAACATTTTGGTTTTCTTCTACAAGTCGGCTTGTACGTTTGTACGCTTCTTCCAACTTTTCTAGCGTCACAGTGCTGGAATCAGGCAAGTGCTCAACATCTCGTTTTTTATCTTTAGGCCACTGTATTTCTTGTTCCAATGCCCATATCACCATCCCCATTTGTAAGCCCCAGTCGCCGATGTGGTTTTGGCGGATGACTTTGTGGCCGAGGAATTCGAGGGTGCGGCAGATGCAGTCGCCGATAATGGTGCTGCGTAAATGGCCGACGTGCATTTGCTTGGCTATATTGGGACCTGAAAAATCGACGACAATTCTCTGCGGCTTTTGAACTTTGCTTATCCCGAGATGATTCTTAGAGTCGGCGCTAATTTCAATCAGGGCTTTAGAAATAAAATCAGGTTTTAATCGCAGGTTTATAAAGCCTGGGCCTGCGATTTCGGGCGGTTCGCAAATATCGTTAATTTTCAGGATTCTAACTATCAATTCAGCAACCGTGCGAGGATCTGTTTGTACTTTTTTGGCGAGTGGCATCACCCCGTTGACCTGATAATCGCCGAATTTGGCGTCCTTGGCAGGCTGAACAATCGCAGGCGCGTTCTGGCTCGTCACCTCCCGCATCGCCGCTGAGATTCTTTCGTCGAGTATGTCAATGACAGGTTTCATTTTTTAGCCACAGAGAAATTTTACCACAGATTTACACAGATTTTCTCAGATTAAATTAACCACGAATTAACACGAATAAACACTAAATACTAACTTCTAAATCCTAAACAAACTCAAAATTCGAATATCTAATTTTCAAAACAATATGCCGCAGAGAACATCCGCCTTTGCCGAGGCTTCGGCGGACAGACAGAGAATAATCAATCATCAATTTTTAATCTTTTTGCGTCGCCCCAGAGCAGTTCCAGGTCGTAGTAGTCGCGGTACTCGGCGTCGAAGATGTGAATTACCACATCCACATAGT
>CAZFHM010000288.1:0-1597 GCA_964518825.1 uncultured Pirellulales bacterium
CACAGCCACTTTAATCAGTATCTCGTTTGTCTTTGGCTTTGGAACGGGTATGTCACCGAGACGCAGCGGTTTTTCGTCCGCCGGCGCCGGTTTATCCAGAAGCATCGCCCTCATTACTGGTTTCCTTCTTTAGCTGCTGTTCGAAGACCCTGTAGTCGGCCTCGGTAAAAAGACAGAACACCACCTTCTCAAGTTTGGTTTGTCCCGTGAGATAATCTATCACCACGCCGAGCATGATTTCAGCGCATCGTCTTATTGGAAACCCGAAAATCCCGGTGCTTATTGCTGGAAAGGAAATGCTTTTTATCTGGCCGTAGTCCGCCAGCTTCAACGAGTTCAGCGTCGCGTTTTTTAGTTTGTTGTCCTCATCGCCCTCACCCATCCGGGGCCCGACCGCGTGGATAACGTACCTGGTCTTTAGATTCCCGCCGGTCGTTTTGACCGCTCCTCCGGCGAAAGTCTCGCCAATGCGGTTACACTCCTGCTGTATCGCAGGCCCGCCTTTTGTGCGTATGGCCCCGGCCACGCCTCCGCCGAGAATCAACTGGCAGTTGGCCGCATTTACTATCGCCTCGGTGGCCTGTTCTGTAATGTCCCCCCGGATAAGCTCGAGTATCGAGTTGCCGATTTTGACCTGCACTTATACTCCAGACTCCAGATATTTTGGTTAGCTCTCAGCATAAAGCTGGGAATTTTCAGCAGCCTTTTGGCTGCTTATCTCACTGATTTGTCTTCTCGGCCGCGAATACAACTTTTCTACATTATACCGATGGCAGGGCCCGCTGTTCCACGTACAGAACGGATAGAATCTGCCGTTCGGCGCCGCATACAGTATCACGCAGCGCTGTGACCGGTCAATCTCATAATTATATACATCCTGGAAATGCATCGCCGCCATCAAAAGCGTTCCGAACCGCCGCTCTCTGAGGTTATTCATAAACGAGGCCATGTCTTCATGCTGCTTATTGAACTCGGCGAAACTCTTGACAAAGTCCAGAAGCCCGTCGAACCCCCAGCCTTCGGGGGCCTTTTCTTCGTGATAGGATTTTTTCATTGTTTTCATCGCCGAAAGCACGGTCATCTTTTTCAGCAGGGGATATTTCTCTATTCTTGCCGCCATCTTGTCCACCGCCGCCATCGCCTGCTCTATATCGACAAAGGCAGGCAGCGGAACCGCCTGGTTCTTTTCTTTATCGACCACTATGTAAGTAACCGTACCGCAATGCGGGTGGCAGCTCACTGAAGTCTGCGGTTCACCTTCCACCGCCGTCATCAAACGCAAAAACGGGCTGACTATCGAAAAAGGCCACCAGTCCCGATGCATATCAATAAAGCCAAGCTGCTCTTCGAGGTCTCGCGCCAGGTCCGTCAGCGTATATCTCATCTGTTGCCGCTTTTTTTCGTCAATCCTGCCCGTTATCGACACCGGCTGCCAGCTTATCCCGGTGATTACATCGGTGTTGGCCATTGCAAAACGGGTAATCGCCCCGACCTCTTTATCATTCACACCCTTTACTATTGTCGGCACCAGCACGATTCGCATATTTGCCTTGCGTATATTTTCAACCGCCGCCAGTTTCGTTTCGAGAAGTGCTTT
>CAZFHM010000289.1:0-1532 GCA_964518825.1 uncultured Pirellulales bacterium
AAATGATTGGCCCGGCCGAAGGCAGACTCGCCTGCGGAACCGAGGCGACCGGGCGAATGTCAGAACCGCAGGACATCATAGACCGAATCGCTCAGCTGGTTTGAAACCAGTGCCGGGCGTTAGTCGAGGCAATCAGTGTCTAAATTGAGAAAGAAACATTTCCTTATTACAGCCGGCGGCACCCGCGAATATATCGACCCTGTCCGCTTTATCTCGAATGCGAGCAGCGGCAAAACGGCTTACGCCCTGGTATCGGCCGCACAAGCCGCAGGGCATAACGTGACGCTTATCAGCGCATCGGACCTTCAGCCTCCGGTCGGAGTCGAATTTGTCGCAGTCGATTCGGCTGCGGATACGTTTACGGCCGTGAAAAAGTTTTTCGCAAAATGCGATTGCCTCATAATGGCAGCGGCCGTTGCAGATTACACCCCTGCCCGGCTGCGCAAAACAAAAATCAAAAAATCAACGAGCGACCTGTCCCTGAAATTAAAACCCACTGCCGACATCCTCAGTTGGGTAGGCAGGCACAAGGGTAAAGGTCAGTATGTCGTTGGTTTTGCGCTCGAAGATAAGAACCTGCGTGCGAACGCCGAGAAGAAACTCGCGACAAAGAATCTCGATATGATTATCGCCAACAGACCCGAATCAATCGCCTCTGACCGAACGACGGTCCAGGTAAAAACCCGCCGCAGTAACTGGCTCAAGCTGCCCGCCGGGGCCAAGACGGATATTGCCCGCAGGATTGTCGGACTTATCAACAAAGCAGCTTTCGGCAAATAATAGTCAGCGCTTTTGCAGCCGGCCTTGTCATTTCTTATACTTTAATCGCCATAGAAGTATCTCATCCACATTCAGCACAGGGTCTATCGGTGTATCAGCCATGAACAGACGACAAATAAAAACCCATATCAGACAACTTAAAGGCCAGCTTAAGGCCACAAACAGGGCAACCAATGCCAGGCTGTTAAAGCTCACGCTGGTAATGGTTATACTGCTGCTGGCCACGGCCATCATCTACGGCAAGATTCAGCTTTGACAGTGGCACAGGCCAACAAAGCTGCCGGTTAGTCTGCGCAAAAGGAAAGCGGCCTTGCACCACCCCTTTACAAGGCCGCCCAAATTACAAATCAAACCGCCATACAGGCCGGAATTACTACGTACTATTTGCTCTACGGAGTACCGTTATATTCGTTAACCAGAAAAGCATCATCTTCGTTTGCCGGACCAAGCTTGCCATACCCAATCTTCGCTTTGCTCAGAATAGTCCTGCAATTCTGCTGACCCCATTCTTTGTCCCCTTTTTCCATAGCGTTAGGGGCGTTTTGCCAACATATCCAGATATAGTCGTTCTCTATGCCGCAGTTAGGGGTCTTTTCGAACTCAACGTGGGTATCAACATAAAGGACATTCTGCCCGTCGCGCTGATGGGCGGCGGCATTTCTTACATGGTCTCCGTCGTAGAACCCGGTTTTATTGTCCCAGCTGGACTTTGAGTCATCCGGGTTCTTGCCATCGATATAGGACTCTGCGTT
>CAZFHM010000290.1:0-1520 GCA_964518825.1 uncultured Pirellulales bacterium
TTGCATTTGCTTGACGAGGTCGCAGGGAATAACTAAACTCGCCTTGTGGAGACTGCTAAAAGAAAACCAATTATCGGCATTGCAGGCGGGATTGGCTCGGGCAAGAGTACGGTCGCAGCCGAGTTCGGCAAGCTCGGTTGTGCGGTAATCGACGCCGATGAGATTGCCCACCGGCTGCTCAATGAGTTGGGGACAAAAGAACAAATTGTAGAGTTCTTCGGCGGCGGGGTTCTGGGAATTGACGGGAAGGTTGACCACGGTAAGCTGGCAAAGGCGGCGTTCTCGGATGCCGAGAAGATAGGCAAGCTAAACAGGGTAGTTCATCCAGCGGTCATGGCTGAAATTGAGCGAAAAATCGAAGAAATTCAAGAGACCAGCCAAGCCAAAGCAATTGTCCTGGATATTCCGCTATTGGTAGAAGTGGGCTGGGATAAACGATGCGATACGTTAATTTTTGTCAAATGTGACCGGGAAAAAAGGCTTGAAAGAACTGGGAAAAATGCCCTTTTAGGGCCTGAAGAACTGAAAAAACGAGAAAATTTTCAAATTTCTCTGGACACAAAGGCCGCCATTGCCGAAAATACGGTTGACAACAATTCTGACTTATCGGCGTTAGCCAGGCAAGTCGCCGAGATTTTCCCAAAAATCGTCAGGAACGGCTAACCTGGTTTATAATATGGTGTGGGCGATACCCATTTTTTGATTCTCAGCGGGTTTTCCAGTTTATCAGAATCCCATTCTTTAAAGTGTATCACCGCAACAACGAGCAAAGACATTTGTCAAGCTTTACAGTCTTGAAAAGGAGTAATTATGGCTAAGTCAGCCGCAAGAGGCAGAAAAAACACGGGCGGCCGGAAAGGCAGAACCAGCCGGAGTAAAAACGAAGACACGGGCTCGTTGCCCGACGATGCAGCCGTTACAACAAGCGAAAACGGTTCGGCACCGGAGGGTACCGACAATCTCTCGGCAGCAGAAGCTAAAAGGGCGGAAGAAGAATCGACACATGCGAAGTACGAACGCATCAAGAAGGGACAGCTCTACTTGAGCGAACTTCAGAAGCTAAGTGTGTCGGAGCTTCATGACGTTGCCAAGAAGGAAGGTATCACCGAGTACAGCGCGATGAAAAAGCAGGACCTGATTTTCAAGGTTCTCAAGGAGCGGATTCGCCAGAACGGATTGATGTACGGCGAAGGTGTGCTCGAAGTACTGCCGGACGGTTACGGCTTTTTGCGGAATCAGGGTTATAACTACCTGTCATCGCCTGATGATATCTATGTTTCGCCTTCGCAGATAAAGCGTTTCGGTTTAAGGACCGGCAATATCGTTTCGGGACAAATCAGGCCTCCGAAAGAATCGGAAAAGTACTTCGCACTGCTGCGTGTGGAAGCAATTAATTTCCAGGACCCTGATATTCTGTCGGACAAGATTGTGTTCAGTGACCTGACTCCTCTGCATCCGGAAAGACGTCTCATCATGGAGACGGTGCCGGAAGAGCTCAACATGCGAATCATCGACATGGT